>JACRFY010000189.1 GCA_016212565.1 Magnetospirillum sp. | reverse complement strand
TTGGCGAAGAAGCCAAGCATCTGGCCGCGCCGCAACTGGCGCCGGACCACCACATCGCCCGCCGCGTCAACGCCATGGACCTGGAAAACCGCTTTCGCCAGATCCAACCCGATCATGCTAATCTCGCTCATGGACGGCCCCCGTCTTCAAGTGGTGTGTCTTCAACGACCACTTTGGCGCATTGCGACGCCGGTGAGCAGGGGCCGTCCACCCCATCATTGAGGCCGCGGCCAAGGGCGCGGATGCGCCCGCCCGGCGAGGGCAAACAGGCGAGTCGCTTCGGCGGCTCGCCGATATGAGGCCATTCGTCCGAGAGCTTCGGCCGCGCCCCTATTGGGACGAGGGGGGCGTGCCGTCGGCGTGGGATTCGTCGCCGTGGACCCGCAGGTCGAACAGCACCGTGGTGCCGCCGTCCGGCTGCGATTCGATCCAGATCTTGCCGCCGTGCCGCTCGACGATCCGCTTGCACATCGCCAGGCCGATGCCGGTGCCGTCGTACTTGTCGCGGGTGTGCAGACGCTGGAAGATCAGGAAGATGCGCGAGAAATAGGCCGGATCGATGCCGATGCCGTTGTCGGCGACCGAAAACACCCAGCGGTCGCCGTCGCGACGGGCGTCGATGCGCACCGTCAGCGGGCGGGCCGGGTCGCGGTATTTGACGGCATTGTCGATCAGGTTCCGGAGCAGGCGGAGGAACTGGCTGCGGTGGTAATGAATCGGCGGCATCGCGCCGAGCTCGACGACGGCGCCGGCCTCGGCGACGGCCAGCGACAGGCTGGCGACCACGGCGGCGATCGCCTCGCCGCTGTCGAACCGCGTCGCCGTCTCGCCGGCCCGGTCGAGACGCGAGTATTCGAGCAGATCGATGACCATCGTCTGCATCCGCGTCGCCCCCTCGACCATGAAGTCGAGGAACGCGTTGGCGTCGCCGTCGATCCGTCCGTGGTAGCGGCGCTTGAGCAACTGGGCGTAGCTGACGATCATGCGCAGCGGCTCTTGCAGGTCGTGCGAGGCGACGTAGGCGAATTGCTCCAGGTCGCGGTTCGAATCCTGCAATTCCCGATTGACCGCTTCGGTGGCGTGGCGGGCGGCTTCCTCCATGGTCTTGGCGGTGACGAGGTCGGCGGTGGCGCGCTTGTAGACGCGATGGTAGCGGTGCATGACCTCGATGGCCGCGCACACCAGGACGCCGTTGGCGACATAGACCAGCACCGACACCTCGGTGTAGCTGCCGGTGCCGACCGGCGGCATGAACAGCGTGGCGGCGAGCCCGGCGCAGACCGCGGTGACCAGCAGACCGGGGCCGAGGCCGCCGAAGATCGCCGCCAGGGCGGCGGCGGGAAAGAAGGTGATGAACGGCAGTCCGGCCTCGGGCGGGGCGATGGCGAGACGGAGCAGCAGCGCCGCCGCGATCAGCATCGCGGCGATGAGATAGCGGACGGCCGGCCTGGTGCTCGCCGGGGCGATCAGCGTCTCGACGGTTGCCCAAAAGGCCGGAGATGCGTTCATCGGTCGGTCGTTCCCGAGTTTGAACCGACGTGAAACCGGCGTCGGCCCTACACCAATGATAGTGTGATCGGCCCCGACGGAGAAGCCTTCTCGACCGGGCCTAGCCGTCGAGCTGGGCCGGCAGCTTGAAGGCCACCGTTTCGTCGGTCACCGTGACTTCCTCGATGGTCACCGCGAAGCGGGTGCCGGCGGCGGCGATCACCTCCTCGACCAGGATTTCCGGGGCCGAGGCACCGGCGGTGATGCCGAGCCGGCCGATGCCGGCCAGGCTGTCCCAATCGATCTCGGCCGCCCGCTGCACCAGGATCGCCCGCGCGCAGCCGGCCCGCGCCGCCACCTCGACCAATCGCTTGGAGTTCGACGAATTGGGGGCGCCGATCACCATCACCGCATCGCAAGACGGGGCGATGGTCTTCACCGCCGCCTGGCGGTTGGTGGTGGCGTAGCAGATGTCCTCGCGCCGCGGGCCGGTCAGGGCGGGGAAGCGCCGCTTCAGCACCGCGGTGATGGCGGCGGCGTCGTCGACCGACAGGGTGGTCTGGGTGATGTAGGCGAGGCGCTCGGGATCGCGGGGCGCCACCGTTTCGGCATCGGCGACGGTCTCCACCAGCAGCACCGCGCCGTCGGGGACCTGACCCATGGTGCCGATCACCTCGGGATGGCCCTTGTGGCCGATCATGACGATCTGCCGTCCCTGGGCATGGTGCATTTCGGCCTCGCGATGGACCTTGGTGACCAGCGGGCAGGTGGCGTCGAGGTAGGCGAGGCCGCGGGCGGTCGCCGCGTCGGGAACGCTTTTCGGCACCCCGTGGGCCGAGAACACCACCGGCACGCCGTCGGGAACCTCGCTCAGTTCGTCGACGAACACCGCGCCCTTTGCCTTCAGCGAGTCGACGACGAAGCGGTTGTGGACGATCTCGTGGCGGACATAGACCGGGGCGCCGTATTTCTCGATCGCCCGCTCGACGATGTGCACGGCGCGGTCGACCCCGGCGCAGAAGCCGCGCGGCGAGGCCAGGACGATAACGAGGGGTGGGACGAGGGCTGGACGTTCGGCCATGGATCCTCCGCATGGGGGCGCTTGTGCGTGATCTCGCCCTCCTCTAAAGTCGGGCTGGTGTATCAGATTTGCCGCGGATCAAGGAAGGTCAGGCATGAGCGAGCCCGAAGTCGCAACTCCGTACCCGATGCCGGTCGAGGTCAAGGCCGGCGAAAAGGTGTTCTGGTGCACCTGCGGGCGCTCGGCCAGTCAGCCGACCTGCGACGGCGCCCACAAGGGCAGCGGCAAGGGGCCGCTGCTGCATGTGGCGGTCGAGGACGGCACCCTGTATCTGTGCGGCTGCAAGCGCACCGCAACCCCGCCGTTCTGCGACGGCGCGCACAATGCCCTCTAGGAAGTGTGGATCGATGCCATTCCGTCCGTTGCTGCCGCTCGCGGCGCTGTTGCTGGTCGCCCCGACGCTGACCTCGTGCATTGGCAAGCCCAAGGAGCCGCCGCCCTGTCCGCCGGTGTTCATCCTCTCGGACACCAGCCACATCACCAAGTTCAAGAGCGGTCCCGGTCGCGATCTCACCGACGTCGAGGTGGAAGCCGAGATCGTCGGCTATACCGGCAATTGCTCCTACAAGGCGATCAAGGGCCGCACCGACGCCTGGGACGTCGAGGTGGAACTCCAGATCAGCCTGGAGGCCAAGCGCGGCCCGGCCAACGCCGCGCGCGAATCGAACCTGTCCTATTTCGTCGCCGTGCCGGTCTTCTATCCGAAGCCGGATGCCAAGGCGGACTTCGACCTCACCGTGCCCTTCCCGGCCGGCACCGACGTGGTCCGCCACACCGACGATCCGGTGACCATCAACATTCCGGTCCCCGCCGACGACATCATCGACAAGTACGAGGTCTATATCGGCTTCCAGACCACCGTCGAGCAGTTGGAGCGCAACCGCAAGGCCAAGCGGTAGGGTCAGAACCAATACGGTTCAGTTAAGCAGATAACCGTTATGTATCGAATAGGTATCGTCATGGCCGTGCTTGTCACGGCCATCCACGCGGTGCCATTCCCGGTAACGGTGGAAACTGGGGATTGGCGTGGATGGCTTATCCCGCTGTTTCAGGGTGCCTGCGACATGTTCACCACTAAGACACCAAGGCCGCCTTCGGCGGCATCGCCAAG
>JACRFY010000191.1 GCA_016212565.1 Magnetospirillum sp. | reverse complement strand
GCTTGACGGCTTCCTGACGGATCAATTCTTCATTGATCATTTGATCCAACACGGTCTGGCCAAGTAAATCCGGCGAATTCAAATAAGATTCGATCTGTTGTATTTGCTGCGAGGTATCGATCCCAAAGAGCTGGGAATACTGTAGATTGATATTGTAATTGGCCAGCAACTGCCGGCGTTGAAGGCGGACGCGCGCCTCGAAATCCTGGGCGACGATCTCGACCTCGCCCACCAGCGCTTCAACCAGGACGCCGAATGGGCGGTGCGCCGCAAGGCGCCGTTCGGAACGGCGCTGAATCGCCAGGGGCTGGCGACGTTCGCGGTCGGCCTGCCCGGACTGTTCGAGTTCTGACCCGCAAGAGGAGGACGCGCATGAGACAGGTCCCGCTTCGACTGGCCGCCGCCGCGATCATGCTGGCGCCCGGCCTGGCGGCCGCGGCGGTTGCCGGCGACGATCCCTTTGCCGCACTGACGCCGCTCGGGCACGAGGAACTGGGCTCCCTGCGCGGCGGCATGATGATCGGCGGCATTCCGGTCGATTTCGCCGTGGTGATCCGCACCACCGTGACCGGAGCGATGGCGCCGATGGGCTTGCAGACGGTGCTGTCGGTGGCCAACGACGGCAGTGTCGGCGCCAGTTCGACCATTCCGATCGGCGTCGGCGATGCGGTGTCGATGACCCTGAGCGGCGACGGCACCAGCATCATCCACCGCGTCGCCGCCGACCACATGGAAGCGATCATCGCCAACACGCGCAGCGACGTCAGCATCAATCATTCGACCGAGTTCAACGTCACCATGCCCGGCTTCCAGGCGATGTCGCAGTCTCACGTCGCCAACAGCCACGTCGCCCGCATGGGCTACGAGTCGTCGCTGGTGGGGTTGGGGCGGTTCTGACGCAAAACGGCCCGGGAGTCGCCTCCCGGGCCGTCGTCGTCACAATCCCTCCGCCTATTCGGCGGCGTCCTTCGCGGCGGCGGGGGCCTCGATGCCGGCGAAGCGGCGCAGCGTGGCGAAGCGACGCTTGATCAGCTTCTCGGACTGATCGACCAGCTTGTTGAAACGCTCCGGATCGGCGCGTTCGACGATGGTGAAGCGGGCCTCGTTCTTGAGGAAGTCGCGCAGGTGGCCGGTGCTCGGCTCCTGGCTGTCCATGGTCAGCGGGCTTTCGCCGGTGGCCAGCTTGCGCGGATCCCAGCGGTACAGCGGCCAATAGCCGGTCTGCACCGCGAGACGCTGCTGGTCGAGGCCGGAGCCGAGGTCGTAGCCGTGGGCGATGCAATGCGAGTAGGCGACGATCAGCGACACGCCCGGCCAGGACACCGCATCCTGGATGGCGCGCACGGTCTGCACGTCCTTGGAGCCGAAGGCGATGTTGGCGACGTAGACGTCCTCGTAGGCCATCGCCATCATGCCCAGATCCTTCTTGGGCAGCGACTTGCCGGCGACGGCGAACTTGGCGGTCGCCGCCAGCGGCGTGGCCTTGGACTGCTGGCCGCCGGTGTTGGAATACACCTCGGTGTCGAGCACCAGGATGTTGACGTTCTTGCCCGACGCCAGCACGTGGTCGAGACCGCCGTAGCCGATGTCGTAGGCCCAACCGTCGCCACCGACGATGAATACCACCTTTTCCACCAGGTAATCCGCCAGTTGTTCGAGGCGGCGGGCCTCGGCCGAGCCCAGCGGCGCCAACTGGCGGCGCAGCGCATCGACGCGGGCGCGCTGGGCGGCGATCTGCGCCTCATCGTCCTGCGGGCTGAGGATCAGCTCGTTGACCAGCATCTCCGGCAGCTTGCCGGCTGCGCCGAGGTGCCGCAGCACCAGGCGGGCGTGCTCCTTGTGGCTGTCGACGGCAAGGCGGAAGCCCATGCCGAATTCGGCATTGTCCTCGAACAGCGAGTTGGCCCAGGCCGGGCCGCGGCCGTGGTCGTCGACCGCATAGGGGGTGGTGGGCAGGTTGCCGCCGAAGATCGACGAGCAGCCGGTGGCATTGGCGACCAGCAGGCGGTCGCCGTAAAGCTGCGACAGCAGCTTGATGTACGGGGTTTCGCCGCAGCCGACGCAGGCGCCGGAGAACTCGAACAGCGGCTGGAGGAACTGGGCGGTCTTGACCGACGGCTTGCCGAGCTTGCTGCGGTCGACGTCGGGCAGGGCGCGGAAATAGGCCCAGTTGATCTTCTCGTCCTCGATCAGCGGCAGCTTGTCGGACATCCGCAGCGCCAGGCGCGACGGGTCCTTCTTGTCCTTGCCGGGGCAGACCTTGACGCACAGGTTGCAGCCGGTGCAGTCCTCGGGCGCCACCTGGAGCAGGTAGTCGGCGCCCTTGAACTCGTTGCCCTTGTAGGGCATGCGCTTGAGGCTGGACGGCGCGTCGGCCAGGGCCGCCGGCTCGGCGGTCTTGGCGCGGATGGCGGCGTGCGGGCAGACCATCGCGCACTTGTTGCACTGGATGCACAGCTCCGACTCCCACACCGGGATCTCGGCGGCGATATTGCGGCGCTCGTACTGGGCGGTGGCGCTGGGCCAGGTGCCGTCGACCGGGAAGGCCGAGACCGGCAGCAGATCGCCCTTGCCGGCCAGCATCACCGAGGTCACCCGCTGCACGAAGTCGGGCGCGTTCGGCGACACGATCGGCGGCAGTTCGCGGGTGGCGGTGGCGGTGGCGGGGATGGCGACCTTTTCCAGATGCTGGAGGGTCATGTCGACCGCCGCGAAGTTCTTGGCGACGATCTTCTCGGACTTGCGGCCGTAGGTCTTCTCGATCGCCTTCTTGATGTGGCCGATCGCCTCGTCCTTGGGCAGCACGCCGGAGAGGGCGAAGAAGCAGGTCTGCATGATGGTGTTGATGCGGCTGCCCATGTCGGCGGCCTGGGCCACCTTGCGGGCATCGATGGTGTAGACCTGGAGGTTCTTGGCGATGATCTGTTCCTGCACCTCGCGGGGCAGCATGTCCCAGATCTCGTCCTTGCCGTAGGGGGCGTTGAGCAGGAAGGTCGCCCCCGGCGCGGCGTAGTTGATGACGTCGTACTTGTCGAGGAAGATGAAGTGGTGGCAGGCGACGAAGTCGGCCTGGCTCAGCAGGTACGAGGAGCGGATCTTCTCCGGCGAGAAGCGCAGGTGCGAGATGGTGATGGCGCCGGACTTCTTCGAGTCATAGACGAAGTAACCCTGGCCCTCGAACCCGGCGTTCTCGGCGATGATCTTGATCGAATTCTTGTTGGCGCCCACCGTACCGTCGGCACCGAGGCCGAAGAACACCGCGCTCTTGACCTTCGGCTGCGGGATGACGAACGACTCGTCGACCGCCAGGGACAGGCCGGTGACGTCGTCGGTGATGCCGACGGTGAAGTGGCGCTTCGGCGCCGCCTTGGTCAGCTCATCGAACACCGCCTTGACCATGGCGGGGGTGAATTCCTTCGACGCCAGGCCGTAGCGGCCGCCGATCACCAGCGGATCGGCCGCGGTGGCGCGGTTTCCACCGGCCTTGGCTTCGGCGATGGCGGTGATGACGTCCATGTACAGCGGCTCGCCCAGCGCGCCGTTCTCCTTGGTGCGGTCGAGCACGGCGATGCCGCGCACCGAGGTCGGCAGGGCGGCGACGAAGGCGTCGAGCGAGAACGGGCGGTAGAGGCGCACCTTCAGCACGCCGACCTTGGCGCCCTGGCTGTTGAGGTGATCGACGGTCTCGTGCACCGCTTCGGCGCCCGAGCCCATGATGATGATCACCCGCTCGGCATCGGCGGCGCCGTGATAGTCGAACAGGCCGTACTTGCGCCCGGTGAGGGCGGCGAACTTGTCCATCGCCTCCTGGACGATCGCCGGGCAGGCGTCGTGCCACAGGTTACGGGCTTCCTGCATCTGGAAGAAGGTGTCGGGGTTCTGGGCGGTGCCGCGCAGGGACGGATGGTCGGGCGACAGCGAACGGGCGCGATGGGCCTTGATCGCCTCTTCGTCGATCATGGTGCGCAGATCGTTGTCGGTCAGCCGCTCCATCTTCGCCACTTCGTGCGAGGTGCGGAAGCCGTCGAAGAAGTGCACGAACGGCACCCGCGAGGTCAGGGTGGCGGAATGGGCGACGGCCGCCAGGTCGTGGGCCTCCTGCACCGAGCCCGAGGACAGCATGGCGAAGCCGGTCTGGCGGCAGCTCATGACGTCGGAATGGTCGCCGAAGATCGACAGCGCGTGGGTGGCGATGGTGCGCGCGGTGACGTGCATGCAGAACGGGGTCAGCTCGCCGGCGATCTTGAACATGTTGGGGATCATCAGCAGCAGGCCCTGGGACGCCGTGAAGGTCGTCGCCAGCGAGCCGGCCTGAAGCGCGCCGTGGACCGCGCCGGCGGCGCCGCCCTCATGCTGCATCTCGGCGATATCGAGCACCGAGCCCCAGATGTTCTTCTTGCCTTCGGAGGCCCACTGGTCGGCCAGCTCGCCCATGGTCGAAGACGGCGTGATCGGGTAGATCGCCGCCACTTCCGAGACGCGGTAAGCCACCGACGCGCACGCCTCGTTGCCGTCGACCGTGATCAGTTCCCGTTGTGCCATGTCCTATCCATTCGTCGTTCCGCCGCCTGCCCGAAGGACATAATTCCCCCGTTCCGGACGGCCTAAGCTCAAGGACCAGGACCATAACCGCTGCACTTGCGAAAGCGCAAGTTCCTTTTGTTCATGGCAGTCAACCGGTAATAAATGTACGTGAAGATGCGACGCACTCGCATGTAAATGACGGATTTCCTCATCTTTTGGACTGGACGGCACCGCCTGAGTGGGTAGGGCGGGCGGGGCGGCGGAGTGGGCGGGGACGGGGGAGATGCTGCGGGCGCGAAGAAGGGCGGGCGGGTGTTGTGACCGAGGCGCTCGGCGCCCGTTCCGCTCCGATGGCGCGGGGCGATTCGGAGCGGATTGGCGACATCCTCGCCGCCATTAACGACACCGGCGAACTCGGCCCTCGTGAAAGCGCGTTGCGGATCGGGTTGGAACGAGGTTCGCCAGTCAGGGGCTTCCCTTGCCCTTCATGTGCTGGGCGAATGCCTCGCACGGATCGCTGCGCTCGGCGCGCGGGGTGAACCACACCGCGTCGAAGGGCAGGTCTTCCTCGGCGGGGCTGACCATTCCCGGACGCACCTCGACGAAGGCCACCGCCAGGATCCGCCGCCCGCCCAGGTGGCGGGGAACGGCGCGGTCGCGGCGGACGTGGCCGGAGCCGGCGATCAGCACTGCGCTGCCTTGCCGCTCCAGCCCGGCGGCCAGGGACTTGGCCATCGCCGCGTCGCGGGCCCATTGCACCGCCACCATCGCCGGCACCGCCTTGTCGGGCAACATGCCGCAGTGGGAGTCCTTGATTTCCGCGGCCATGGCGGCGGCGACCGCCGGTTCGAGCCCCGGCGCTCCGGCCTTGGCGGCGGCCCGGGTGGCGTCGCGGCCGAGATTGGCCGGCAGCAGCGGCATGCCCGCCGCCAGCGCCGCCTCGGCGATGGGACGGTAATGCGCCCAATCCGGCCAGCCGCTGTTCTGCCACTTCAGTGCCGGGCCCAGCCCCGCGGCATCGCCGGGATGGGCGGCAAGGTGGCCGGTCAGCGTCGGCGCCTGGGTCTCGTCGATCATCTCGAAGGCCACCGAGGGCCGACGGCCGGCGGCGATCAGGCGCCGCAGCAGCCACGCCTGAAGGGCATGGTGATCGGGATTGTCGTGGGTCTCGCCCAACAGGACGACGTCGGCCTCCGTCGCCAGCGCCGCCAATTCGTCGGGCGAGAGGTAACGCTTGCTCGCCGGCTGCCAGATCCGCCCGACGGCGGCCTGATCGCGGTCCAGCGCGGTGGTGAAACCGGGCGGCGGCTCGGCGGCCCGCACCGGTACGGCGGCCAGCAGGGCGAGGACGGCGACGACGATCTTGGGCGGCATGGACGCGCTCCCGGGAATGGTCCGGTGAATGTAGGGGCAAAGAGCCGCCGCGTCGCCCCCTCCCGGTTGGACGCGGACGGCGAAGGGCTCCATCTCGGGAAAACGAGCGCTGCTCCAACTCGGTCCTGGCAACCAAAGGCAGATATCCAACGAGTTTACTGGCCGGCAAAATGCCATCATGAAATATCGATGTGATACCGGCGGCATGAATGGAACATTCATGCCGCCGGTATGAGGTCGAACCGTTCAAGCGTCTTCCACAGCCCGCCGACGCTGATCGACACGCCGAATTCGGCGGACATCCAAGCCCGCAATTCGGCCAGAGTGGCGTCGGGTTCGGCCGTGATCTTCGCCTGCAACGCCTCCAGGTGAGCCGCCAGTTTCTGCCCTGGACGTCCAGGCTGCGGCCTCACCGTCGTCTCGCCGGTGGCGCGGCGCCGGCGGCGCCACCTCGTAGGCGCTCATGCCGCCGTCCACCGCCGCCAAAACCCGATCTCGCAAGTCCTGCGAATAGGACGGCCCTGAACGCCACGCCATCGCATCATCCTCGGCAGCGTTGTCACCGATGATGTTGAATCACAAACCGGCCTCAGGGGGAATCCTCTATCGATTCCACTCGGCGCGAAAAGGCTCTAGCCCCTCTACAGCCCGAGATAGGCTTCCTTGACCCGTTCGTCGGCCAGCAGGGCGCGGCCGTCGTCGGTGATCACCACCCGGCCGGTCTCCAGCACATAGCCGCGATCGGCGATGGCCAGGGCGGCGGTGGCGTTCTGTTCGACGAGGAAGACGGTGGTGCCGCCAGCCTTCAGGGCCTCGACGGTGCGGAAGATTTCGGCCACCAGCAGCGGCGCCAGGCCCATCGACGGCTCGTCGAGCAGCAGCAGGCGCGGATGGGCCATCAGCGCCCGGGCGATGGCCAGCATCTGCTGCTGGCCGCCCGACAGGGTACCGGCCGGCTGCGTCCACTTGGTTTCCAGAATCGGGAACATCGCCACCATGCGGGCGTGGTCGGCGGCGACGTCGGCGCCGCGACGGCGATAGGCGCCCAGGCGCAGATTGTCCTCGACGGTCAGCGGACCCCACACCTGGCGGCCTTCGGGGACCTGGGCGATGCCCAGCGCCACCCGCTCCTCGGGGGCGAGACGGGTGATGTCGCGGCCGTCGAAGCGGATGGTGCCGGCGCTGGCCGGCTGCACCCCGGACAGGCAGCGCAACAAGGTGGTCTTGCCGGCGCCGTTGGCCCCCACCAGGGCGACCAGTTCGCCCTCGGCGATGGCGACCTCGATGCCGTCCAGGGCCTGGATGCGGCCGTAATGGCAGGTGAGGGCCGAGATTTCCAGCAGCATGCGGTGATCTCCCTCAGGCCGGGGCGCCGAGATAGGCGGCGACCACCTCGGCATTGGCACGCACTTCGGCCGGGGTGCCCTCGGCCAGCTTGCGTCCGTAATCGAGCACCAGAACGTGATCGGAGATGCCCATCACCATCTTCATGTCATGCTCGACCAGCACCACGGTGACGCCGCTTTCGGCCACCCGCTGGATCACCTCGTCGATTTCGCGGCTCTCGGTGGCGTTGAGGCCGGCGGCCGGCTCGTCGAGCAGCAGCAGGCGCGGCTTGGCCGCCAGGGCGCGGGCGATCTCCAGCCGCTTCAGCGCCCCGTAGGGCATCGCGGCGGCCTGGGCGCCGACGTAGCGCGACAGGCCGACGAATTCCATCAGCGCGGTGGCGGTGGCGCGGCAGGCGCGGTCGCTCGCGACCACTTGGGGCAGGCGCAGCAGCGAGGGCAGGAAACGGCGGTCGAGGTGGAGGTGATGGCCGACCATCACGTTCTCCAGCGCGCTCATGTTGAAGAAGATCTGCAGGTTCTGGAAGGTGCGGCTCATCCCCAGGCGGGCAAGCTGGAACGGACGCTGGCCGGTGACGTCGGCGCCCGCGAAGCGCACCCGGCCGGAGGTCGGGGTGTAGATGCCGGTGATCAGGTTGAACAGCGTCGTCTTGCCGGCGCCGTTGGGGCCGATGATCGAGTGGATGGTGCCGGGGGTGACGGCAAACGACAGGTCCTCGACGGCATGGACGCCGCCGAACACCTTCGACAGGTTCTCCACCGCCAGCAGGGTCATGGCGCCGTCTCCCGCTGCCGCGCCCACAGCAGCAGCAGGCTGGGCAGCAGGCCCTTGGGCATGAAGATCATCGTCCCCATCATGATGCCGCCCAGCACCATGGCCTCGTAATCCTCGAACGCCGCCAGCAGTTGCGGCAGCAGGGTCAGGATCACCGCCCCGATCACCGCGCCGAAGGTCGAGGCCATGCCGCCCAGCACCACCATGGTCACCATCTCGATGGAGCGGAAGAAGCTGCCGATGTCGGGGGTGATGAAGGCGTTCTTGTGGGCGAACAGGCTGCCGACCACGCTGGCGAACACCGCCGAGATGACGAACATGAACACCTTGTAGCGGGTGGTGTCGACGCCGACCACCTCGGCACCGATCTCCGAGCCGTGCACCGCGCGCAACGCCCGGCCCATCGGCGAGTCGACGATGTTCAGCGCCAGCCACACGCTGATCAGCAGCAGGCCGCCGCCGATCCAGTACCACTGGCGGTCGGAGGTGACGGTGAAATTCAGCAGCGAGAACGAGTCGACGCTGAGGCCGTCGGGACCGCCGGTCAGTGCCGATTCGGTCTTCAGCACGATGTGAATGATGATGCCGATGCCCAGGGTGGCCATCGCCAGGTAATGGCCCTTGAGCTTGAGGATCGGCCGCCCGACCACCAGGGCCAGCACCCCGACCGCCGCCGCCGAGGCCGCCAGCGCCGCCAGCGGCGGCAGGCCGAGGCGGCCGGTCAGCAGCGCCGAGCCGTAGGCGCCGAGCGCGAAGAACCCGGCATGGCCGAGGCTGATCTGCCCGCCGTAGCCGATCAGCAGGTTGAGGCCGACGCAGACCACGGCATTGAACAGGGCGTTGACCGCCACATCGTAGAAATAGGCGTTGGGGAAGGCCAGCGGCGCCAGGCCGACGATCAGCGCCAGCAGGCCGAGGCCGCCGAAGCGGGGAGTGCCGAGGACTGCCTTCATACCCGCTCGGAGCCCCGCTTGCCGAACAGACCGTTGGGCATGAAGAACAGCACCAGCAAGATGATGACGAAGGCGATGGCGTCCTTGTAGGCCGAGGACAGGTAGCCGGCGGCCAGGGCCTCGGCGATGCCGACGATCAGCCCGCCGACGATGGCGCCCATGCCGTTGCCCAGTCCGCCCAGCACCGCCGCGGAAAAGCCCTTGAGGCCGAGCATGATGCCGACCTCGTAATTGGTGAAGGTGATCGGGGTCATGACGATGCCGCCCACCGCGCCGAGCATCGCCGACAGGGCGAAGCTGGCCAGCAGCACCTTCTTCACCGCCACCCCGGCCAATTGCGCCGCCAGCCGGTTGTAGGAGGTGGCGAGCATGGCCTTGCCGAACAGGGTGCGATTGAAGAACCACCACAACAGGACGATCATCGCCACCGACACGCCGACCACCCACAGGCTCTGCGGGGTCAGGGTGGCGCCGGCGACGTCGAGCGGCGTTTCGCCCGAGAAGGCCGGCAGGGAGTGGAACTCCTTGTCCCACACCACCTGGGCGGCGCCGCGCAGGAAGATCGAGGCGCCGATGGTGATGATGATGATGGCGGTGACGTCGGCGCCGCGGGCCGGCTCGACGGCGAACTTCTCCAGCGCCATGCCCACCGCCATGGTGATCAGGATCGCCAGGACGATGGCCAGCGGCAGCGGCGTCCCGGCGGCGACCAGGGCGGTGGTGGCCATGCCGCCGATCATGATGAACTCGCCTTGGGCGAAGTTGATCACGTGGCTGGCGTTGAAGATGATGGCGAAGCCGAGCCCGGCAAGGGCGTAGATCGCCCCCGAGGTCAGTCCGGCGAACAGATACTGCAGAAAAGCGGCGAACATCGTTTTAATCCATCTGTCCCGTCACCCCCGCGAAGGCGGGGGTGACGGCAGAACACCAAGCGTCAGTCCGACAGCACCCAGTCGCCCTTGCGGATCTCGACCATGTGGAAGGCCGCCGGGGATAGGCCCAT
>JACRFY010000190.1 GCA_016212565.1 Magnetospirillum sp. | reverse complement strand
AGCCCTCGCCGGGCGCTCGCTCCGCTCGCTTGGCCGCGCCCTCAATGGGCGCTGAAGCCGCCCCGTTTCATACCTCGCGGGTCGGCAGCCCCGGTGGGCGGCTAAAGCTTCGTCAGGCCCCTCGCCGGGCACAAACCTGCGGTTTGTTTGGCCTCGGCCTCAACGGCCTCTGGAGCGAAGCGAAGCCACCTGAATTCGCGTTGCGCTAGGCTGCCGCAATCTCCAGCAGCTTGGGCACCAGGCGGCGGATTTCCTCGACCACCGTCCGGTCGAGCTTGGCCAGCCAGCCCTTGGGGATGTCGGCGACGCCATAGGTCGCCCCGGCCAGCATCCCGGCCAGCGCTCCGGTGGTATCGGCGTCGCCGCCCTGGTTGACGGTCTGGACCACGCAATCCTTGAACGAATCGGTGATGAAGTAGAAGTGCAGCACCGTCTGCATGGTGTCGACCACATAGGCCGAGGACTGACCGCGATAGGGCTCGAAGCGGAACGCCTTGTGTTTCTCCACCAGCCCGCGGGCGATGTCCCGCGCCCCCTTCATCCCCTGGCCGTCGAGCATCACCTGAACCATGGCGGTCAGCGCCAGGGTGGCGTCGTCGGACAGCGGATGGTGGTGGGTGATGCGGCTTTGCGCCAGCGTCCACGCCTCCCTCTCCGCCGGGCGGCCGAAGGTGGCCAGGGCGATGGGCAGATTGCGCATCGCCGCGCCGTTGCCGGCATCGCCATCGCAGAAGGTGCCCTCGACGGTGCCGTGGATGACGTAACGGCGGATGCCGCGGCGACAGGTGTTGCCGACGTCCACCGGCCCCGATTTCAGCCACGCGGCGAAGGAGTCGCAGGCATCCTTGGCGTCGAAGCCGCCCGACCGCACCAGCGAGCGGGCCAGGGCCAGGGCCATCTCGGTGTCGTCGGTGACCTGGCCGGGGCTGAGGTGCAGCCAGCCGCCGCCGATCATCTTGCGATGGACGCCGTATTTGCTCTCGATCTCGCCCTTGGTCATGAATTCGACGGTGGCGCCCAGCGCGTCGCCGACGGCAAGGCCGAGAAAGGCGCCCAGGGCGCGATCTTCCAGGGTGGGGCCGATCATGCTCGCATCCTTTCTCAGAAATAGGCGGCGCTGGCGCGGTAGTCGCCGCCGATCACCAGGTATTCGCCCTCGCCCTTCAGCGGGTGGATGGGCAGCAGGGTGTTGAAAAAAGCGATCTTGGCCACCGGCACCCGGGCGGTGACGATGGTGTCGCCGAAGCAGCCGGCGACGTCGCGGTCGCTGGAGAACGAAGCCAGGTTGTTGATGCGGATCACCACATTGCGGCGGTCCTCGCGGACGACGATCTGGTGTTCGTCGAAGGAATTGGTGCCGCGATAGAGCGTCAGGTGGGCCTTCCCCGTCGCCGCATAGCGGCCCAGCGCCCACTGGCAGAACTCGAACAGCATGTCGAGCTGGGTATAGATCGAGTTGTTGTGGAAGCGGCTCGACATCTTCTCTTCCACGTAGGTGGTCCAGACCGGACCGAAGATGCGGTCGATCTTCTCCTTGTGGAAGGTCGGCACCAGGCCGAAGCGGCTTTCCACCCAGCCCTTCATCACCGCCCCCTCGGGGCCGTTGGAATCGTAGCCCCAGCCCTTGAGCAGGCGCAGGAACGACGAACGGTAGCGGCGCGTCCTGCCCTTCTCCTGCTGCTCGGGGTCGAGGCCGAACATGGCCATCATGTAGCAGGTGAAAGCCTCGCCGGCATCGGCGAGGTCCTGGGACTGCGACAGCATTTCGAACAGATTCTTGTTCATCTCCCGCGCACCGGAGATGTGCAGGGGCACCGGATGTTCGTTGAAGGCGGCGCTGGCCAGGAGATCGGTCGGCAGGCCCACCAGATTGGTCGAATGTCCGTTATGCATGGGCGCCCTGGGATCTCCTCGCCGGCGTGCTGCGGCGCACCAGCGAGCATGCAAGCCCTGTGCCTTGGTCATATCCCCAGGGATTGTCGGGCTTCCGACAGCGTGTCGCGCTCCCGACACCGCCCAAAAGATGGGCATCCGCGCCCCATATCCCGTTATCTGCTTGTTTTATCGATGCCTTTTTTTGGGCAGGCAAACTGGCACGGCGGTTGCTGAGGTAGGGCTGTGGCGGAGGCAGCGCCTTCGCCGAACCAACCGAGACCGGAAAGGACCCATACCATGCCTCGTCAGATCGCGTTCTACGGCAAGGGCGGCATCGGCAAGTCGACCACCTCCCAGAACACCCTCGCCGCCCTGGTCGAAATGGGCCAGAAGATCCTCATCGTCGGCTGCGACCCCAAGGCCGACTCGACCCGCCTGATCCTCAACGCCAAGATGCAGGACACCGTGCTGCACCTGGCCGCCAAGGCCGGTTCGGTCGAAGACCTCGAACTCGAAGACGTGATGAAGCTCGGCTACAAGGGCATCAAGTGCGCCGAAGCCGGCGGCCCCGAGCCGGGCGTCGGCTGCGCCGGCCGCGGCGTCATCACCGCCATCAACTTCCTCGAAGAGAACGGCGCCTACGACGACGTCGACTACGTCTCCTACGACGTGCTGGGCGACGTGGTGTGCGGCGGCTTCGCCATGCCGATCCGCGAGAACAAGGCCCAGGAAATCTACATCGTCATGTCCGGCGAGATGATGGCCCTCTATGCCGCCAACAACATCGCCCGCGGCATTCTCAAGTATGCCGGCTCCGGCGGCGTGCGCCTGGGCGGGCTGATCTGCAACGAGCGTCAGACCGACCGCGAGTTGGAGCTGGCCGAGGCCCTGGCCTCCAAGCTCAACACCCAGATGATCCATTTCGTGCCGCGCGAAAACATTGTCCAGCACGCCGAGTT
>JACRFY010000021.1 GCA_016212565.1 Magnetospirillum sp. | reverse complement strand
CGGCCGGCCGCTGATGCTTGCGGCCGCCGAGGGGGGAAGCGACGGCGGCACCGCGCCCCCCGCCAAGCCCCCCGCACATCCGGTACCCCCGCCGCCGCCCGGCCCGGCGCCCAGCCCGGCGCCCGTACCGGCACCGGAGCCGCCCAAACCGCCGGAGCCCGTGCCAAATCCCGAACCGCCCACCCAGCCGGCGCCGGGACCGCAGCCCCAGCCCCCTGCACCCGACCCGCAGCCGGCTCCTGCGCCTGAACCGCAGCCTCAGCCACGGCCCGACCCGGCGCCCCAGCCGCAACCCGGACCGGCGCCGGAACCTTCCGGAAACCCTCCTGGCCCGACGACGTCGCCGGGTGCGGACGGCGACACGTCCCCATCCAAACCGCCGTCGCCGGTTGGTCACGTTTCGACCAAGAATGCGCAGGAAATTCTCCACGCGGCAAAAGCCAATGGCGATAGGATCACCCATCCCAAAGCCGAGGGGTGTGTCGCCCTGGTCAAGGCCGTGGTCCCCGATCTCAGCGAGACGCGAACCACGGATTGGAAGCCCGGGCCGAAGATCGCCGGCCCCGACAATCCGCCGCTGCGTCCCGGCACCGCCTTGGCCACGATCGGCACCAACGGCAAGTACGGCGGGGATGGTGTCCAACATGCGGTGGTTTTCGACCGTTATGAAACCAAGAACGGTCAGCCCGGCATGGTGATCGTCGAGCAGTCAAAGGATATGCCGACACGACGGGTGTTCGTGCCGTTCGGATCGACCAATCCCAACCCCCGCTACCGCGTTGAAACCTATTCCGTCATCACCAAATAGGCGTATTCTCGTCCGGCGGCCCTCGCGGTGGCCGCCGGATCAAGGGAGAGGGCCAATGTGGCCAAGGCTGGGGGCCGTCGCAGCAATTTTCTCCCTTTTAGCGACGGCTCCAACCCCCGGCTTCGCCGGCCAAGTGCTTTGTCCACAGCGCCTGATGAGCGTGGCACCGGCACTGTCTTTGACCGGTGCAGCGGTGTGGGCTGGTGAGTATCAACTCAGCACTGAGGACGCCGAAGGCCACAAAGATGCCGGCCGTCGGCTCTGGGGGCGGTGGACGTTCATCGGGCAACCCCAGCCCCGCTATATTGTTTGCCTCTACGGATCGGGCAGCAAACGATATCTCAATCCGCAGGTCATCATCCCCGTTCCCGTGGGAGGCGAGCCTTGCGAGCTCGACATTCAGGGACGCAACAGAGATCTCACCCTCTGGGACGTTCGGGGCCTTGCCTGCCACGGTTCGGCAATGAAGGAGCCGAAGATCTATTTTCCGGTACGCCCCAGCCGCACCACGGAGTTGGGCGGGATGAGCCTGGACATGCCCCGCGCCGCGCTCAAGGGATCGGTTCTGGCGCGTGGGGGAACGATCACCGCCGAGGATGACGCCCACCTTCACCTCACCGTCAACAACGACCGTTTCATCGTCCATTTCCCCCCCAACGGGGACCGGCCCGACGAGATCGCCGCCCTGCTTCCGCCGCGCAAGGGCCAGAGCTTGGATACCTTCTTCGAGGTCGTGCTGCGCTTTGGAACTCCGGACCCATACTACCCCTACCCGGATCATCATTGGGAAGGCTGGGACGATGTGTGGGTGGTCTACCATCCGGGCGGGATCGACAGCGGCGAGCCCCAGGAACTCCGCCTGATGGACCACGAGCCGCCAAGCCGGCGGCCATGACGCATTCGCCCCCCTGTCCAAGTGTGAGGAAAGCGAGTCCGCCACCATTACCCCATACCCAAAGAGAGTACCGATGTTCCGGAGGTACTTATTGCGCGTCACCCCGTTGACGACCTCAACTCGCTTCCCGGCCTTCCGCAACGCCTTCACCTGCTCGGCAATCTGCACATAGGTCATGCCGGCATACTGGGGGTTCGAGGTGCGTGCACGACCTGCGGCGCACGGTGGCAACTCGCATGGCTGAGCTTGGCGTTCCTCTGGAGCATATCGGTCGAGTGCTCAACCACGCTCCCCGAGGCGTTACGGCGACTGTGTACGACAAGCACACCTACGTCCCGGAAAAGCGCCGCGCCTTGGATGTTTGGGCAAACTACCTCAAGAGCATCGTCGAGCTCGAAGAGGCCAGCAACGTGGTGAACCTGCGAGGCAATTGATCCGGCGGATATCCCCGTTTAAGGCCGAAAGGCAACCTCCTCCATTTGGCGGAAAATCTGCCGAAGTGCGTCGCCGAGGCGATAAATGACATCTCGCCCCGTATCTTGCCCCATCCAGCGGGACTCAATTTTGACGATGTACATTTCGTCCGCCTCATCACCAGGAAAAATAATCTCCCGCCTCTGGGCAAAATTGTCCTTAAAGAGAAAAGTCAGGCTGTCGCCATCAATGAAATTTATAAATTTCTTTATAATGTTCCGGCGCGCTTCCGCGTCTTTTCCCTTCTTCCTAAGATGCATGTAGCGTTCCGTTGCATCCTCGTTGGCAACAAAATCCACCAGCGAAAGCACGGAATATGGCTGCGATTGTGCAGCCTCAACCATTGTCAGCGACATCGCAAACAGCTCACCGCGCAAATCGCCCCAATCGATTGACCAATCAGTGTGCCATTCGGGAGCGTCAACCCGGCCCTGGGCTTCGGTATTAATGGCAGCGACAGCCTCAAGAACAGAACGCAAGCCGGAATCGAAGTCAGTCCGGAAATCCGCATACATCTTCTCCCGGAGAAACAAGGGAATATCGCAGTCATCAAGCACGACAGGAAGTACAACAACCCGACGCTCGGTTAGCTCCCGCATCAGGCCGCCATTCAATTCCTTCTTACACCATTCGGAAGCAACAGAACTCTTTGACAAAATCACGAGCAATGCACTTGCGCCGACGATGGCGTCCTGAACTTTTGATATCAAGGAGTCGCCGACCTTCAGCTCCCAGCGATCCAACCAGACATTAACCTTGTTGCGGACCAACTGCGCTGCAAGTTGATCGACAAACTTCTTGTCCTGGTGCGAGTAGCTAATGAATACCGGCATTTGACTCCACTCCCGTCGCTGGTACGCCTTCAGCCGTACCCAGCCGCGACAATACCCCTACAAAGGGTTGCAATCCAGTCGCGCTAAGACTCGCCTTCTGCGCTTGCCCGCACTACGCTTGGAATGCCTACCGGTGCGGCTTATCCACACTGAGGAATCGCGATGCCTCCCACCTGGGAGAAATCCGATGGCTCAGTACGACAAAAACGGCCAGCCCGGCAGGGTGATCGTCAAGCCGTCAAAGGACATGTCGGCGCCTTCGGCTGTTCGTGCCGTTCGGATCGGTCAAAGAGACGGCAAGCCCGTCGTTCCCCGGCAGATGCGGCGGTTGGACATGAGCGATCCGAAAACCGGTGGACGCGCGGGGCGCATCGGTCCAACGAAAGTTATACGAACGTTAATCAATCCTGCCCTAGGCTCGCCCGGGTTTATATGAAGCAAGGGTGGGCGCAGTGCGCCGGATGGTACCCCAAAGCGGCAGGATCGGATTCGGCGGCATGATGGGGCTGGCGGCCTTGGGGCTGTCGGCGTGTTCCATGCCGCCCGACTTGCCGCCGGTCCACGACGACCTGGCCAGCCATGCCGAATCCCTGCCCGGCCCTGTCCTTGCCCGCCCTCTGACCGTCGAGGATGCGGTCGGGCTGGCGGTGCGCTTCAACCTCGACGCCCGCGTCCGCACCATGGAAGCGCTGTTGGCCGCCGGCAAGGCCGACCTCGCCAGCTTCGCCCTGCTGCCCGAGCTCTCCGCCAAGGCCGGGTGGAGCGCCAAGAACAAGATGAAGGCCACCACCTCGCAGGACCTCAGCACCGGCGGGAAGGGCGAGTCGTGGTCGCGCAGCGAGGACCCCAGCAGCGGCACCGCCGACCTGACCGCCTCCTGGAACCTGATCGATTTCGCCATCGCCCTGATCCGCTCCGACCAGGAGGCGGAACGGGTCAAGCTGGCGATGGAAAAGCGCCGCCGCGCCCTGCACCTGCTGGTCCAGGAGGTCTATGCCGCCTATTGGAAGGCGGTGATCAACGAATTCGCCACCTCGAAGTATGCCGGCCTGGAAGTCCAGTTGCAGAAGTCGATGGCCGACGCCGAGACCGCCGAGCGGACCAAGGTCGGCGACCCGATGCAGATGCTCGCCCATCAGCGGGCCATCGCCGACACCATGCGCCAGATCGCCGAGTTGCAGCGCCAGACCTCCACCGCCCGCGCCGAGCTGGCCGGGTTGATGGGCGTGGCCTCGGTGTCGGGCTTTCAGTTGGCCGATCTCGGCGACGGCGAGGGGTGGCTGATCGACGAGCCGGCCGAAGACCTGTCGGTGCTGGAGACCCTGGCCCTGGCCAACCGTCCCGAGCTGCGCACCGAGGAAACCCAGTACAGGATCGACGCCGCCGAGGTCCGCACCGAGATCCTGAAGACCATTCCCGGCCTGGGGCCGTTCATCGGCGGCCACTACGATTCCAACTCCTTCCTGCTCCACAACATGTGGGCCGAGGCCGGGGTCAAGGTGACGTGGACGATCGTCGACATGCTGTCGGCGCCCCAGCGCTTCGCCCACGCCAAGACCACCGCCGAGGTGACGCGGGCGCGGCGGATGGCGGTGGCGATGGCGGTGCTGACCCAGGTCCATGTCGCCGACGTCCAGTATCGCCACGCCCTCAAGGAGTACCGTCTCACCGAGACGATGGCGAACATCGACCGCCGCATGAGCACGCTGGCCGCCGCCAACCGCAAGACCGGGGGCGGCAGCGCCATCGAGGAGATCAAGGCCGAGGCGGCGCGGATGCTGTCGACGCTGCGTCGCTACATGATCTATTCCGATCTCCAGGCGGCCAAGGCGCGGATGCAGACGGCGCTCGGTCGCGATCCGGTGGGAGCCGATGCCGCCTTCGCCGCCGCCCAAGAGTAGCGACGCCACCGCCCAAGCCATCGCCGGCTGCCTGAGAGCCCTCGGCCATCCGGTGGCGGCGACGGCGCTGATCGATTCGGCGCGCATGGCCAAGGCCGAGGGCAGCACCCGGCCATGGATCGACGCCCTGTCGCGCTACGGCTTTGCCGCCCATATCGAGCCCGACGTCGATCCCGGCCGCCTCGCCGCCGAGCTGTTCCCCTGCGTGGCCATGGAACCCGCCCCGGCGCGGATGCTGACCGCACCGCCGGCCTCCGGGCAGGGGCGGGCGGCGGTGATGTTCATGCGCCCGCGCCTCGACCGCGACGTCGGCACCCAGCCGACCTCGTGGGCGGCGCTGTCGGCGGGCCTGAAGCCGATGATCGCCCGCGCCTCGGTGGCCGGCATGCTGGCCAATGTGCTGGCCCTGGCGGCACCGGTCTTCTCGGCCCAGGTCTACGACCGGGTGCTGCCCCACGGCCTGACCGATTCGCTGGCGGCGATGGCGGTGATCTTCCTTGCCGCCGCCCTGTTCGAGCAGGTGTTCCGCCGCCTGCGCGCCCTGTTCGTCGAGGACGCCCTGCACGAGAGCAACGTCCGCCTGGCCATGGACATGCACCGGCGCATCCTCGACACCCGCTTCGACGGCGCCCCCGCCCCCGCCGGTCACCTGATGCGCCTGTTGCAGGACTACGACACCATGCGCGACGGCTTCGGTGCCGCGGCGGTGTCGCTGTTCGCCGATCTGCCCTTCATGGTGCTGTTCTTCGTCGGCCTGCTGCTGTGCGACCCGCTGATCGCCGTGGCGGTGCTGGCCTTGAACGGCGCCATCGTCGTCGGCAGCCTGATCACCATCCGCCGCCAGCGGCTGCTGCACGGCGAGCTGTCCAAGGCCGCCACGCGCCGCGCCCAGGCGGCCCAGGAGGCGTTCGTCGACCCCGAGGCGGCCCGGCGGGTCGGCGCCGCCACCTACCTGCAAGGCCGCTTCCGCCAGGGGGCGGTGCTGTATGCGGCGGCGGCGCGCACCATCCGCAGTCTGGCGGCGTTGCGCGGCAACCTCGCCCTGCTGGCGCAGAACCTGTCGGTGCTGGTGGCGGTCGGGCTGGGCGGCTGGTATGCGGTGGCCGGCGGGATGTCGGCGGGGCTGATCCTCGCCGCCTCGATGCTCGCCACCCGCTTCACCGGCGCCTCGCTGCAGGTGGTGGCGGTGATCCCCCAGGGTCTCGCCGCCCTGGCCTCGCTGGAGGCGATGCGCAAGGTCAGCGAGCGCCCCACCGTGCGCGGCGACGGCGCCGGTCTGATCCACCGCCCGGTCTGCGCCGGCATCCTCACCCTCGAAGGCGTCTCCGCCCGCTATCCCGGCACCGCCCAACCGGCCTTGGCCGACGTCTCGCTGTCGGTTCCCGCCGGCGGGCGGCTGGCGGTGGTCGGGCCGGCCGGCTCGGGCAAGACGACGCTGGAGAAGGTGCTGACCGGGGTGCTGCGCCCCGAAAGCGGCCGGGTGTTGCTCGACGGGGTCGACCTCGTCCGCATCGATCCCGCCGATCTTTCCCGCCACGTCGCCGTCTGCCCGCAGAACCCGCCGCTCTATTCCGGGACGTTGCGCACCAACCTGTCCTTCGACGGCAGCGCCAGCGACGAGGCGATGATCGCCATGCTCGCCGCCCTGGGGGCCAACGCGGTGATGCCGCTCGGCACCGGCCTCGACTTCGAGATCGCCGAGGGCGGCCGCAACCTGTCGGGCGGGCAACGGCAACTGGTGGCGCTGGCCCGCACCCTGCTGGCGCCGTCGGCGCTGCTGATCCTCGACGAGCCGACCACCGGCCTCGACGCCGGCACCGAGAAGCGCGCCGTCGCCGCCATCGACACGGTGGTCGGCAACCGCACCCTGGTGGTGATCTCGCACCGCCCGACGGTGGTCGGGCTGGCGCCCCAGGCGGCGGTGATCGAACGCGGCCGGCTGACCCGGCTGGGCGCCCGCGACGAGGTGCTGAGGGCGAAGGCTCCGACATGACCAGGAAGCGCAACGACGCCGTCGATCCGTTCCGCAGCCCCATCCACGGCATCGAGCCGTCGCTGACGCCGGCTTCGGCGACCGCGCTGCTGGTGTGGGCGACGGTGGCCTTCGGCACCCTGACCGCCGCCGCCGCCTTCCTGGAATTGGACGACGTCATCAGCGCCACCGCCCGCATCGAGCCCATCAGCCAGATCCACCACGTCCAGCACTACGAGGGCGGCACCATCCGCGAGGTGCTGGTCCACGAGGGCGACGTGGTCGAAGACGGCGCGGTGCTGGTGCGCCTGGTCAATCCGCAGGGCGCCCAGGACCTCGCCGACCGCCGCGCCCGGTGGACGGCGCTGATGGCCCGCTCGGCGCGCCTGAAGGCCGATCTGGCGGCCACGCCGGCCATCGCCTGGCCCAAGGACGTGGACATCGACGCCGAGACCAAGACGCGCGAGACCGCCATTCACAGCGAGCGCCTCGCCCATCGCGGCGAGCAGCGGAAGGTCATCGACCGCGAGATGGAGCGCCGTCGCAAGGAGGTGATCGAGACCGAGACCAAGGCCGCCGGCCTCACCCGCGCCCTGGCCAAGGCGGCGCAGGAGCTGAAGACCAAGAAGAGCGCCTACGACGTCGGCGTGGTCGGCAATTCCGAGCTCTACCGGCTGGAGCGCGAGCATCTGATGCTGGAGACCGAAACCGCCACCGCGCGCGACGCCATCGTCCGCCTCAGGGCCCAGTTGGCGGAGACCGACGCCAAGCGCAGCGAGTTCGACCTCGGTTGGCGCGCCGGGGTTCTCGACGAGATCGGCAAGATCGAATCCGAGCTGTCGGCGCTCGATGCCACCAAGGCGGTGGCCTTCGACCGCGAATCGCGCTCCGAGGTGCGCTCGCCGGTCAAGGGGGTGGTGAAGATGGCGGCGATCACCAATATCGGCCAGGTGGCGCGGCCGGGCGATACGCTGATGGACATCGTCCCGGTCGACGACGCCCTGGTGGTGGAAGCGCGGGTCGCGCCCCAGGACATCGGCCATGTCCGCGAAGGCCTGCCGGCCTCGGTGCGCCTCAGCGCCTACGACCAGTTCCGCTTCGGGCACCTGGAGGGCACGGTGACCATGGTCGGCGCCGACGCCATCGACAACGCCCGCACCGACAGCGCCTATTACCGGGTGGTGATCCGCACCGACAAGGCGGCGCTGGCCGATGCCGCCGGCCGTCTGCATGCCATCCGTCCGGGCATGATCGGCTCGGCCTCGATCGTCATCGGCCGCAAATCGGTGCTGCGGATGCTGTTCGATCCGCTGCTGCGCAGCGATTCGCTGTTTCCGATGCGCAATCCGCGGTTCGGGTGATACCGGCGAACGCTCGAACTGACCCGTTCGCCGGTATCAAGCCGCCATGTGTGGACGGCCCCTGCGTTGCAAGGGAAATGTGAGCGTTCTGCGTAACCGGCCTGGGTGCAGTCATGTGTCCGGCCTGTTTGCGCGGTT
>JACRFY010000188.1 GCA_016212565.1 Magnetospirillum sp. | reverse complement strand
CCACCGGTCGAGCTGCCGATGGCGATGACGTCCGGCGGCTCGGCGGCGTGGGTGCGCAGGGTCGGCGGCGCCGCGGGCGCCTTGGGCGCCGGGACATAGGCCGCCCGCGGCGTCACCGCGGCCTGCGCCCCGGGGCGAATGCGGCGGCGGGGGTCGCGGCGGCGGGCCTGGCCCAGGGCCTTCACCTTGCCCAGCAGCTCGGCCTTGAAGTCCATGCCGCCGGCCAGGTCGCGGGTGGTGGTGGGCTTGGGGATGTAGTCGGCGGCGCCCATTTCCAGCGCGCGCAGCGAGACGTCGGCGCCCTTGACCGTCAGGGTCGACTGCATGATCACCCGCACGCCGGGATCGACCTGCAGCAGCTTGGGCAGGGCGGTCATCCCGTCCATGATCGGCATTTCGATGTCCAGCAGCACGACGTCGACATCGTTGCGCTCCAGCGACGACAGGGCCATCTGGCCGTTGCCGACCGAAGCGACCACGGCGATGCCGCTGTCCTCCTCGAGCAACCGGGTGACCAGGCCGCGCACCACCGCGGAATCGTCGACGATCATCACGCGAATCGGATCGTGCGCGGCGTTGGTGCTGACGGGGATGGGGTCAATGGCCATGCGGCGAGCGCCTTCCCGAATCCTAGAGCAGGCCGACTTGCGAGAATTTTGCCTGCAGAATCTCGCTATCGAAGGGCTTCATGATGTATTCGTTGGCCCCGGCGGTGATCGCTTCCTGGATATGCTCGATATCGTTTTCGGTGGTGCAGAACACCACCACCGGATTGCCGCCGCCGGGTAGGGCGCGCAGCGCACGCAGGAACTCGATCCCGTTCATCACCGGCATGTTCCAGTCCAGCAGAACGGCATCGGGCATCTGCGCCTTGCAGTAATCCAGCGCCTGCTGCCCATCCTCGGCCTCGGCGGTGGAAAACGTCAATTCGTGCAGAATCTTCTTGGCCACCATACGAATGACCTTCGAATCATCGACAATCAGACACGACTTCATGCCCAAGCTCGCCTCCCTGTGGTGGGGCTCCAAGCGAATGCCATTCCCCGGAACGTCCCAATCTCAAGCCTATACTATTCGTTCCGCGTGAATTCCAGCAGCTTGCCGACGTCGAGGACGACCAGCAGCTTATCTTCCAGGCGATAAATACCCATCGAGAATTCCCGCCACATCGGATCCAGGGTCGGCGGGTTGCGCTCGAACTTGGCCGCCGGCAGCGACAGCACCTCGCCGACCTGATCGACCATCAGCGAATACAGCTCGCCGCCCATGTCGACGACGACGCTCATGCCCTTGTTTTCCTGCGAGCGCTTGGTCACGCCCAGGCGCAGGCGGACGTCGATGGCGGTGACGATGCGGCCGCGCAGGTTGAGCGATCCGGCCACCTCGCGCGGGGCCAGCGGGATGCGGGTGATCCGCTGCGGCCCCAGCACGTCCTGGACCGTCAGCACCGGGATGCCGAACAGTTGCCCCTCGATGAACATGGTGACGTAGTCTTGCGTCTCGGGCTGGGCGAGATCGCCGACCTGGCGCTTGGCGGGAACGATCTGGTTCACTTCGTGGCCCCCCTAATCTCCAGTGGTTCCATCATGGCGGCGGTGCGGTGGAGGGTGGTCATGCGGCACCTTTATGGGCGGCAAGCGTCTGGGCGATGGTGGAGAGCAGCGAGTCGCGGTCGAACTTGGCCACGTAGTCGTTGAAGCCGACGGTGCGGCCGCGTTCGAAGTCCTTCTCGGTGGCGTGCGAGGACAGCGCCACCATCGGCGTGCCCTGCCAGCGCATGTCGGAGCGGACGGCGAGGGCGAACTCGAACCCGTTCATCCCCGGCATCTCGATGTCGCTGATGATGAGGTCGAACTCGCTGCCCTGATCGCGCAGCGCCAGCGCCCGGTCGGCGCCTTCGACCGCCACCACGTCGTAGCCGGCCACCGACAGCAGCGGGGTCAGCAGGTTGCGGAAGAACGGGCTGTCGTCGACCAGCAGGATGCGCGGCGGATGCTCGTCGCAGGAGCCGTAGTCCTTGTTGGCGCCGAACCAGTCGCCGAACGCCTGCGGCAGGTAGTAGCCGGCGTCGATGATGCTGGTCGCCTTGCCGGCGATCACCGCGGTGCCGATCACCCCGGCGCCGTCGGAGGACAGCTCGACCTTCAGGCGGTCCTCGACGATGTCGACGATCTCGTCGACCACCAGGCCCATGGTGTGCTCGCGATCCGAGAACACCAGCACCGGCTGGCGGCCTTCGCTGCGGAACTGGGTGGCGCCGTCGATCGACAGCAGCGGCATCAGGTGGCCGCGATACTGCACCATCGGCTTGCCCGAACTGTACTCGATCTCGGCGACGTCGATTTCTTCCAGGCGCGCCACCAGGGCCAGCGGCACCGCCTTGAGGTCCTCGCCGCCGGTGCGGAACACCAGCAGCGAAGTCTTGGCCTCGGCATGGCTTTCGCGCACCACCTGGGCCTCGGCACCCTGGGTGCCGCCGAGCAGGCCGGACTCGCCGGTGGCGCCGGCGATGCCGTTGGGGTCGAGGATCATGATCACCGAGCCGTCGCCGAGGATGGTGTTGCCCGAGAACATGGTGATGTGGCGCAGGATCGGCGCCACCGGCTTGACGACGATTTCCTCGGTGTCGAACACGCGGTCGACGATGATGCCGAAGGTGTAGGTGCCGACCTGGGTGACGACGATGAAGGTCTCCTGACGCTCGTCGGCGCCGTCCTCGGCGAGGCGCAGCAGGCGCTTCAGCGACACCAGCGGCAGCAGGCGGTCGCGCAGGCGCAGCACCGGGGCGTTGTTGATCAGCTCGATGCCGTGTTCGGAATTGGCCGTCACCCGCACCAGTTCGAGGACGCTGATCTGCGGAATGGCGAAGCGCTCCTCGGCGCATTCGACGATCAGCGCCGAGACGATGGCCAGGGTCAGCGGGATCTTGATGATGAAGGACGAGCCCTTGCCGGGCGCCGACTTCAGTTCGACGGTGCCGCCGATCTTCTCGATGTTGGTGCGCACCACGTCCATGCCGACGCCGCGCCCCGAGACCGAGGTCACCTTTTCCGCCGTCGAGAAGCCGGCCTTGAAGATGAACTGGTAGATCTGCTGGGGTGCCATGCTGTCCAGTTCGGACTCGGTGGCGATGCCGCTGGCGATGGCCTTCTGCTT
>JACRFY010000187.1 GCA_016212565.1 Magnetospirillum sp. | reverse complement strand
CCCCGGCCCGGGTCGAAATGGGGATGCGGTGTCGGAGAATATGTCCCATATCGGTCCTATTCCCGCCCCTTCCGGCTGGTCCCACCAGGATGGTATAAGGGGGCAGGCTGTGGGTGGGGGCAGTGCCGTGACTCTCCTTGACGTCGTCATACTGGCTGTAATCCAGGGACTATGCGAAGTGCTGCCGCTCGGTGCCTCGGGGCATCTGGCGCTGTTGCCGCAGCTTGCCGGCACCGCCGACGAGCGGGCGGCGGTGGCGGCGGCGGCGCATGCCGGCATCATCGTGGCGCTGATGCTTTACTTCTGGCGCGACATGGCGGCGATGGCCGTCGGGTTGTGGAAGCTGGTCAAGGGCCGGATCGACCCCGGGGCGCACCTGTTCCTGCAATTGCTGATCGGCTCGCTGCCCGCCCTGCTGCTCGGCTGGGCCTTCGCCCGCATGGGCGGCGGCTTCGGCGGCATGGGCACGGCGGCGGCGGCGATGGCGGTGTTCGGCCTGTTCCTGCTGGTCGCCGACCGCCTGGGCATGACCGTGCGGCGCATGGAGCACATGAGCTATTTCGGCGCCTTCGCCATCGGCGTCCTGCAAGCGGCGTCGCTGATCCCCGGCGTGTCGCGGACCGGCATCACCATCACCGCCGTGCGCCTGATGGGCTATGAGCGGGTGGCGGCGGTGCGGTTTTCGCTGCTGCTGGCCATCCCCGCCTTCGCCGGCCATGCGCTGTTCTCGGTGTGGAAACTCAGCCGCGAGTCCGAGTTGCTGTTTTCCAGCGATCTGGCGGTGGCGGCGGCGGCGGCGGGGCTGATGGCCCTGATCGGCGTGGCGGCGATGATGGCCTGGGTGCGCCGCGCCGATTTCGCCCCCTTCGCCGTGTGGCGGCTGTTGCTGGGCGGCGGCATGCTGGCCTGGCTGGCCTGGGGCGGGTGATGGGGACTGTGGCGGACAGCGCGCCGGACGACGACGTCGTCGTCCGTATGGTCGACGGCACCGCGATCGTCGTTCCGGCCGATCTCGGGCAGATCTCCACCTACGTGTTCCTCGAACAGGAAGACTGGTTCGAGAAGGAACTGCCGTTCGTCCGTCGTTTCCTGACCGCGGGAATGCGGGCCATCGACATCGGCGCCAACCATGGCGCCTATTCCTTGCCGATGGCGCGGCTGGTCGGCGCGGCGGGGCAGGTTTGGTCCTACGAGCCCCAGGCGACGACGGCGGCGCGGTTGCGGCGCGGCATGGCCGCCAATGGCCGGCTGGCGATGACGGTGGTCGAGGCCGCCATTGCCGACACGTGCGGCACCGCGACCCTCAGCGACGGCCGCTCCGAACTGGTCGCCCTTGCCGGCGCGGGCGGGGTCGGCCAGGACACCGCCGTTACCACCCTCGACCACGAGGATTCGATCCGCGGCTGGGGTTCGCCCGATTTCGTCAAGATCGATGCCGAGGGGGCCGAGCCGCGGGTGATCGACGGCGGGCGGGACTTCTTCGCCCGGCATTCGCCGCTGGTGATGGTGGAGGTCCGGGCGGGCGATACGGTCGACCTCACCGCGATGCGCAAGCTGCAGGATCTGGGGTATGCCGTCTACCGGCTGAATCCCGATCCCCCGGTGCTGGTGCCGCAATCGCTGGACGAGCCGTTCGACCCGTTCGAACTCAACCTGTTCGCCTGCAAGGCCGACCGCGCCGCCGGCCTGGCGGCCGCCAGGCTGTTGACCGAGCGGGTCGTCGTGCCGGCTCCCGCAGACGGCATTGCCGCCCTGCGCCCGCATCCGTTCGCCGCCCTGCAAGCCGATATGCTCGACCAGGCGGAGTCCGGGGAATGGCGGACGGTTCTCGATTGCTACGCGGCGGCGCAGGAGGGAACGCGGGGACTGGCCGGGCGCATCGGCGCATTGCACGCGGCACTGGCGGCGGCCCGGCGAGAGGTTGCCCGCCAGCCGAGCCCGGCACGCCTGATGACGTTGGCCCGCATCGCCGCTGCGGGCGGTGCGCGACGGCTGGCCGTCAACGCCTTGCGGGCCGTGCTCGACATTGCCAAGGGCGGCCCGCTGCGCCTCGACGTCCCGTTCTGGCCGGCCCATCCGGGCATGGACGCGGAATCGCCCGGTGATGCGCCCGGCCTGTGGCTGCTGGCCGGCTGTGCCATCGCCGCCGAGCGGCTGTCGGCCTATTCGGGGTACATCCTTGCCCCGGGCCCCTTGACGAAAGGGTTGCTGAGGACGCCCTATTGCCCGCCGGACATCGAGCGGCGCGTCTCTTTGGCGGCCGCGGTTCGCGGTGAAGGCTTCGTGTTGACGTCCCGCTTGGCAAATCCCGGACCGGGGCATATCAATGCCCGTCTATGGCGGGAGTGGTTGGGGCCGAACTTCGCCCAGGGCGGACGTTAGGCGCGTCGAGGCCGCGGAACGCCGTCATTGGCTGCGATTGACTGTCATGAATGTACTGTACACGACCCATTTCTCCTGGCCCTACGTCGACCCGGCTCCGCTCGCCGACCGGCAGATCATCTGCGGCCCCGGGTGGTCGGTGAACATATCGCCCGAGGGATCCTTGATCTCGATGCCCTCGCCGTCGGGCACCTTCGATGCGGCGCAGATTGCCCGGCAGATTCCCCGGGGGCAAACGCCCGACCTGTTTGTCGCCTATGTCGACACGTTTCAAAAGTGCTGGCCGACCAATACGGCCGTGTTCCCCTGCCCGCGCGTTGCCCTGGTCGGGGATGTCCACCATGGGCCGTCGCCGATCCGCACCGTGCTGCGCTATCTCCTCGCCGAGACGTTCGACGCCGTCTTCCTGATCGCGACGCGGCGCACGGCCAAATGGCTGCGGGCCGCCGGCGTTGGCAATGTCGGGTATTGTGGACCGGCCGTTCTGATCCGCCCCTTCGCCGGCGCTTTCCGCCATCAGCGGGAGAACATTATCGGCTTTGCCGGCCAGGCCGGACAGTACCACCCGCGCCGCCAAAGAATGATCGCGTCGCTTGCCGAGGCGTCGCTGCCGATCAAAGCCCTGCGAGCCCCCCAGCCGCTGGCCTTGGAGATGTTTTCCCGCAGCCTCGTCACCCTCAATTGCAGTCTCAACGGCGACGTCAACATGCGCTGCTTCGAGGCGTTGAGCGCCGGGGCAATGCTGTTGAGCGACCGCTTGTCCGCCGAGTCGGGGTTTCCCTTCAAGGACGGAGAGGAATTGGTCTGCTACGACAGTGCCGAGGATCTCGCCGAAAAGGCCCGCTACTATCTCGCCAATCCGCGCAAGGCGCTGATGATCGCCCAGGCGGGATACAAGGCCGTCAGGACCAGGCACCCGCCATCGCGCAAAATTGCCCAGATCCTCGCCGCGGCGTCGGGAAAGAAGTGGGATCGGTCCCTGATCGTCGACGACGTGTCGTTGTCGGCAGCGACGGAAAAGTTCGGTCCGCGCCTCGCTTGCTACGAACACCTCCAGGAGCTTCATCGCGTGGTCGAGCGGGCGGAGGTGTTGTACATGCCCGACGTCGCCCGCTTCGCCGACGACGTCAAGGATCTGCTTCGCCTGCGCCTCGCGGTGGCCCATCGGGACGGCATGGCTTGGGACTGCGTGGTTGCCGGCGAGGACTCGTATCGCGACGCGCTGGCGGTTGCTTCACCGGAGCGTATCGTCACGATCTGATCCCCTATCCCGCTGGTCGTGACCGATCCGCGGCCCTTGCCTCACGCGCGGTGATAGGGGTGTCCGGTAAGGATCGCCTGGGCGCGCCACAGCTGCTCGGCGAGCATGCCGCGCACCAGCAGATGCGGCCAGGTCATCGGCGACAGCGACAGCAGCAGGTCGGCCCGCGCCTTCAGCGCCGCGCCGTGGCCGTCGGCACCGCCGATCGCGAAGGCAAGGTCGCCGGTGCCGTCGTCGCGCCAGCGGCCCAGGCGGGCGGCGAAGGCCGTCGAGGCCAGCATCTGGCCATGCTCGTCCAGCGCCACCACCACCGCCCCGGCGGGGATGGCGGCCAGCAGCAGCTCGGCCTCGCGGTCCTTGCGCTCGGCGACCGGCAGCGGGCGCTTTTCTTCGACTTCCTTGACCAGCAGCGCCGGGCGGACCAGCCGGCCGTAGTGCTGGAACAACGCCTGTTCGGGACCGGGCCGGGCGCGGCCGACGGCGAGCAGATGAAGGCGCAGGGCCTAGATCCCCGCCGGTTCGGCGACCAGCGCGGCGTCGGTGCGCGGCACGCCCCACATCTTTTCCAGGTTGTAGAAGGCGCGGACCTCGGGGCGGAACAGGTGGACGACGATGTCGCCGCCGTCGATCAGCACCCAGTCGCAGGGGCCCAAGCCCTCGGCGCCCACCGGCTGTCCGGATTTCTTCAGCTTTTCCATCAGATGCTCGGCCATGGCGCCGACCTGGCGGGTCGAGCGGCCGGTGGCGATGACCATGTGGTCGGCAATGCTGGATTTGCCGCGCAAGTCGATGACGACGACGTCCTCGGCCTTGTCGTCGTCGAGCGATGCGGCGACGAGGTCGACCAGTTCCTCCGCTTGCAGGTAAGCGGAACGCGTTCGGGGTGTGATGGGACTCTTCCTTTCTTGCTACGTGGAACCCGAATGTCGGCGGGCGCGAATGGCGGTGGCCGAGGCCGGATGAAGCCGGGTATGGAGAAACACCCATGCCGGCGGCCTCCGTCCGGCGAGGCCCTGTGCTTCGCGGTCCCGAAGGCGGAACCGGGCGAAGGCGCAGGCCGCCTTGCTGGCCAATGCGATACGAGAATAGGGGCTGCGGGCGAGAATCGCAACGGGAACGGCTCTAAAGATACGGCGCCAGCGCGCCCAGCGGGCCAATTGGGCCAGATTGTCGGCGCCCATCAGCCACACGAAGCGGGCGCGGGGGAAGCGGGTCGCCAGCGCCCCCAGGGTGTCGGCGGTGTAGCGGGTGCCCAACCGCCCTTCGATGGCGGTGGCCAGCAGGCGCGGATGGCCGGCGGCGATGGCCCGGGCGCCGTCCAGCCGCGCGGCCAGCGGCGCCATGCCGGCGACCGGCTTCAGCGGGTTCTGCGGGCTGACCAGCAGCCACACCTGATCGAGGCCGAGCCGCCTCAGCGCCTCGACCGCGACATGGCGGTGGCCGTCATGGGCCGGGTTGAACGAGCCCCCCAGCAGGCCGATGCGCAGCCGGCGGCGGTCGCCATAGGGCGAGGGCTCACCCCGGCCGGACCTGGCCATCGCCCGTCACCACGTACTTGAAGGTGCACAACTGCTCGACCCCCCCCGGCCCGCGGGCGTGCAGCTTGCCGGTGGAGATGCCGATTTCCGCGCCCATGCCGAACTCGCCGCCATCGGCGAACTGGGTCGAGGCGTTCCACAGCACGATCGCCGAATCGCAGCCGGCGAGGAATTCCTTCGCCGCCGCCGGGTCGGCGGCGATG
>JACRFY010000186.1 GCA_016212565.1 Magnetospirillum sp. | reverse complement strand
AATTCTGATTGCGAGCGGGAATCTCGATAACTACAAAACACATCTGGAACGGCTCGAACGATAGTGCAGCGATACCGGGGCAGAGTTGTTTGCCTTCGACATATACGACGAATTGCTTTCCGATTCTTATTTCGACAGCAGCCGGACCGCCCCGTTGGAAAAATACACGGGAAAAGACGCCGCACCTCATTTCTTTGATGGCGTGCACTTTAATTGGCCGATAGGCGTCGAAATGCTCAAATTCATCAAGCTGGGCACCGGATCGCTGGCGGCTGGCGCAGGGAGGCGATTGAACTCCCCCGCCGAGGTGGCGGCATTTTTCGACCGGTTGACAGCGCGACGCGTGGCTTATCTGGCCGCCCACCCCGACATTGCCCCGATTCTTAAATCCGCGCGGCAGAGGGCATTCGATGGCGACGATCAGGCGGCGCCGTAACCGCGTTGGGGATTCTGCCCCGATGGGTGCCCGGCGCGGATGGCGGAGAACCAGGTAAGGTAGGCCGCCGCCTGGCGCTCCATGCGATACAAACGTTCTGCCTCGGCGCGCGCATTGTTTCCCAGCGCCACGGCCAAGCCGTCATCGGTCAACAAGCGCCGGGCCGCGGCCGCCATCGCTTGCGCGTCACCGGCGGCCACCAGCACGCCAGTGGCGGTATCGGCTCCGACGCTGCCGAGATCGCGGATGCGTTCGGCGACCGCGCCGGCCTCGGTTGCGACGACCGGCGTGCCGCAGGCCATGGCCTCGGCGATGGTCAGCGAGAACGTCTCCACTTTGGAGGCATGGAGATAAAGATCGGCGGCCGAAAACCAGCGGGCAACCCGCCGGGCATCGGTCTCGAAGGGCACGAAGCGGAGTTCTGCGGCGCCGAGACGCTCCGTCTCTCCCGCCTCGCCGAGGGCGATCAGCAGCAGCGATCGGCCGGACCAGCCTTCGCCCAATTGCCCCAGGGCAACCCGCAGGGTGGCGAAATCTTTCCATTCGTTGGCGCGAATGGAGTTGGCCGCAAACAGCAGCACCGCGGCGTCTTCGGCCAAACCGAGGGCGCGGCGCGCATCGAGCCGGGCCGGGGCGGCAAAGAAGGCGTCGTCGACGCCGTTGTGGATCACCTTGGCCTCGACCACCGCCGGCCACAGCATCGACTCCCGAGCACGGGCCATCAGCCACTCGGACGGCGTCGCCAGGTAAAGGCGGGAGCGCGCGAAGACGGCACGCTTGCGAGCCCAGTTCGCCGCGGTCCCATCGCGATCCAGGGCGGGGTAGATGGTAAGGTCGGGACAGTCGCCGCATCCGCTCCGCCATCGCCCGCAAGCGAAGGAATGGGCGCAGTGACCCGCAAACGGCCAGCAATCGTGCAGCGTCCACACCACCGGAACTCGCGCCGACAGGTCGGGAAGGGCCGCCAGGTCGAAGTAGCCGCCGTGGAGATTGTGAAGATGGAGAAGTTCGGCCGGCGCGGGTCCAAGGTCCGGCAACAAGCGGGTGGACGGATAACGGAAATCCTCGAACCCGCGCCAACGATCGCAGGCCGCGCCCGGCCGCGCCGCCCTACGCAGCAGCGCGCCGCCCAGCCCGGTGCCGGGCAGGCGCAGGGACTCGACGGCGCGGGCCGTGGCCAGCAGGGCCGCCGATAGCGGTGGCGATCCGGCGCCCTCTGGGATGGCAAACACGCCGCTCTCGTCACCGCACTTGCGCTTGACCGCCACGCGAGCATCGTGCCCGGCGCGGCAATACGCGCGGTGCAAACGACTGACCACGGCTTCGGCGCCGCCGCCACTATCGAACGTATTGACTTGAAGGATGCGCATTGCCGCCGTCCTAACCTTCGACGCCGGTCAGGGCCGCAATCACCCTGCCGCCCACCGCGGTGGCCGACAGACGCGCGCGAGCGTCGGCCAGGGTCGCAGCGCGTGCGGCCGCGGCGGTGTTCGGCTCCAGCCATTCTGTCGCGCGCCGAATCAGTCCAGCGAGGTCTCCGGCGGCCACCAACGCCCCGTTGACCCCGTCCCGCACGATTTCGGCGTTACCGCCGACGTCGTAGGTCGCCATCGGCACTCCCAGCAAGGCCGCCTCCAGCAGGGCCATGGAGTAGTTTTCGACCAGGGTCGGGTAGACGCCGAAACTGCAGGCCTTGACGACCGCCACCACCTCGGGATTGACCTGCGGGCCCGGGGCCCACACCGGAACGTCGGGTGGCAAGGCGGCGCGCAATTCCTGCGGAACCGCGCCCGAAACATAGACACCGACCGACCGGCCGCCGGCGGTCAGGCCGCGGATGATATCGGGCGTGGCGCCGGCGCCCTTGAACTTGTTGCCGCCGGCCGGCAGGTAGACCAGGGCGGCTTCGGGGGGAAGGCCGAGGGCCGGGCGCGGATCGGCGGCGGCGATTTCGTCCAGGTAGACGGGGTCGATGACGTTCGGTGCCACCACCGTCTCACCGTCGAAGCGGTGGGTGGCGGCAAAGACTTCGGCCATATACGCAGAGGGACACACCACCCGGTCGATGCGGCGGAGGGCCCGATCCTCCAACGCCATCGCCACGCGGATGTCGCAGCGGGAGAAGCGCTCGACCGTCGGCAAATCGACGAAGCGGCTGGGATTGTGGTGGGCGATCATCACCCGTCGACAGCCCGGGGGGGTGGCAATCCACAGCCCCGGCGCGCCATGGTCCGGCAGCACCAAAACGTCGGGCTGGAAGGCCGCGATGGCGCGGTTGAGGCGGATCGCGCCCCAGGCCCGCATCAGGATGTCCTGGGTCTGGTAAGCGGCGGTGCCCGGTTCCAGGACCCGAAAGGCGGAACCGCACAGGCGTTTGACGACACGGATAGCCCTGCGAGGGGTGGTTCGCCGAACCACGTCCCGATCATCGGCCTCGTTCCAATCGAAGAAGGTAAAGGCCTTGACCGTAAAGCCGGCCGCTGCGAGCAGACGGACCAAATGGTAATGGGCACTGGCAATCCCGCCGCCCCAAGCGGGCGGAAAACGGTCGGCGACAACAGCGACGCGTCGACTCATTTGGCCGCAGCCTTCAGCCGCCGGGTCAACGCTGCCCGCTGCGCGGGGGTCGCATAGCGATGATCGCGGCGGAGCGGCGAATCGCGCGGTACGAACACCAAGTCGGCCTGGGCCAAGGCGGCGTCGAGCGGACGATGGGCAAGGCCGACAATGTCGTAGAGCACAAAGCCGGCAGCCTCCATCCACGCCATCAGTTCGGCCGCCAGCGGACCGTGGCGAAAGAACGGGAGAAACGAGGTCTCGATGATCGCCATCGCCGTTTCCGCCAGCACGCCACGGGCCCCCTCCAGCACATCGCGCTCCGCACCCTGGACGTCGATCTTCAGCAAGAATGGACCGGCAAGGCAATAGTCCGACCTCAGCGAATCGAGCCGGCGCAGCCGGACCGTGCGCGGGTCGCCGTTGACATCGGCTTCTTCGTCTTCGACATAGAGGGACGAGCCGAAAAGATCGGGGTGGACGTTGAAGGTGACCTCGCCATCGAGATTGCCGGCCGCGGTCGCCACCACCGTACAACCGGGAACGCCGGCGGCGAAGGCCGTCAGGGCGGGAGAGAATTCGGCCAACGGTTCGACCAGCAGCATCCGGGCCTGTGGCCAGAGCCGTCGGGTTTCGGCCGCGAACCCCCCCCTGGCAGCGCCGACGTCGATGATCGTGGCAGGGGTCGTACCGAGGCGGGCGGCGTTGGCCAGCGCGCCGGACAGGGCGTCGCGAGCGGGATGGCGGCGCAATTCGTACCCTAGGCCAGCCAGCAGGCGAAGAACGAATCGCTTCATGACGGGGCCCGCCCTGCGTCAACCAGCTTGCACCCGTGCCCAAGCAAACGGCTGTGCTCGACCAGCGGCGGCCGTGCCGCGGCTGGCAGGATGACCTTAGGATTGGTGCGCAGCTCGACGCCCTCCAGCAGTTCGACGGAGGATCGGTATTGGCCCCCCATTTCCGGCACGACGCGGAACGCCGTTCCGTCGCGGTGGATGATCAGCAGCCGGTCGAGCCGCCGCGGCGCAAGACCGGGCAGGTCGTCGGCGACGATGCCATCGTGTCGCGCCACCATCCATGGCCGCGAGGCGACCCCGTCGCGGACAATGAAGGTCACGATCTGCTCCCGGTCGCCGGCACTGCGATAGGCCATTTGCAGGAATGCACGGATGTTGTTGGGGTGGGACAGCACCGGGACTCCCCCCTCCCAGTGGGGAAAGCCGGTGACGATGATCGTCGTTCCCTCGGCCACCGCCGGCACCGCATCGAACAGCGACGACCACAGCCGGCAATGCCCTTTGGCCGCCGCCACCCACGGATGGCGAAGCTCGGCCCATTGGACGGTCCACAGGGCGGCAACCAGCGCCACCAGCGCGCCTCCGGCCCGGCCCATGCCGGGCAGCGTCATCGGTACGGCCAGCAGGATCGCCACTCCGTAGGCGGCCGAAGAATGGATTCGCAAGCCCTGCTCCCATCCGGCAGCACGCATGAAGCCCGCCAACAGGAAGGGCAGGATGCCAAGGGCCACCATGCCGGCGCCAAGGGCCACCATGCTCGCCACGGCAACCCCGCGCCGGGAAGACGAGGCCGGTGATGGTGCCCACAAAAGGACCATCGCCCCCGCCGCAGCAATCGCCCCGGCCACCACGGCGACGGAATCCGCATGACCGGGAACGGTGGCCTCGGACAAATGGCGGACCTGATCGGTCAGCATCTCCCAGGCGCTAGCGCCGCCGGCATACTTGCTGACGCCGACGTCGGCGAAGTTGAGAACCCAGCGATGCACCGCCACCACGGCCGCCAAAGCGGCGACGGCGACCGCCGCTGACCGCAGGCGGTCGGTGGGCGGCATCCACCGCTCGCCCCGCGACTGACGGGAGGCGCCCACCAGCACCGGCAGCAGGGCGATGAACGCGATGCCGTTCTCGTAGACTGTAAAGCCGGCATACAGCGAGGCCATCGACAAGATCAGCAGCCGCGGCGACGACGACGCCTTCCGCTCCCACAGCAGGACGAGCAACAAGCCCAACCAGGTGAAGACCATCGCCAGGCGGGCGCAGTCGAGAAAGGCAATATAGGTGGTGGCGGTGAGGAGCGGCATGGCGAATGCCAGCACCGCGGCGGCGCGGGCCGTCCGTCGCTGATGGGGAAAGGCAACGGCCAGACATGCGGCGAACAGGGCGGCTGCCAGGCCATGCCAGAGAAGGGCCAGGGCGTGAAAGCCGGCGCGCGAGAAATCCGTCAGGTTGGCCGCGAAGGTGTTGTAGATTTCGGCGCCGATACGGTAGTGGCGGTAATATTTGGCAATCAACGCCCGGAACGGGTCGTTGGTCAGATCCATCAGCCACAATTCATAGTCGTCGTAGGCAAAATGAAGCGCGTCGGTCGCGCCATAGATAATGGCCATGACGACGATTGCCGCCACGCCGGCAACGATCCACGCTCCCGACGCCGTCGTTCCAGTTGGCAACTGGAATTGCAGCCCGCGCCCATGACGGTTGGGCATCCCCATTCCTACGGCTGCCCCTTGCGGCGACACGACACCAGGCAACGGCCGCCACCGGCCAGATCGAGGGTCCCGGTGATGTCGAACTTTTCCGCCAGGGCCGCCAGCACCAATTCGCGGGTCAAGCCGGCAAATAGCTCTCCCCGTCCGCGAGCGATCTTGCGAAACATGATGTCGTCCGGGAGCACGATTTCGAGGATCAGACGGTCTCGGGTCAACCGCGCTGCGAGATCAACCACCGCCCGCAGCGGCAAGCCGTTGGTCACCATCAAATGATGGATGACCGCCAGCATCAGCACGGCGTCAAAGCCGCCGGCCGCATCGCAGCGGGCGAGGAACGCCGGAAACTGATTGTTGAACAGTCCTGTGCCCGGGGTCGGCTGGGCGACATCGACCACCAGCGGCAAGATGTCGTGCCCCTCCTTGGCGGCGCGCTCCCACAGCCGGCCGGCAACCGCGGTATCGTTGTCCAGCGCCACCACCGACCACCCCTGGCGGGCGGCAAGCACACTGAATTCGCCGGTGTTGCAGCCGACATCGAGCAGACGGCCGCCCGAGCCCGCCAAGGCACGGCTCACGAACTCCGCCTTGGCCGCGACATCCGCATCCTCGTAAGAGCGCGTATCGACGTAATCGGTCCAGTGCGATTGGGCGGCCGTCGGGGCCAAAGCGTCGAGTCGACGCGCCAATCGCCCGATCAGATGGTCCAGGATGAAGCGGGCTTTGTCGGGGGCGGTGTCGCGCGGTGCATAGAGATTTTCGCCCTGGCACTGGGATCGCCGCGACAAAAGCGCCGGCAACCCCACCAAACCGAATGCCCCGCCGGTGAGCATCCGCCATCGCCCAAGAAGGCGGCCGGCCTCCACCGCATCGATTCCATCGGCGTGGGACAGGAACAGGGCCGACAGCCCCAGACCGATATCGCGTTCCAGCAACAGCGGCAGCAGGATTGTGCGCAGGAATTGCCCCTCAGCCGCCCACAAGGGATCGCTCGGCCGGCGGCGCTCGATCGACGTGACATCGATGAAGACCGGCCGCGGACCATCGAACAGCACATTGAACGGGGTGGCATCCTTGAGGCCGAAGCCCGCGGCGAGGAGGGTCCGCGCCAGATCCAGCGTCAGCCGGCCGGCGGCATGAAGCATCTGCGGGGCCCACTCATACGGGTAGGACGGAAATGCGATGCGCGGGTGACGGTAGCAAACGTAGCCCTGGGCGGGAATGGCCCCGACCATGAGCGCGCCATTGACCTCGGCGGTTGGGCAAGGCTCGGTGGCGATCAGCGTGCCGGCATCGAGAAACGGCCGCAGGCCCGGCAACGCCAGGGCCTGATCCAATTGTGCGGCAAATCCCTCATCCACAATGCGAAAGACGGCATCGGCGAGAACATGCGTGCTTGCCACGGGATCGCGAAACGAGCTGGCGGAAAATGGCAGACCCCGGTCGGCGTGTCTCATTTGCTCTCCGAGCCGTCTTTCGGGGCCTCGCCAGCCGCCGACTTGCCGGAGAAGCGGTCGAAGAATCCGCGGAGCTTGAGCCAAGCCGTGCGAATGTAAAACATCGACCCGAGCGCCACTGCACCAATAATTTGCAGCAATAGCGTACCTGATCCTGGGTCTACGTAAGCATATGCCGGGGGAGCCACCAGCAACAGGACGAAAACAACCATTACTCCTGCAGCAACTCCAGACATAGTATACTCCTTGACGCCGCCATTGCGCGAACTGGAAATATAATTAGCATGGGGGCAATCCCCCTGTCCACCTTCAGTGTGCAAGCGTTAACCCGGACAATTCCCGCTCGATTTCATCCATTTCCATTGGCTGGTCGGCCTTCAGAAGGCGTGCGAACAAGCGGTGCGCAGCACTGGACAAATTGACCGGACTGTCGATCCGTCGCGATCCCTCGCCGCCGCCGATATGCACGATGAAGGGGACGCGCGTATCCTCGATACCGTCGAACGCGGCCGATTTGCGCCAATTGTGATCGGTCATGAAGACGATGTCCGTCCGCGTCTTCAACGGCGACGCCTCTAGTATGGCCATTAATCGGCCAATGGTACGGTCGACATATTCGATCTGGTCGATGTAATGGGCGGAATCGAACGTCGGCGAGATGTAGTCGTTCTTCCTCCGGTCCCAGAAATAGGGCACGTGCGGGGTCAACAGGTGGGCGAAAACAAACTGATATTGGGGGTCGACCATTCTCCGCTCCAACTCCGCCAAGGACCACTCGAGTTGGGTGCGACCTGGCGAAGGATAGTCGGGAGGATAGCTGGCCGCCACGCCCAGATTGGGCAGCACACGCCTTATCCCCGGCAGATATCGGACGATGGCCGACAGCACCGACGGCATCTGGGACATCAGATCGACCTCGCCATAGACACCCTGGCCCCAGCACGAGGCCAGGCTGGCCGCAAACAGGCGACAATAGGGATGGAAGGGGTTGGCGACCACGGCAACCGCACGGCCAGTCCGGACCGCCTCGGCAAACAGGTTGTCCTCGAGCCGGAACAGTTTGAGTTGGCGGTCGCGTCCGGCGATGGTCAATTCCGCCCCCGCCGTCACCTTGGCCTCGGTCAAGGCTTGCCCGGTCAGCAAGGTGGGAAGCGCCAAAGTGGTATGAGGCCCGGCTCGCTGGGCATTGGTCAGAAAGGCCGATTCCCGCCGCAGGCGCTCGATCGCCGGCAGGTGCAGGGCGAGCTCGGGCTTTTCGAAGGTCAGACGGTAATCCCATTCATCCAACAGCACCACCACCAGGCGCCTGCCCTGCGACTCATGAGCGGCCGGGACGGCATGATGGCGCCGCCATGGCGCGTCGCCTTCGGGTATCAGCTTGGCATTGGCCACCGCAACGTTGCCCACGAGCAGCACCATCAGCATCGTTCCCACCGCCGACAGGTACTTGCGGGCTCCCCGCCCAATTGTCCCGCGGTGAAGGATGGCGGCGGCGCCAAAAGCAAGCAGGGCGGATCCCGCCGTGGCCACCCCCTCGCCAATGATCGGCACGGCGTAGTTGCGGGCAAGATTGGCGACCATCACACACACAACCGCGGCGACACAGCGTAGCGCCCAAGGTCCCCACGGCGGCAGCCGCAGAAGTCCCAGTCCGCCAAGGGTGACCAGAAAAAGCAGCACGACTGCGCTGTTGTAATCGACGTAGGAAAACCGCTCGAACGAATGATAGTAATTGCGGACAAAGGCGGCATCGAACGGCGTCGACTGGAAGGTACCGTCAAGCACGGTACGGAACGTGAAGGCATCGACGAAGAACGGCAGCACCAGGAAGGTGGCGACCGCAATCGCCCAGCATACCGGCCATTCCTCGGTCTCGATCTTCATCGTCCGCCCTTCCACCCAATGCCCGCACGCCTGATGATCCGCAACCCAGTCCGCGGTGAGCGTCCCCGCCAGGCTGCCGCCATCGCGGCAGCGATAAGGCGCCGCACCAACGGGGCCGGCACGGCGTGGCTGCGCAAGACCAGGGCCGTGGCGATGTCGGCCCACACGGCCCGGGACTGGCAGCCGGGCGAGCCGGCAAGAAATGCCGCGGCCCGCCCGGCCACGTTCGACAGCCCCGCCGCCATGGTCGGCAGATCGACATCGGCCGAGCGGATGAAACACAGCGCCTGCAATCCGCGCCGTTCCTCGGCCGTCGAGTCGGGGAACGCCCGCGCCAATGCCCGGTCGCTGACAATGCGCCCGGTTTCGAATTGTTCGTCCGAGTGGTTGCTGGAGATCGAGCCGGGATGAATGCGGTAGGCCAGCAACTCGTCGGCCAGATAGGCGAAACGTGCTCCCGCCGCCGCGGCGCGGTCCCACAGGTCGTAATCCTGGCCGCGGCGGAACCGCTCGTCATAGCCACCCAGCCGGTCGAACACTGCGCGTCGCATCATCGCCGCCGGATGCGGCCCGTAGGCGTTGGTGAACAGGCAGCGCCAACGGCGCAAGACGTCGGGCATTTCCTTCCATCCCCCGCGGCGGCGCCCGTCGGGGCCCTCGAAGCGGCAGCGGCAGAAGCAGAGATCGGCGTGCTCGCGCTCTAGCGTCCTTAGTTGGGCCGCCAGCCGCCCGGGCAGCGAGATGTCGTCGGCGTCCATGCGGGCGATCACCGCACCCCGGGCAACGGCAAAACCGCGATTGAGGCTGGCGGTAAGGCCGACATTGCCGTCGTTCCGCAGCCGCACCAGCCGAGGATCGGCAATGCCGGTCAGCACCGCGGCCGTGCCGTCGGTGGAGGCGTCGTCGATCACCACCAACTCGAGATCGACACCCTGCTGGCCGAGAATGCTCGCCGCCGCCGCGCCGACCGTGGCCGCCCCGTTGTGGACGGCCATCACCACGCTTACCGCGACCATGCCAGCCGGCCAAGAAAGCGGCCGAGGCGGGCGACCACGGCGGCGGCGCCCTTGCGGCGGAAGTCGTCGAGCAGACCGCGCTTGCGCAACCGCCACACCAGGCTGCGCTTCTTGGCCCGATTGAGGGCGTCGACCTCGGCGACCATTTCCTGCATCAGGATGCGGAAGCGGTCGCGGGGGATGTGCACCGAGAAGCAGTTTTCCGGGCTCTGGTGGTTGTAGAGCGAAACGTCGTAATCGTCGGCCACCAGGCCCTTTTCCCTCAGGTAGTTGAAGGTATCGGTGCTGGGATAGGGGGTGAAGATCGAGAATAGGATCTCGTCGGAGCGGATGGCGCGGATCGCCGCCCGGGTATCGGCCAGGGTCTCCTCGGTCTCCTCGGGGAAGCCGGCCATGAAGAAGGTCTGCACGGTGATCCCGGAATCCGAGATCAGCCGTGCCGCCTCCAGGGCCTTGGCGATGGTGATGTTCTTGTGGATGCGGCGCAGCATCGCGTCGTTGCCGGATTCGACGCCGATCTGGATCAGGGTGCAGCCGGCCTGCTTCATCCAGCCCACCGATTCGGCGTCGATCAGGTTGACGGTGGTCTCGCACGACCACGGCAGGCCGGGCATCTCGTCGCGGATGCCGGCGCACAGGGCCTCGATGTTCTTGCGGGCGATGCCGAAGGTGTCATCGTCGAAGTGGACCGACTTCACCCCCAGGGCGCGCAACGCCTTCAACTCGGCGATGACGTTGGCCGGCGAGCGGTAGCGGACCTTGCGGCTCCAGATGTTGCGCGAGCCGCAGAACTCGCAGCCATAGGGGCAGCCGCGGGTGGCGAAGACGAAGCGGAAGGCGCCCGGCGGGTATTTGTCGTAGTCCTTCAACGCCGCCGGCGCCGAGCTATGCGGAAACGGCAGCGTGTCGAGGTCGGGGAGGTTGAGACGCGGCGGCGTCGTTATCGTTCGACCGTCGTCGCCGCGGAAGACGATGCCGTTGACCCTGGCGAGATCCTTGCCGGCTTCGAGGGTGCGCAGCAGTTCGACCAGCGTCTCCTCGCCCTCGCCGATGGCCACCACGTCGATATCCGGGCATTCCAGCAACTGGGCACGGGCCATCGAGGCGTGGGGGCCGCCGACGATCACCGGAATGGTCGGATCGAGCTCCTTGACCAGCCGGGCCACCAGACGCACGCAGGCGAAGTTCTGCGTCTTGGCCGAGATCCCCACCACGCCGGGACGGAACTCGGCAATCGCCGCCTTGACCTCGCCCCACACCGGTTGCGAGGCCGGATCGCGCAGCGAGGCGAGATAGGTCTCGTAGCCCTGGCCGGCCATATGGCCCAGCGACACCGCCTCGTTGTCGGCGCAGAAATCGGCGTTGTAGGCCTGGACCGTCCAGTCGGTGTCGCGCATCGCCACCGCCGCCAGATAGCCGAGCCCCAGGGGGTATTTCACCAGGGCGAAGGTCTTCTTGTAGAGCCGGTAGAAAGGCGGCTCGATCAGCATCAGGCGCTTGGCAATCATCGCTCGAACCGCTTCGGGGGGGCCTTGTCGAGGATCAGCGCGAAGAACATCTCCGCCTCCTCCTGCTTGCCGTCGCCGCCATGGCCGATCGACGGGTGGATCCTGAGACCGTACCAGCCCCGTTTGCCATTGTAGACCTCCAGCAGCTTCCACGCATGGTCGGCAAACGGATTGACGTGATCGTGCTGATTCTGGATCAGGAACAGCGGCGGCAATTCCGCCTTCTCCTTGGCCAGAGCGAGCAGGTCGGGCGGCCCGCCAATCTCGCCTTTCAGATGCAGGTAGGGATTATTCTTATTCTCAGCGCCGAAATCAATGATCTTGGCCGCCAGGTCCACCTGAGGACACATCACGTAGACGCCGTCGGCGCCGTGCTTGATGCCGTGCCACAGCGAGGCGAAGCCGCCCATCGAGCCGCCGGTGCAGAACCACTTCTGCCCGGGGGCGCGGCGGCTGGCGATCAGCGCCTGGACCAACTCCTCGACGAAGGGGACGCCCTTTTCGCCCCAGAACCAGCTGCCTTGACGCTTCCAGCCGAAGGTATCCCACGGTGCCAGCAGGTCGAAGTCGTCCCAGGCCCGCACCGGCCCCATGTGCAGGAAGGCGTCGTGGCCGTGGAACAGCACCACCAGCCCGCGCGACGCCTTGGCCGCCGGGCGGAAGGCGTAGCGCATGATGCGGCCCTGGTATTCGAAGATCAGCGGATAGGTGGCCTCGACCCGCGAAGCGTCGAACATCAGCGAGCTGGCGCGGATGGCCTGCTTTTCCTGCTCGTGGATGGCATCGGCGCTGACGGCGAACAGGCCGGCGCGGTTGACCCGGGCCAGCGGCAGGGTGTCGCGCGGGTCGAGCAGGCGGTTCTTCAGGCCCTGGCGCAACGCCGTCCGGAACCCGACCGCGCGGGCCTTGGCGACGAAGCGTCCCAGCAGGCCGAAACCGGGCATCACCCCTTCCTCACCGACTCCGCCACCACGTTGCCGATGATCAGCAGGTCCATGTCGGCGTTCATGAAGGTGCGGACCGCATCCTCGGCGGTCTCGACGATCGGCTCGCCCTTGTCGTTGAAGCTGGTATTGAGCACCACCGGCACCCCGGTCAGTTCGGCGAAGCGGCCGATCAGGCGGTGGAATTCGGGATTGGTGCGGCCGTCGACCACCTGGACCCGGGCGGTGTTGTCGACATGGACGGTGGCCGGCGCCTGCTGGGCGGCCAGTGCGGTGGCCTCGACGGTGAAGGTCATCATCGACAGGTCGGCAACGCCCTCGGGGAAGGTGAAGTAGTCGTGGGCTCGCTCGGCCAGCACCGCCGGGGCGAAGGGGCGGAACCACTCGCGGTGCTTGACCCGGTGGTTGATGATGTCCTTCATCTCCGCGCGACGCGGATCGGCGACGATCGAGCGATGGCCCAGCGCCCGGGCGCCCAGCTCCGAGCGGCCCTGCACCCAGCCGACGATGCCGCCCTTGGCCAGGGTCTGCGCCGCCTCCTCATAGGGATCGGCGACCCGGCGCGGCGTGAGGCCGGCCTTCTTCATCGCCTTTTCCGCCGCCTTGTCCTCGCAGGCGCCGCCGTAGAAGACGTGATCGAGAGCGAAGAAGCGCGGCAGACCGAGATCCTGGTGGATGAAGGCCAGCGCCGCGCCCAGGGCGATGCCGCGGTCCGAGGCCATCGGCAGGGCGAAGATGCGCTTGAACATCCCCTGCTTGAGGATCTCGCCATTGGCCGAGGAGTTCATCGACACGCCACCCGACAGCACCAGGGTGTCGCAGCCGGTCTTGGCCTTGCCCCAGGCGCACAGCCGCACCAGCACCTCTTCCAGCACCTTCTGGATCGAGGCGGCGAGGTCGTTGTGGGCATCGGTCATCGGCTCGGGATCGATGCGCCGCGGGCCCAGCTCGTCGAGGAAGGCGTTGGTGAGGATCTGGGTGTTGAGGTAGCCGCCCTCCACCGCCAGGTCGGAGCTGGTGCTTTGCAGCTCGGGGGCAAGAACGATGTGGCCGGACTCGTCGACGGCGATGTGGCGCATGTAGGCGTCGAACAGCACCGGCTTGCCGTAGGGCGCCAGCCCCTGGGTCTTGCCCTCGGAGCCGTAGCCGCCCAGGCCGAGATGGAAGGTGGCGCGCAGGTATTCGAGGCCGAACGAGTTCTTGTCGTCGGTGCGCGACAGCTCGGTCAGGGTGTTGCCGCGGCCGTGGGCGATCAGGCAGCTGGCGCCGTCGCCGAAGCCGTCCAGCGACACCACCAGCGCCTCATCGAAACCCGAGGCGAAGAAGCCGCCGGCGGCATGGGCGCGATGGTGGTCGATGTCGGCGAAGCGGGCCTTGGGGAACAGCTTGCGGAAGGCATCCTTGCAGGCGAAATGGTCGGCGTGGCCGAACACCACCGCCTCGATGTGCTTGGCCTTGACGCCCAGCGCGGCGCAGCACGTCTCGATGGGGGCCATCAGGTCCTCGCCGGCCTGGATGGTGTGGTGCTTGCGTCGCGACGCCCGCTCCGCCTCGGCCATCGCCACCCGCCCGGTGGCGGTGTCGATCAGCGCCGCGTTGTAATCGTGCATGAAGCCGCCGAGGCCGAGAACGAGCATGGGTCTGCCGCGATGGTTGATGCCTGCGTCGGTATTATCGTGATTGGCCGGTCGCGTCCAGCGCAAGGTCATGGCGGCCGCGTGCGCTTCCGGTCGAAATACAAGGCTGCCACGGCTGCGGCGATGTGCCCGCTGCTCACGGCATTGGGATGGCCGGGGGTGATGCCGGATTCCGCCAGGGCACGCTCGAGGTCGTTGCCCGCCGGGCCCGCGGCCAGGATGCGGCGGTATTCGGCGGCGATGTCCAGGAACTGCCCGCCTTCGGCGCGAATAAGCTCGGCCAGCTTGGCCTTGTAGCGCGCCTCGTGGGTCCCGAGAATTTCGTCCGCATAGGTGGGCAGGTGAATGACCAACAGCGGCACGTCCCGCTGGCGACACAAGGCTGCGATTTGATGAAGCGCCTCAACGGTGACCGTGAAGGCCCGGTTCGACTGCAGCTCGGCATCGGTCAACAGGTTCCACTCGACTTCCCGGCCGGGCTTCGCCGCATACTCGGCGTGGCCATCGAGCAGAGGCCGGCCGTTGCGGGGAAGCGACTGGGCCTCGACGTCCTTGGTCGCTCCCGGCGCCGTTGTCTTGGCGTTGCCCGCGACGACCAGCGCGTTGGAGTAGGCCGCTTCCCTCAATGCGAAATAGTAGCCTATGAAAGAGCGCCACACGCGAAAACGGGCCAGTTCCTCGTCGATACGCTGCTTCCAGGACAAGGTGGCGGCATTGTGCCGCTCCACGGATTGCCGGTAGCCGGTGTATTCCAGGTTGTTGACGAAGTCGTTGGGAAAGAAGGCCAGAACGACCGCCGTGGGATGTATCCCGGAGCGACCGAGCACGCCTTGCAAGGCATCCCGTTCGTCCAAGGTCCCCTGACCAGGGGTCGCGGTGTTGATCGCCTGGATGTCTTCTCCGGCCGCCCGCACCAGCGCCTCGAATCTCTCCGTATAAGTTTCATCGTGGGCGACGTTCAGGCCAAAGGTCGTGCTGTCGCCGAGGAAGATCACATGACGACGGTGCCCGTCGACGGGATCGTCGCGAAATCCAAGCGCGTTGGTCGCATATTCGATGCCGGTCCGACTGGTGCCGCGGAAGTTGGGGACCAGGCGCACGTAGGTAAGGCGATCGCCTTCATCGCGGAGCCCGTAGGGCAACGGCGAATCGTAATTCATCCGATGGCTGACAGCGAGCGCACCCTCGAGAAGAACCAAGGCAAACGCGATGGACGCGAGTGTCAGGCCAAGGTTCAAGATCGCGCCTTTTATTCTCGATGCGGACATCCCCGCCCCCTTCATCGGCTTCGCTCGCTGACCGGCTGCGGCTCGACTTCCGCCCAGATTTCACCCCAGCGGACCTCCAGATGGGTGATGGCCAGGTTGGCGGCCGCCATCTCCTCGCCGAAGCTTTCGAGTGTGTACTCGGTGTGATGGGTGAGGTCCAGTCGCCACTCGATCCCCAATTCCCGCTTGATCGGCACCCGCCAATCCCGCTCGACAAGCGGAACCCGGATCAGGAATCGCCTGGCACCGGAGCGCGCGATAAGGCGCGACAGCAGGTCGACACGCTCGGCAACGTGTTCCAGCACGTTGGAGAGGACCACGACGTCGCAGGATCCGATCTCGGCGGTGGTGGCGTCGCCCACCAGCCACTGAATACGCGGATGGGCATGGTGGGCGCGGGCATGGTCGATCTTGGCACTGGAAAAATCGATCGCCACCAGCCGGCATCCGCGCTCGGCCAAGGCATGGGCGAGCGCCCCACTGCCGCAGCCGACGTCGAACACCCGCTCGTCCGGATGGCAGCGGGCGAGGAAGAAGTCGAAATAGCGGGTAACCCGTTGCTTGACATGATTGCCGGCACCGTAGGCAACCGCGTAGCGGCCGGAGAGGGCATAGAGAACGTTGTCCAGCCCCAGCAAAAACCGCAACGCCTCGTCGGCCGGCAACTGGGCGGCACGCTTGGCGAGAAGGGCCGCGATGATCTTGTCGAGGCGGCGGCCGGCAAGGCGCGCCGTCCATCCGAAAACGCTGTCCAACACCGTCACGTCAATCCCCATTCTTGTGCCAAGCCGCGATACAGCGCTGCCTCCTGTTCCACCACTTGGTCGAGGCCGAAATTGTCGATGGCCGCCGCTCGGGCTGCGGCGCCAAGCCGCTCGGCCAAGGCCGGATCGGCCAGTAGGCCGGTAATGCTCGCGGCCAGGGCCCCCGGGTCGGATTCGATCAGACGGCCGGTGACGCCATCGCGGATCATTTCGCAAATTCCCGGCGCGTTCGCGGCGATCACTGGCATCGCGCACGCCATGGCCTCGATCAACGCCTTGGGATGGCCTTCGTAGAGGGAGGGCAGCACGAATAGCCGCGAACGTCGCATCAACCCCGGCAAGTCCGTATGCGGCACACGTCGATGCCAGGTCAATCGCGCCCCCAAACGCTGGCGGTAGGTCTCGACCATGGCGCTATCCGGCCCGTCACCCACCATCACCAATGACACCCCGGCGACCTCGACCGCCTTCAGCAGCATTTCCTCGTTCTTCTGCGCCGCCAGACGGCCAATGAACAGCACGTCGGTGTCCTTGGCCATCGATGGATCGGGACGGAAGCGGTCGGTGTCGACGTAATTCGGAACGATCGTGGCGGCGGGGAGGCCGGGCAGGCGCCCGGCAATATCCGCAGCCATCCCCGTGGTGGTCACCACGATTCGGTCGGCAGCCGCGAAGAGCCGGGCCTCCAGGTGCCGTGCGGCCTGCGCGCCGGGCGAGTCGGTCCCGCTGCTCCGGGCGCGAAAATCCGACCACAAATAGCCGCATCGCGCCACCAGCGGATTTCGCCACCAGCGAACCGCCAGCATTGCCTGCAGGCCGACGTCCACCTGATTGGTCTTGTAAATGCCGCGCCGCGACAACCATCGCGCATGAAGGAGCGGAAAAATCCGTTCGTAGAGTTCCGCCGGCAAGGCCCAGCGGTTGTAAAGTACGCGAATCGGAGCAATATCATAGGCTCGCTCGTCGGGCCCGCCCCAACTCAACAGGGCAACGTCGACACCGCGCTCCACCAGCCGGCGGTAAACCGCCAGCTCGCGGTCGAGCATGCCGGATTCGTCCCAACGTCGCAGCGACATGCGCCGGCTCATGAACAGGGTCAGCCTCACTGCCATCCCCCGGGAAACAGCAGCGCCAGATAGCGTTCGACCACCTGTTGAAGATTCGGCGGCGCCACCTGCGCGGCGAGTCGCGGCCAATCGGCCGCCACTGCGGCGAGCCGATCGGGAATATCCTCGTCGACGGCAAAGGACAGGCCGCCGGCACCGACCAATTCGGGATGGCCGCCGCTGTCGAGGTAGAGAGCGGGAAGCCCGCAGGTCTGCGCCTCGATGAGGGCATTGGAACAGGGATCGAAGCGGCTGGCGGTGACAAAGACATCGTGCTGCCGCAGGAGATCGGCCAGAGCGGCAGGCGGCAGCGGCGGCACGACCCGGATGTTCGCGAACGTCTGCTCGACGCGGCCAACAAAGGTGAAGCTGTAGCGCTCCCAGTCGAGGTTGCGGTCCATCCATTGGTAGGTCGGCCCGCCCTTAAGGGGGTTCGCCGACCAACTGGTGCAGATCAGCCGCAATTTGCGCCCCCCCTCGAAGGGGCGGCGCGCCGGATCCGAAAAGAAGGTCTGGGGGTCGCAGGCGTTGGGGATCACCACCGGATCGGCAAACTGGAACCCGATGTCGTGGTACCCCTGCCAGGTATAGACCGACTGCATCACGCTGGCCGTCGCCAAACGGCGATTGACGTCCAGGCATACGTCGTCGAGGTCAGCTCCCGTCGGCCGGTAGCGGCGAATCGGGCCGTTGAGCCGATGGACCACCGCCACCCGCTCGCGTTCGCAGTTCAGCCCCGCCGCCGCGGCAAGGTCGAAGTTGTAGGCGTTGATCAGATAGCCGTCGACCCGTTTGCTGATGCGGTTCTCGATTACCGGGAAGCCCATGCGCTTAAGCGCTGCGCGCAACGCCATCATGAACTGGTTGCCGCCCCCCCATGGCGGCGGAACGAATTTATAGAACAACCCAACCGTCGGCCGTCGGCGCAAACCCAACCGGGCCGCTAGCCCGCGGGGACGGGTCGGGGCTGGCGGCGGCACCCATGTCGGCGGCGTTCGGTCGCCCTCGGGCACCGGATCGGCCGGAAAGCGATGGGCCCGCAACCCCACCGACTGGGCCAAGGCAACCTCGGTCTCGGTTGGCAGCAGCCAAACCGCAACCAAACGGCGCACCCGCGGCAGGTCTGGATCGCGCAGGCACTCGATCAATGGGCGGCACGGCACCAGACCGACCGCCACTCCATCCGCATCCAGGCGCCCGCCTTCGCCCAGCAGGGTCGACCAGCCTTCAACAACCGTCAGCTGCCGTTCGTCCGGCCTCATCGGGCGGCTCCGGCGATGAGGGCGCGCCCGGCTTCCACCACTTGGTCGACGGTCAATCGCCGCATGCAGTCGCGGTCGCGCGGACAGGGGACCACCAAGCCGCAGCCTGAGCAATCCAACGGCGCGTAGAGGTTCAGGTCATCCTCGTAGGTCGCCAGCTCGAGGGGTTCGTATCCACTGACCAGCACCGCAGAGCGGCTTCCGACGGCCTTGGCGAGATGGACCAAACCGCCCATGGTGGAAATAAGCCCCTGCGAGCGGGCCAGCACCCGGCCCATTTGGCGATAGCTGAACCGACCGGTCGCATCGATCGCGCCCGGCAGCTTGTATGGCGTCGCCAACCCCACTTGAACCACCGCAATCTCCGGCGCCAGCGCACGGGCCACCATGTCCCATCGCTCGGAAAACCAAGCTTTGTTGGGAGTGAAGTCGCCCTTGCCGACCGGTTCGATGCACACGAATGGCCGGTCGTCAAGCCCGATTGCCGCGATGATGGCATCGGCGGCCGCGGCTTCCTCGGCACGAAGGACCATCACCGGCCGCAGATCGCGGCAGGGAATGCCAAAGGCGTGGCACAGATGGGCAACGGTATGCACACCGCGACGATAAATTATCCGATCCGGAGCCGCCGATTCGGCGCCACTGTACCGCGGGCCGTCGATATCGAGCACCCATGCTCTGCGGCCGAGCAGCCACCGCCGCCATCGCCAGTCGACGTCGTCGCAGACCAGGTCGATGTGAGGGTTGTTGTCGAAGACGGAATACGCGCTGTCACGCCGCCGGCGCAACTTCTGCCGCCACGACATGGGGTGAACGACCGCCACCGTGGCCGTGGGCTCGTGCAAACGGATGTTGCGGGCCAAGCCGGTCCAGAACAGAAGCCCGCCGAGGCCCATTCCCAATCTCCTCAGACCGATCCATGGTCGACGGCCATTGCTTGGCTATCATTGACGAACTGGGTCCGGTATAGGTGAAAGTAGGCTCCCTGCCGAGCGATAAGGTCGTCGTGGGTGCCGCTCTCGACGATCACCCCGCCCTCGATGACCAAGATGCGGTCGGCGCGGCGAATGGTCGACAGGCGGTGGGCGACAATGACCGCGGTACGGTCGACGAGAAAGTGGCTGATCGCATCCTGGATCAACTGCTCGGAATGGCCATCGAGCGAACTGGTCGCCTCATCCAGCAACAGAATCGGGGCATTGCGCAAGATGGCCCGTGCCAGGGCGATGCGCTGCCTCTGTCCGCCGGACAACCGCACGCCGCGGTCGCCGATGACGGTGTCGTAGCCGTGTTCGAGAGCACCGGCGAACTCGTCGACGTGCGAGGCGCGAACGGCGTAATCGAAAGCCTCCTCGTCGACCCTGTCGTTGGGCAGGCCGTAAAGGATGTTGTCCCGGAGACTGATATGGAACAACTGCGGCTCCTGCGTCACCACCGCGAACAGACGGCGATACGACGCCTGCGTGAAGCCGCGGATATCGACGCCGTCGAGGGTGACCCGGCCGGTCTGCGGATCGTAAAAGCGCAGCAGCAGATTGAGGATCGTCGACTTTCCCGCCCCACTTCGCCCTACCAGCGCGACCACCTGCCCCTTCTCCACCGCGAGATCCAGGCCGGTGACTACCGGCGTATTGGGCACGAACGAGAATGACGCGTTCTCGATCCGCAGGGTGTGTCGGAAGGATTGGGCCTCCTGGGTGCCATCTTCGATGCTGGGCTGCTCGGAGAGAATGTCGAGCAGACGATGAGCCATCGCCCTGGCCCGATGAAAGGTCTGCACGAAATCGAGAAGACGCCGGGTCGGCTCCTGGGCACGATTGGCGACGAAGACGTAGGCGAGAAGGGTGGCCACGTCGATGGTACCGCTCAGCAGCATCGTCGACCCCAATCCGACGACCACCGCGACGGCAATCGTCTGCAAGATAGTCTGACCGGTATGTGAGATCTGGCCAAGTTTCAACTGCTGTCGATTCTGGTCAAGCTGAACCGCAAAAAGGTTCTGAAATGCGGTACGGACGCGCGATTCGTTTCCGGAGACTTTGACCAGAGCGATATTGTTGAAAACCTCGGTCACCCAGCCCGCCGCCAACCCGCGGGCCTTTGCCAACGAGGCGACCAGCTTGGCGATCTGCCGCGACATCGCATCGGTCAGGAGGGCCTTGAGGCCGAATACGACCACCGCGACCAAGGTCAGTCGCCACGAGGTGACCACCATCACCGTCCAGTAGAATAGGGCTAGCGGCACGGCCGATACCGCCATATGCACGACTTCGAACGCCGCGTGTGAAAAGGCAGCACTGTCGCCATTGACCCGCGTTGCCAAGTCGCCGACCCGGTGGCGGTGAAAAAAAGTCAGCGATTGATTGGTCACGTGCCGAAAAACGTCGCCGGCGAACACTTTGGCAACATCGCAGCGGGTACGATGCCCCATCGTGTCCGACCACAACTGCAGCAGGCGCACGGTTGCCGTCATCAATGTGTAGATGACCAGGAGAACGATCACCACAGCGGTCGGGCTAGCGGTCCCGAACATGGCATTCGTCCACGCTGCGGCAATGGCCATGATGGTGCGCAGATCGAAGGCTGCGGTGTCGCTAGCCGCCACATCCAGCATGCTGGCATGGCCGAGGTTCTCAATTATGACCCGCGGCAACACGGCAAAAACCCCCAGCGCGCTGATACTGAGGATCGTGACGACAATGCCGATCAACGCCGCGGCGCCGATCGATCGCCAGCGGACTAAAACATAGCGGCCGATCACCATTGACAAGGTAACCCGCCGCTGTTGGTCGCTAACGTCCATTATTCTTCCCCGAGATCCGGTTCGTTACGCCCAGCGACCGGCCGATCCATCGCGGCTCTGTATAACGGCAACACCTTCCGAACGTCGAGTCCGTTGTGTCCCGGAGTGGCAAGCGCCAACCGCTTAGGTTATATGTTGGCTGCATTTAGACGCTCGCCACTTAGGGGGTGGTTATCGATGATCGCGCCGCAGGTGCTGTTTTTGTTCAAGTCCGGGCGCCGTCAGCGGCAATCGGGTGATAGCGCGTTCCCCACCGAGTTCTTCTATGGGTACTGCGAGCTCGCCGCTTCGGGCAAGCCGGTGGCCATCCTCGACGAAGATGAAATCGCCCAGTTGGCCGGACGCGAAGGAATGATGGTCAGCCTGCTTCGCCGCCTGCTGCAACGGGTATTTCCCGGCTTTCCCACGGCGGTCTTGGCCGCCGCCACACTTGGGCATCGTGCGGTCCGGCAACGGTTGGCCGGGGTGGCGACCGTGGTTGCCACAACCCAAAGCTTTGGCTTGGGGTTGTGCCTGTTGCGCCGTTTGGGGTTGGTGCAGGCCCGCGTTGCCTTCCTCGTGATGGGCGTTCTACCTTTAAATTCCCGCGGATTATGGCGCAGTCTGACGAAGTGGTTGTTGGGAGCCTGCGATGTGATTGCCATTTCCGAGGGCGAGCGCGCCCATCTTGCCGCCGCTCTGCCGGGTGGGAACGTGTCTTTGGTCGCATTCGGTGTGGATGCTGATTTCTGGCGTCCTGCCCCCTTCGGAAGACCAGCGGGTGACGCGACTCCCTATGTGCTGAGCATTGGCAACGATCTCAACCGCGACTACCGAACACTCGTCGATGGCTGGGCAGGGGACTTGCCGGAATTGCGCATCGTCACCCGCCTACCGGTGCACACGTCCAAGCCTAACGTCACCGTCATCGCCGGGGACTGGCGCCGCACGCTGTTGAGCGACGAAGACGTAAGGACTCTGTTTCAAGGTGCGGCGCTAGTGGTGTTGCCGCTCCGGCAGACCATCCAGCCCGCTGGCCAGAGCGCTTGCCTTCAGGCCATGGCCTGCGGCCGTGCGGTCGTGTTATCGGCCATCGACGGGTTGTGGGATCCTCGGGTGGCGAACGAAAAGACGTGTTTGCTGGTGCCACCCGGTTCGTCCCAAGCCCTCGCTGCCGCCACTCGCCGCCTGTTGGCGGACCCTGCGTTGGCGGCACGCCTTGGTGGCGAGGCCCGGCGACTGGTGGAGGAGTCTCTCAACACTCGGCAGATGGCCATGGCCATGGCGCGGGTCCTGTTCCCGTCCGCGCTTTGAACCGGCTCAAGCCCGGGTTAAATCAATAAGGCAGGGAAAGCGGCTCGCTGGCGTCAGCGCTATGGCCGCCTGCCCTAGAGATTGCGCCTCATACAGCAGCGAGCTGTCCATGCCGGCGATAAGATCTGCAGCAAGAATGGCGTCAATTGGCGTGCCGGCTGCCGAAACGACGATCGGCACCTCGCCGGCACGACGGCGGGACTCGTACTTGCCAACTGTGTCACGAGGATGGGGGCGGATGACCAGACGGCACGGCGCACCGCTGGGGATGGGACCGATTGCCCGCGCGGCCTTCAGGTGAGCGGCTAAGGCGTCGACCAATGCGAGTTCATCCCATTGGCCAGGTCGCCCAGCCGCCGCCATCTCGCGGGTATTCTCAGACGCGAACAAAACCACGTACTCGGCATCGGAAGCATCCCAGCTTTGGCGCAGCGCCCGTCGCGTCGGCGACCCTTGTGCCGATATCGCCATTCGAGCCAACCGGGCCAAATGTAGATTGTCTGTCAGACGCAACCGCGTCGCCGGAAGGCCTAGCGCAATCAATGCTGCAACGCTGCCCGCATCCTGGGCGACGACCCAATCAGGGAATTCCGCCGCGCCAGTTTGGCGAACGAATCGCCGCTGCGGCGAATGATGGCTGTCCAGCAAGGCTATACTGGGAAGACCGAGACTGCGCGCCACCTGCCATAGGGCCATGCTGTCGTGGTCGTCGACATCGTCAACGCCAGTGACCACTGCGGTGACGCCTCGCTCCCGCAGCATGCAATTAATCTTCGCATTCCGCGCCTCGCCGGTCAGCTGCTCCGGAACCGCAACATTCCAATCCTCGGCCACAAGACCGGCGGCAGTCCAGACGGCCACAGCAAAATCCTTGGCCATAGCGAGCATCGTGTCCCTGTCCGCGGTCAAGGAACCGATGGTCTCGACGAGCGCCGGCACCTCCCCCAAGCGGCCCGTGGCAAACAGGCTCTGGACGGCGACCAGCTGATTGGCGGCGCCGGGATCGCGAGCGTACAGGAGCACCCGTTGACCACCCGAGGGGCCGCGCTGAGATTTTACCATTGTCTCCACAGTCCGACTGACGAGGTCGACCTACGACGTTACGTTGGAAACGATAAAGTCGTCGGCCTTGAGAATCTTGAATGTATGAAAGCAGCGCGCCTCCGAATAGAACCATTCTCTCATGTTTTCTACTTCTCTTTGGACTAAGTCTCTGTGGGACAGAGCACCGGGCAGAATATCGTAAAGTGCATCAAGAAGTGTGTCGTCACCAATATCCAACCCCTTCTCCCATACCGGTCGACAAAAATGAAAACAGGCAAATCGCAACGCTTGCTTTCGTGAATGCTCGATGTCGACTTCACGCCACCACTCTGTTTTAAGACATCTCAGATATTCTTCACGGGTTTTTGGATAATGGACAAATCCATAGTCATGATACCACCCGACGTCGCCAACCATCGTGGGCTTGTTCAGTGCCGGGGCTTCGATCCCGATTGTCCCATGGATGGTAACGACCGTATCGACAGCCTTCAGAACCGAAACGCTGTCCCAGGCCTTGTCGACGATTCCCACGTGTGGAAGGTGATCCGTATTGATCATGTCCTCTAGCAGGCAGCCCTTATACCAATCCTCGCAGGGATGTGCCTTCAGCAGCCAATTCGTGTGAGTCGCCTCCTCGATAGTGGCGAGTGTGGCCAGAGCGTAATCGTAAATATCTTCAAACTGACTCATGCCATAGGTGTGCGGGAAATCAAACCAGTTGGCCATGTAGATGATTTGAATCGGCTTGCCGACGTCCCAATTGAACCGCTCACATATCTCCTGCCGTCCAACCACTTCATTGCGCTTGGCGTAGGCATATATACCGCCGATATCGTTGGTCTTTCCCGTGAATCGATGGCTAAGATAATTCCAGGCTGCGCTCTCCATCTTCTCCTGAAGGTTCGTGTCGACTCGCCCAAATTGCTCAGGCGTGGGCCTGTCGACATAATTGTAGAGATCCTCCGGCTGCCTAATCTTGACGAACTTTGACATTCCGTAAAGAGAGGTTGCAAGAACAACCGGGATCCCCATCTTCATTGCAATAAAGCAGAGAGATGCGTAGTAGAAATGTGCCGCATGACTGACGACAACGAGAGACGGACTGGATTCTTTGAGTAGCTTCTCAACATAGTCAAATGTCTCGAAGGCCATCGCCACACATTGAAATGTTTCTTTAGAAGTGACGTCGACGGTGTGCTTTTTTGTCAACTTGAGAACGCCGTCATAAAGGATAACATCGACAGGCATTTCATAAGGCAATTTTTTGCTAAGAAAGTCCGCCGTTGATTGAACCCCATCCATAAACGCCCGGGCCCGCCCCTCGGCCTCCTTGCCGTATTTCGTGAAATCAGGCAACGCGCGAACATCGGCGATGCCGAGGCTTTTGGCGGACCAAATGTTTGCCTCGACATTGCGAACCACAGCGATTTCATTGCTATTCGTCAATCCGAGGGCCGAGCGAAACATCGCCAGTCGCGCGAAGAAACCGACGACATTGAAGCTGCAATCGATCAGGACCGGTCCTTCGAATTGCTGAGAGCTAATCGAAAGGTTCCGAAGAAGGCGAAATACCTTCTCTTTCTTTGCCTTTAAACGGAAAGCGTACCACAGGCGCTGCGGCGAACACTCCATGAGACGGTTAAAGACGCGGATCGCATTGGTCCGCCCGAAAATAAATGGCGGCTTCGTTGCCGACCGGCGCCGCGCCAGAATCGTCTTCATGTGGACCTTCTTCTTCCAATTAATTCCATCACGTCGCGGACGCTAGCTAGGCACAGAATTTCACTCGACGGGAGTTCTTGGCCGAGCGCGTCTTCCAGGCAATGCCAAAGTCGCAGAACGCCCAGCGAATCCCATCGGGCAACGGTAGCGGGGGAACTTTCCAGGCTCAGATCGGCTGCCGAGATCGCGAAGGCGTTGGCGACGACCTCACGCGCGACCTTCGCAACCGATTCATCGCCGGTGGAACCGCCTTCGTCCCGCGGCGGAAGGCCCTGCTTGATACGACAATATTCATCATCAAGAAGGCCGACCATGAATTGGTCACGCCAGATCCCATTAAGGAAATGATGTTTTCTCAGCCGACCCTCAATTGCGAATCCCATCCGGATAAGCGAAGGTATGGATGATGGATTACTGCCCCCGCCCCAGACCTTTTTTACCTTCATCGTATCGAAGGCGTATCCAAGGACCAACGACAATGCGCGATATGAATAATCATCATGATGATATTCTTTAAATATGAGGCGTCCAAACTCTGCTGTGCGTGCGACCCAATCAAACCTCAGCGCAATATTTCCAACGTAACGGTCGTCTTTGCGCAAACAGACAGCCAGTGCCAGATGCCCAGGTTTACGAACCCCCGCCCAAAAGTCCGTAATCTCCATTTCGCTCATCGGGAAGCGGCCGGAATGTGTGAAGTACTGCGTCTCCGGACTTTGTATGTTATCGATATACACTTCCGAGTGAATATCGGCATCCATTATCGGTCGCAAATAGACAACGTCATCCCACAAGAACGCTCTCGGCCGATTTTCGAGTTCCTTGCGCGCATTTCCGCTTTTACGTTTGCGGCCGATCTCGGCGAGATATTGATCCTTGATCTTGCCTCGGGAGATCTTGATGTCCGCCGCCGCGGCTCCGAGGTCGCGCCGAATGATCAGGCTTGGCTGCTTGTAGCGGGCCAGGCGGCCCTCGATCTCAACCTGAATCTTCCGCGCATCGAACGAAAAACCCGGCGCACAATCGACCATGGCGATAATGTCTTCGCCGACGGACTCGCGCTGGATGCCGAAGGCAATGGCATTCGTCACCCCCTCGCAGGCGAGCAGCGCTTCCTCAATTTCCATCGGTGCAATCTTGAACCCTGCACGGTGGATTATTTCTGACCGACGGCCCTCAATGAACAAATTTCCTTTGTGATCGACGTGGCCGACGTCATTGGTCAGGAACCAGCCATCGCCATCGAATATCGGTGTCGCAGCGACCACATTGTTAAGGTAACCGACCATAATCATCTCGCCTTTGAGGGCGATATGGCCCGACGATCCCGGAGCAACGTCCTTGCCGTCTTCGTCGAGCACGCGCAGTGTGACGCCGGGAAGAGGCCGCCCGATGGCCTGTTCGTCGTAATTCTCGGCGTGCGGATTGCCCAAAATCACCCCACAGGTGGTTTCCGACAAACCATAGCCTTCCGCTATCGGCACACCGAACGTCTCGCGGAACCGCGCCTTCGTTGACCGAGGCAGGGGGGCTGAGGCTGATCCAACGTAGTGCAAGCGCGCCCTGAGACTCTCCGGAAGCGGCGTTCCCACCTCGATCAGTCGGGCAATCATCATCGGAACCAATTGAACGAAATCGGTTCGGTGGCGTTCCATCTCTTGCCAAAGGGTCTCAGCGTCGAATTTCGGGGCCAAGACAGTCCGCCCCCCTTGGAAAAACGGCAGCAGCACATTTCGGAAAAGCCCGGACGCATGAATGACGGGTAGCACGCAATAATGAGCGCAGTCGTCCGGAAGGGCGTGCCCGTCCCGCAACGCCGCCAATTCGCGGATCATGTTGCGCCGGCTGATTCCACAGGCCTTCGGTCGTCCCGAAGTCCCCGAAGAGAAAATGATGTAGGCAGGAGCGTCCGCCGGCTGGGTGACAAGTCCAAGCGGCTCCACATCGGCGTGCAACAAACGAAAATCGATAACGTTTCCCGTGCCGCCTATGGCGCCGGAGGCGACGGTACCGGCACTCAGAACCGCCTTGCAGCCGACTTCGTCAAACAATACCTGCAGTTCCGGTGCCGAAAGTGACGGATTGGCGATCACCGGCACGATGCCAACACGCAGAGTGGCGAAGTAAACCGACAAAAAATCGAGTTTGTCGGCAATAGACACCAGGATCCGATCCCCGGCAGCAATACCGGCCCCTGTAAGATTCGCAGCCAAGCGCCCTGTATAGGCGTCCCATTCGCCATAGGTGAACGCACGCCCCGACATCGCGCACAGGATGAAAGGATGCGGCGACGATGCGGCAAACCGCTCGGCCGCCATCTGCGAAAACTCACTCATGCGGCGCCCCAATCTAACTCGGATTATTTTTTAACGACAGATTTTCTACTTTAGGCGGGACGTGGGCGGAATCCAATTTCCACACTCGTCCTGTGACCAAAGCTCGGGATTTCTGAATTTTTCCACCGTTTCCCAAAACTCGGGAATTGTTATGTCGATGAACTTGCAAAACGCCTCGATATATACGCCGTCGCATTTGCCATCATATTTCTTCGCCAGTTCAATCGCTTCGTCTCGTGCTATTCGCCCTTCGCGAATGTCAATGCTAAGCCATTGGCTTACTGCCCCGAAACCCAATTTCATGAATTTGAGAAACTGATGGACGAACACAAAATCATGCTCAAGGCAGTTGAAAGGATGAAGGAAGCCAGTTCGCGAAGGATCGGCCTCGCTTCCAGTGCGGATCTCCATGCCGCGTGCCATGGCGAACTCCGCGTTATTCAATGGTCCATAATCCTCTATGTAATAACCAAGCCAAATAAAACGCAGGCCGTTTGCTTCCATTTCAGCCTTCTTGGGGATACGAAAAAAATATAGATCTTTTTCGGACACCTCATTGCTGATCAGATGCGATAAATCACCGCCCTTCAACGTATTCATCATCAGGATATTGCTTGCGTCGCCATCCTCGGATCCCGAAACGCTACCCATGGTGACGTAGGGGTTTTCACCCGCGCAGCACAAGGGTATGCCATGGCGAAGCGCCGTGCGCGGCATGGAACTCACCAGCGCCAATTCCGTGGCTCGGGCATAATTGCAGTCCGATAGGAACGCCCTCCTCATCAGCTTCGAATAAATGTCGGGCGATACATTGAAATAGATTAAATCGAATCCAAGCTCGACGATATTTGCAAGGTTTTTTGCCCCGAGTTCGCTGTACATCTGCGGAGGCGGCACCGACGAAACCAGGAGGGGCTCCAGTCCCACCTCCCGGCAGAAGCAGGCGAGGCGGACGCTATCTTTGCCGCCGCTGACACCTAAAACGCAATCGTACTTGCCGGTCTTATTGCGCTTGGCCCAGGCTGCGATTTCTTGAATTTCCGCACGCCGCGCGTCCCAATCGACCGGCCGGACGTTCAGGGCATACTGGCACGGCACACAGAGGCCGCTTTCGTCCATAGACTGCCCCGGACGGGCCGTCGATTCGAGGCAATGCCTACAGTACTGCATGTCCGCATACTCTCCCATCCGGATTATGGAGGCGCACCTAAAGCAGCCAATCCCCGCTGACGGGTTGTTCGGGACCCATCCCCGGCACGAATCCCCGCCCAATCAGCACATAGCGGTCGTCGGCCACTCCAGGGGTCCGGCTCGGCGTCCTTAAGAAGGTGCAGTCGTCGCGACTCCCTGCCCAGGGCTGGGCATGGGGATGGTTGACGACATCGTCGCCAAGCGACCAGCCACGCTCATCGCGGTGCCAGATCCGAGGATCGCGGTGGATATCGACGCGCTCCCACAGCTCCTGCTCGGCCACGCCCAACCACTCGCAGAACCGTTTCGTGCCGGTGGGCAATTTCTTGCGGTAGGCATCGACAATACCGAGCGCTGTCGCCCGGGTCAAACGATGCAGCCGGATTTCACGGGAGCAATGGTCGTGTATTTTTGAATATCCCCATTTCAAATATTTTATATAGTCATGAACATCTGTGTAAATATGGCAATCAATGTGGTTATAATTATCGAATGTTCGCTCCGAGAAGCCCGTCTCATACCCAAATTTCTTTATCATCAACTCATGCTGGGCCTTGGAATCCCAGCGGATATAATTGCTCAGATAGATTCCTCTTACCCCAGCGGACGCCAATTCGCGATCACTGGGGTAGACGAAGGGTTCCGCCTCGACGAGATCGACCGAGGGTTGGCGCATCGCCAGATCCTCGATCTCCACCCCAAGAAGATCGTGCTCCTTGCGGTATTTCCGCGTCATTTCCACTTCATCCAAATGCGAAAACATCCCCACTTGGTCGCAACCCTGATGAACGCCCCAAATAATCAGAGGTATTTTATAATCAACTGCGGTGCGGACCGGAAAACAAGTTCGCCCTGCCAATACATGCCAATAAATACTGCCCATCTCGGCAAGAGACGCGCGAGTAATCACCTTGACCGTCTCCGGCTTCAGGACTTGTTCGATGTAGTCGCATCCGAATGCGATTTTCAAATAGGCCAAGTTCCTAATTCCAAGCATTGTATTAAAATGCTTGTTATACCCGACAAGAAGCGGGTTAAGTCGGAGAACATTCTTTACGATGTGGACGGTAAAATATGAATCGCGGGCACCGTCAACGGGCACGATGCAATCGTAGCTTCGACCGGTTTCATCTCGATAATCGTCCACAATGTGCCGCAGCATTTCCAGCCGTTCGGCCCAATTCAACCGATCTTTCTCCTCGTGAACCCGGCACCCGCTGCAGACGCCCTCATCGTCGATAATAAGGTTCAGCGGGTGATTTTCCGGATAGACGCACCGGTTGCAATATCTCATCGTTGGCTTGGCTCCCGATTGCCATGCTCGCCTTTGCCGACGTCCGCATATGGCCGCCCCATTGGGCCAAATCGGACGCCGTCATAGGCCGGTCCATCACCGGTGCGCATGGCCCACCCCTTTTCCTTCAACGCGTATTTTATCCGCGCTATACTGTGCTCCGTGTGATTCAACATGTTTCCCACTCCAGCGGCCACTTCGGCAATCTGGAACAGTTCAGCGAAATGATCGGGTAGTCCTGCACCGCCAACAGCAATAACTGGTATTGCAGAATGCTTCCGGACCGCGCGCACAAGATCGATGTCATAGCCGCAGCGCTGCCCATCGCGCTCAACGGAATTGATCATGAGCTCGCCGCAACAGCCCTCTTGGAGCCGGCTCAGAACTCCGGCGAGATCGTTCTCTGCAGAAGCGGGGATGCTGCGGTTATAGGGACGATATTCGCCGTTGCGCAGGGTGACATCGATGGAAGCGACCACGCATTGCGCGCCCAGCAATCTGGCCGCGTCGCCGAGCACGGAAGGGTTGGAATAGAGGACGGTGTTAAAGGCGACCTTATCGGCGCCGGCACGGACAGCGTCGCAGGCATTTCGCGCCGAGGCCAACCCCCCGCCGTAAAGCAGCGGCACGGAAATGGCCGCCGACACCCTCCGGATCATATCGGTATCCGGGCCGCAACCATTCAACGAGGCATCTAAATCGAGCAGCGCAATTTCATCAGCGCCCCATCGGCAAAGAAAATCCGCAACAATCTCCGGCCTGCCGATCGGCAAATACCTCGAGAAAAGGTGACTTTGGACTGCCACGCCGCGCTTGAGCGGGATGCAAGCGATCAATCTCTGATATTTCATTGAAATTCTTCCGACTGCCCTGAAGCAACCGCCAGAAACGATTCCAAAAAGGCGTGTCCGTCCGAACCGCTCAGCTCCGGATGGAACTGGGTTCCGAATAAATTGTCAGCCTCAAGAACGGCCGTAAATTCAGCCCCATGGACACAAGTCGCCGACGTATACGATGGATTAATATCGAGGCCGAAGCTGTGATCAAAATAAAACGCTCGTCCGTCCAAAATATTCCTCGGCAACAGCTTGGGACTTATCGCCGACAACTGCGCCCATCCGACATGGGGAAGGGATAGCGGTTCGCTCCGACCCGCATCCAGACGCCGAACCGCGCCCTCAATCCAGCCGAGGCCGGCGTGGAAGTCGAATTCGTCGGAGCCCCGTGCCAGCAGTTGCATGCCAAGGCAAATGCCGAGAATGGGGATTCTGCGGCCAAACGCGGCCCGCGCCAGGGCGTCGACGCATCCGTCGTGGCTCATCTTCTCCATCGACGAGGCGAAGGCGCCGACACCGGGGATCACAATACACTGAGCGGCATCCAGGGCTTCTGGGGTGAACGCGACATCGACTTCCGCGCCGAGACGGTAGAAAGCGCGACGAACGGACGCCACGTTTCCACTGCCGTAATCTAAAAGCGAAACACGCATGGCCCCGGGCTCACTCACTCGCTTTGCGGCCTTCTGCCGCATCGTCCCCTCGCCCATCGAAAACAAGCGACGCCGCCATGGCAACCTGCGCAATGGACCGTGAGTTAATGCCGCCGACGAGGCACAGATGACCGAAATACGCCCGCAACGACGACGACTCTAATGTCGCTTGGAACGCCAGTCTTATGCAAGGCGCTTAGGTAAGGCTACCGCGGAAGCGAGTCAAGCGAAAACCCAGGGCGATTCGAAGCGGGACCAAATGCCCATGGCCGCGTAACTCAAACCAAACCGCCTCCGACAAACCCGGGCGGTTCACCTCATGTAACGGACATCTGATCTTCGGCGGCTCCCGTGGATCCTCGATCCTCGCAAAGTGCTCCAATACGGCGCGCAAGCGCGACGGCCGGAACGCATCGTCGACTTCGTCGGACATGGAAAGCCCTCCCCCTGCGGTTCGGGCTTTTCATGAATCACACTCCCAGCCCACAGGAAAACCAGATCGTCAACCGTTGGCCTGACTTCGTGGCCCCGACGCCCCCGTCACCTCGCTTGCATAACCCCAGGCTCGCGCCTATAACCAATGATAGTGACCTCCTGTACGCCCATTGTTTCGCCTTCTATTTAGGTGCAATATGTGCGCAACCACCTAATGGCGAGAAAACTTAACCGACCACGCTCTTCGAGAGGATCGCATGGCTGTTTTGCTTGGCATTTCATGCAGTCTAAGAAACGCCCGCTTTGGGTCAAGCGGAAAGGGAATTGAGGGCGAGCTCGCGAAGTTGGACACCGAGGAAGCGCTTCAGGAATACCTTGAGGTGCAAAATCAGCTTCATGTCGAAAACTTCATCCGTGCCGGACGGGGCCGCGGCGAGGACTTTGGGACAATATACCGCAACCTTACGCGGAACCGGGCCAAGCAGGGGCTGAGCAACTCGGAGGTTACCCTTGCTGCGGGACTTTGGGGGGGAATGCGCGAGGGAGCCACAATCCGGCACTTGGGCGTCAGCGAATTTTTTCCCGCTTCGGGCGAGTGGCGCAACCTTGACCGACTGAGAGACGCCATTTGCGCCGCGGATGCCCTATTGATATCCGGCCCCGTCTACTTCGGTGACCGTGGGTCGCCGGCGCAGGACCTCGTGCAATTCATCCAGAATGATCCAGCATGCCGGGCCCATGTCAAGGGTAAGGTCTACGGCGGCATCAGTGTCGGAGCGAAGCGAAACGGCGGCCAAGAAACCCTGTTGATTTTCCAGATGATCGACATGGCGAACCTCGACATGCTGGTCGTGGGCAACGATGCGGCAACCACTGGCCAATATGGTGGCACCGCCCTGGCCGGCGACGTAGGGACTGCGGCCAAGGACTCCTACGGGATACGCACCTCGATCGGAACCGGGCGACGACTGGCGGCCGTTGCGGCGCAATTGGCAGCCGGCGATGTCGCGATTCGGGCCAAGCCGCTCAAAATTGCCATATGGATTCTTCAAGACACCGTCGATGGCCGAGGCGGCAAGGTCGTCGCCCGGTTCTGCGCCGAAGTTGAATCGCGAGTCGCCGGCGTCAAGTTCGAGGTCCGAACCTTCGTCAATGAAGTTGTGCATCGTTGCATCGCCTGTGACATTTGCCCGGTTAAAGAAGGGCCGATTGAGGACTATCGCTGCATCATTGGTGCCGATGATGATGCATTTAAAAAGTATCACGCGAGCTTTGTTGATGCGGATGCGGTCATTCCAATGGCCTATAGTCCCGAGGACCTTACCCAGGTGAAAAGCGTCTATCAGCGTTTCATCGAGAGAACGCGTTATCTGCGCAGGGATGATTACGCGCTTGGGAATTGCCTCACGGCACCTTTTGTTATTAGCGAGATTAATGCCAACCAGAACCTTCATATCCGCATGTTGACATCAATGATCCGCCATATGACGATACTTCATCACCCGCTTATTGGCCGCGTATACAAGGATGAACTGCTCAACTTCGACCAGTTGGTGGAAAGTGGCGTAAGCTTTGCTCATGCCCTTCTGCGGTTCCGCGCCAAGGGAGATCGCAGCCGCAGGGGTAGCTATAATCCGATAGGCTATGTGATAAGCGCCGAGTCCAAGGGAATATCGCGGCCAACCGGCGGGTGACGGGCAGCGAGCCCCCATGGACGGGGATTGCCGCTCGCCGCTTAAAGTCTGACCAAGAGGCCGTCGTCGAGGCCTGATATGCCTCCCGCAAATTCACGGTTGGCAATGGCGGCTCTCACTCGTGGACAAAAAACGTTGCTTCATACGAAGTGAATATGTCTACTGGCACGATCATGCACCAATGGCGAGACGGCGCAACCTTGCCCCCCAGAGCCAAGGCGGTCGTACGCTGCATATGAGGAATCGATGCTGATGTTGGGTGATGAAGCCAGTTTGAACGGCGCCCGGATTTTGGTCACCGGTGGCACCGGGTCGTTCGGCCGCGCGTTCTTGCGCCACGTCTGTTTGAACTACAAGCCAGAGCGCTTCGTCGTTTTTTCGCGCGACGAGATGAAGCAATACGAGATGGCGCAGGAGTTCGATCCGAAGAAGTACCCCTTTCTCCGCTATTTCATCGGAGATGTCCGCGACGTCGAGCGCCTGGAAATGGCCATGCGCGGCATCGATACGGTTATTCACGCTGCCGCCCTCAAGCATGTGCCGGTGGCCGAGTACAACCCGTTCGAATGCATTCACACCAACGTTATCGGTGCTGAAAACGTCGTGAGGGCCGCCATCCGCACCAAGGTGCGCAAGGTGATGGCTCTGTCCACGGATAAGGCGGCCAATCCCGTCAACCTCTATGGCGCCAGCAAACTGGCCGCAGACAAGATCTTCGTTGCCGCCAATGCGCTGAGTGTCGAGTTCCCTCGGTTCTCCGTCGTTCGCTATGGCAACGTCATGGGCTCCCGCGGCAGCGTCGTGCCGCTGTTTCGCCGATTGATCAATGCCAAGGCCACCCACCTGCCGATCACCGATTCGCGCATGACGCGCTTTTGGATCTCACTCGACCAGGGGATCGAGTTCGTCACCTCGTGCATGAACATGATGCATGGTGGGGAATTGTTTGTGCCGAAGATTCCCAGCATTCGCGTCGTCGATTTGGCCGAGGCCATGGCGCCGGGGATGCCGATCGAGATCATCGGCATCCGTCCAGGCGAAAAGTTGCACGAGACGCTGATCTCGGAGGAAGAGGCTCGCGTGACGATGGAATTGGCGGATCGCTACGTGGTCCTCCCCACCGCCCTTTACGATTATGCGCCACTCTACCGGGATCTGGGGGCGACGACGGTCGATGAAGGATTCTTCTACACCAGCAAGAACAACCCTTGGTGGCTGGATCGGAGCCAGGTCAAGGCGATGTTGGCGGCGACGGAGGAGTAATGGCTGCGGCGGTCTTCCGCTGCGACGCCTCGCCGACAATTGGCGGAGGCCATGTCATGCGATGCCTCACCCTTGCCCAAGCGCTGATGGAGCGGGGTTGGCGCGTCGCCTTCGCCGTTGCCGATGGAACGGCAAGGACCGTTTCCGCAGTGATGCGGCCGGGGGTGACGGTGGTCGAGTTGCCGCCGGCTGCGACGCTGGCCGACGAGGCGGCCTTGACCATGGGCGCCATGCCCGCTGTCGATCTGCTGGTGGTCGACCATTACGGTCGCGATGCCGCGTTCGAACGGCTGTGCCGTAGCGGCTGCCGACAGATTGCGGTGATCGACGACTTGGCGGACCGCCACCACGACTGCGACCTCCTGATCGACCAAAGCCTGGACCGAAGCGAGGCGGATTACCGGCCGCTGGTCGGCCCCCGGGCCCGACTGCTGCTGGGCCCGGGCTTTGCCATGCTCCGTCCCGATTTTGCCCGCCTGCGCCCGTCGCAACTCGACCGGCGAGGCCGTCGCGACCGCCCCACGCGGATGTTGATCAGCCTCGGCGCCAGCGATCCGCATCGGATGACGCTGACCGCCACCCTGGCCCTTGCCGCCCTTGGGTGGCCACTCGAGGTTGACATCGTTGTCGGCCGTGGCGACCCCAGTTGGCCGGAGATTGAGCGCGTGTGTGGCACGTCCGGCGGACGGGCCCGCCTGTTGGTGGATGTGGCGGGAATGGCCGGGCTGATGGCCGCCGCCGATCTGGCTTTGGGGGCGGCGGGGACCACAGCCTGGGAGCGGTGCTGCCTCGGCTTGCCGACGCTAATGATCGCCACCGCCGACAATCAGACATGGAATGCCGCGACGCTGTCCGCTCATGGCGCCTGCACCTATCTCGGCGCCGCATCGTCTCTGGGAATTGACGACTTGACGCGGGCGTTTACCGCCGCCTTCGCCGACAACGACCTGTCGGCGAAGGCGGAATCGGCCGCGCGTATCTGCGACGGTCTGGGCGCCGGCCGCGTCGCATTGGCGATCGACGGCGGCGCGCGCGACCTGTGGCTTCGCCCTGTCGGGTTGGAGGACGAAGAGCGGTTGTTCCAATGGCAGAGCGATGCCGCCACCCGGCGCCACTTCCGCAACCCACGCCCGCCCACCGGGGAGGAGCATGCCGCCTGGCTGCGCCGGAGGATCGGCTCCACCGAGGGCCTGATCGACATCATCATGCTTGGGTCCGAGCCGGCCGGAACCGTCCGGCTCGATCGCCACCACGATGCTAGCGGAGATCCCTGTGCCTACGAGGTCTCAATCGTCGTCGCCCCCGCACGGCGGGGCACCGGCATCGGCCCGCTGGCCTTGCGAACCGTGAGCGCGTTGGTGCCGTGGGCGGCCTTATGGGCCGAAATCCACCCGGACAACGTCGGCTCGCGACGTGCCTTTACCGCCGCCGGTTTCTCCGCCGTCGACCCTGTGTGGTTCCGCCGTCCGCCACTGGAACCGACTCCGCCATGACCGCCTACGTGGTTGCCGCCATCAAGACTTGGAACCTGCACGCCTTCGAACGGCGCCGGAAGGACCTGCCGGGCCATTGGGTGTTGGTCACCCATCCCAACGATCTCGAGCCGACGGTGCGGAGCCTGGCACCGCGCTACGTCTTCTTTCCCCATTGGTCGTGGCGGGTGCCGGATTCGGTTCTCGGGGCCGCGGAATGCGTCTGCTTCCACATGACCGACGTGCCTTACGGTCGCGGTGGCAGTCCATTGCAGAACCTGATCCAGCGCGGACATGCGCACACCATGCTGTCGGCCTTGCGCATGACGGCCGAGGTCGATGCCGGCCCCGTCTATCTGAAAACCCCGCTATCCCTGCTTGGCCGGGCGCAGGATATCTTCGAGCGGGCTGCCGGGCAGGTCTACGACATGATCGCTACGATTGTGGGCGAAGAGCCGGTTCCCGTCGAGCAAAGCGGCGAGGCGACTCCGTTCGCGCGTCGCCGCCCCGAGGAGAGCCGTCTTCCGGATTCCGGCTCTCTGGGTACCCTGTTCGATCACATCCGTATGCTCGATGCGGAAACGTATCCGGCGGCGTTCTTGGATCATGGGGGGTTCCGGCTGGAATTCCGCAGTGCCGCCCTGACCGACGACGGCATTGCCGCTACCGTTCTCATTCGCACAAAGGATACGCCACGATGAGCCGGCGGCCTGTTGCAACCGTGTTGGTGGTGGCTGCCCATCCCGATGACGAAGTCCTGGGATGCGGCGGCACGATCGCGCGCCACGCTGCCGCCGGTGACCGCGTCGTGATCGTATTGGTGGCCGACGGCGTCGAGAGTCGGCAGGCGGGAGGTGCCGACAAGGCGGCGCGCCGTGCGGCCGCCGTGGCTGCGGCCGCCGCCCTTGGGGCCGAAGCGCCACGCTTTCTCGATTTCGCCGATCAACGTCTCGACGTCATGGCCCTGCTGGACATCGTCCAATCCATCGAGCCGGTGGTGGCCGAGGTTCGGCCGACCGTCGTCTATACCCATCATGGCGGCGACCTCAATCTCGACCACCGGTTGGTCCATCAGGCGGTGATGACCGCATGTCGGCCGGTGCCCGGATCGTCGGTCCGCAATATCCTCGCCTTCGAGGTGCCGTCGAGTACGGAATGGGCGGGCCCGGCGATCGGCCCCCCATTCCTGCCCAATCTGTTCGTCGATATTGCGGCCTTCGTCGATGCCAAGACGCGTGCCCTGGCTTGCTACGGCGAGGAGATGCGGCCATTCCCCCATCCCCGTTCGCCCGGAGCAGTGGCCGCACTGGCCACCTGGCGGGGCGCGTCCTGCGGTCTTGCCGCCGCCGAATCGTTCATCGTCCTGAGGCAGATCATCGCATGAACCGATTGCCCGCTCTCTCTTTGCCCAGGACCGGAGACCCCTGGCCCCGTCCGCCGTTGCTGGTGGCGGAGCTCTCCGGCAACCACAATGGCGATCTCGGCCGCGCCCTGGCCTTGATCGAGGCGGCAAAGGATGCCGGGGCCGATGCAGTGAAGCTGCAGACCTACACGGCCGACACCATGACCATCGCCTGCGACCGGCCCGAATTCCGCATTTCCGGCGGCCTGTGGGACGGCTGGACCCTGTACGACCTCTACCGGTGGGCGCACACCCCGTGGGAATGGCACCAGGCCCTGTTCGACCGCGGGGCCGCATTGGGGCTGCCGGTGTTCAGTACCCCCTTCGACGAGACAGCGGTCGACTTTCTCGAAGGCCTGGGCAATCCGGTGTACAAGATTGCGTCCTTCGAACTGGGCGACCATGCCTTGATCGCCAAGGCGGCCCGGACCGGAAAGCCGCTGGTAATGTCGACCGGGATGGCCATGATCGACGAAATCGCCGCAGCACAGGCCGTCGCCGTCGCCGAGGGGTGCCAGTCCTTGACCCTCCTTCATTGCGTCAGCGGCTATCCGACTCCGTCCGAACAGTCGAATTTGCGGCGCATGGGGGCGATTGCCCGGAGGTTCGGCACGAGTGTCGGTCTGTCGGACCACACCTTGGGTGGGACGGTGGCCGTCGCCGCCACGGTAATGGGGGCGGTGATGATCGAAAAACACTTCACGCTCGCCCGGGCCGATGGCGGCCCGGATTGCGCATTCTCGATGGAACCGGCGGAGTTCGCGTCCATGGCCCAGGCCTGCCGACAAGCGTGGTCGGCGCTGGGCGACGGCGCCTTCCAGCGCCAAGCCGCGGAGGCCACGACGGTCCAGTTCCGGCGGTCGCTGTACGCGGTCGCCGACATCGAGGCCGGCGAGGTTCTGACGACCGCGAACGTTCGCGCCATCCGCCCTGGCCATGGCCTGCCGCCGAGCGCGCTGGATGCGGTGCTGGGCAAGACGGCACGGTCGGCCATCACCTTCGGAACGCCCCTAGCCTGGGACATGCTCCAATGAGCAAGCGAATTTGCATCACCATTCAAGCGCGGATGACCTCGTCGCGTCTGCCCGGGAAAGTCCTCAAGCCGGCGGTCGGCAAGCCGATGCTGGAATTGATGATCGAGCGATTGAAGCGGGTTCCGTCCGCGCACGACATCATCGTTTGTACGACCATCAACGCCAGCGACGATCCGGTGGTGGAACTGGCGACCCGTCTCGGCGTGTTGTGTTGGCGGGGCAGCGAGGAGGACGTGTTGACCCGCGTGCTCGACGGCGCCCGACATCACGGCACCGACATAATCGTCGAGACGACCGGCGACTGCCCGCTGATCGATCCCGACATCATCGAGCAAGTCATCCAAACTTATCTTTCCGGCGATTGGGACTACGTCTCCAACGTCTACGAACGGATGTTCCCCATCGGCATGGATACCCAGGTGTTCTCCACCGATGTTCTGGCCGATGTGCAGCGGCGCACCGATGATCCCTTCGATCACGAGCATGTCAGCGTCTACATCTACCGCCATCCCGAAATCTACCGCTGCCACAATGTCCCCGCGCCGCTCGATCAGACCGACCCGTTGCTGGGGCTGACGCTGGACACCATCGAGGATTACCGGCTGCTGAAGGCGATCTTTGAAGAGCTTTATCCGCAAAACCCTCATTTCACGTTGGCCGACATCCTCGAGCTCCTTCGGCGGCGTCCGTCGCTGCGCGGCTTGAACGCCCATGTGCCGCGAACGGGCGTGCAAATTCTCGACGTGCTGCTGGTGGGTTGTGGCGCGGTCGCGGGAGGATATGCCGACCGGAGCGACGGCGCGTTCACCCATGCCGCAGCATACCGCCGCTATGGTGCCTTTCATTTGGCCGCCTGCGTGGACCCCGATGCTGCGCGTCGGCAAAGCTTTGCTGAACGCTGGGGCATCGAGAATGCTTTCGCCTCGTTGGAAGACGCCTTGGCCGATGGGCGACGCTACGACGTGGTCAGCATCTGTTCCCCGACCCAGGTCCATGCCGAGCACCTGCGGCGCATCGCCGATTCCGGGGCCAAGGCGGTCCTGGCGGAGAAGCCCTTGACCGGCAATCCCGACGAAAGCATGGCAATCGTCGCCCAGTATCGGGCGGCGGGGATCCCTCTTGCCGTCAATTACCTCCGCCGCTGGGATCCGACCGTCATCGCATTGCGGGACGACCTGGCCACCGGGAAGTGGGGGCAGGTCCTGTCTGCGGTGATTCGCTACAGCAAAGGGATCATCCACAATGGCAGCCACATGCTCGATCTCGCCCTGCTGCTGCTGGGCCCGCTGTCGCCGGTTGCTGCCGTCGCCGCCAGGATCGACCACCAAGCCGATGACCCGACCCTGGATGCGGTGCTGCTGACCGCCGATGGCGCGAGCGTTCATCTCGTTGGCGGCGATGCCCGCGCGTATTTCCACATCGATCTCGAAATCATCACCACCGAGGGTATAATATCCTATGGCGATGGTGGTTTCGCGGTCTCGGTTCGCCGGGTGGCCGAGTCGACCCGGTTTTCCGGCTACCGAGTCCTCGGAGACTGCGAGGCGCTGACCGCCGGACTGGGCGAGGCGATGGTCCGAGCCGTCGCCGATGTCCACTTTTCCGCCCGTGGCGGGCCGGCACCCCAATGCAGCGGCGACGACGCGGTGGCGGTCGAGCGACTCTGCCGCCGCCTGATCGACATGGCCAGGGGGTAGTCGACCATGAGCACACTAGCCTTTTTCGGCGGCGACAAGGTCCGCACCGAGCCGTTTCCAGCCTACCGCGTCATGGGCGAAGATGAGCAGCGGGCGGCCGTGGCCGTGATCGAAAGTGGCGTATTGTCCCGCTATCTCGGCACATGGCACGATGATTTTTGGGGCGGGCCGCGGGTTCGCGAATTCGAAGCCACCTGGGCGGAACAGATGGGCTGCGCTCACGCTCTCGCGGTCAATTCCGCGACCAGCGGGCTGTATGCCGCCATAGGCGCCGCTGGTGTCGGGCCGGGGGATGAAGTCATCGTTTCACCCTTCACCATGGTGGCCAGCGCTACCGCGCCACTAATCTTCAACGCCGTTCCGGTGTTTGCCGACATTGATCCACGCACATATTGCCTCAGCCCAGACAGCATTCGGGCTCGGATAAGTCCGAGGACGAAGGCGATCATCGTCGTCCATCTCTTTGGCCAAGCTGCCGACATGGACGCCATCATGGACATTGCCAATCTCCACGGCCTCATTGTCATCGAGGATTGTGCCCAGGCCCCATTTGCGACCCGCCACTCCCGTCAGACGGGGCGGTTGGGGCACATGGGCGTCTTCTCGCTGAACTATCATAAGCACATACACACTGGCGAGGGCGGCATTGTCACCACCGATGACGCGGATTTGGCGAATCGAGTCGCATTGATTCGCAACCATGCGGAGGCCGTAGTCGAGCGTATGGGCGTAACCAATCTGGTGAACATGATTGGGTTCAACTTTCGGCTCGGCGAAATCGAGGCCGCCATTGGTCTCATCCAATTGGCCAAGGGACCGACATTGGTCAAGCAGCGTCAGGCAAACATCCGCTACCTGGAGCGCAAACTGGCCGGACTGCCGGGATTGGGGCTTCCTCCCGTCGACGTTGGAAACGAGCATGTCTACTATGTCCACGCCCTCGACTACGATGCCGCAGCGACCGGAGTCCCGCGGGAACTGTTGGTCGAGGCGCTAAAGGCCGAACTCCCTGTGACAGGACTGCGAGAGGCCGAGGGTGTTCTGATCGGCTGCGGCTATACCCGTCCACTTTACCGGCACCCGCTATTCCGCCAGCAGATTGCCTATGGCACCCGGAGCTGTCCCTTCCGTTGCCCCCATTACGAAGGAACCGTGAACTATGCTGAGGGATTGTGCCCGAATGCCGAAAGGGCCCACACGCGGATCATCACCCACGAGCTGATGCGTCCGCCGATGTCGACCACCGATTTGGACGACGTGGCCGAAGCCTTCATCAAGGTGTTCAGTCGGCTCGACGCCCTGCACGACCACTGGCTCCGCCAATAGCTGGTATGATACCGGCGAACGCTCGAACTGACCCGTTCGCCGGTATCAAGCCGCCATGTGTGGACGGCCCCTGCGTTGCAAGGGAAATGTGAGCGTTCTGCGTAACCGGCCTGGGTGCAGTCATGTGTCCGGCCTGTTTGCGCGGTT
>JACRFY010000185.1 GCA_016212565.1 Magnetospirillum sp. | reverse complement strand
GGTCGGCGGGCGGTTGAACAGCCGCGCGGCGATGTCGGCGCGGGTGGCGGCATCGGCGGTGGCGGTGAAGGCGATGATCTGCACCCCGGCCAGGGCCGCGGCGACCTCGCCGAGCATCAGGTATTCGGGGCGGAAGTCGTGGCCCCATTGCGACACGCAATGGGCCTCGTCGATGGCCAGGGTGGTGATGCCGGCCTGGGCGAGCATGGCGATGGTGTCGGGCCGGGTCAGCCGCTCGGGGGCGGCGTAGAGCAGGCGCAGCCGGCCGTCGTGCAGCGTTTCCATCACCCGCCGGGTCTCGCCGGGGTCGTTCGAGGAGTTGAGGCTGCCGGCCTCGACCCCCGTGGCCCGCAACGCCGCCACCTGATCGCGCATCAGGGCGATCAGCGGCGACACCACCAGGGTCACGCCGCCGCGGACCACCGCCGGCAATTGGTAGCACAGCGATTTGCCGCTGCCGGTGGGCATGACGGCGAGGACATCCTCGCCCCGGAGCACGGCGGACACGATCTCGCCCTGGCCGGGACGAAAGGAATCGAAGCCGAAGACCTCTTTCAGTGCCGCCTGGGCCGGGTCGAGACGCATGCCCTCTCTATAGCCCTCAACGGCCCGGGTTGCGAGCCTCGATCATCGCCGCGTAGCCCGCGGGCGACAGTTCGGCCTCGGACTCCAGGCAGCGGCCGGTGGTCTCGTAGACGTAGCCGTGGGCCAGGCTCTGGCAGTAGACGGTGACGCCGTCGGCCACCGGCATCGGCCGTGGCGGCGCCGGTTCCTGCGGCTCCTGGGCCTTGTGGACGGAATAGCCGTCCTTGGCCAGCGAGGCGGCGTCGAGCAGCGGCAGCATCACCTCGGCGCAGCCGGCGAGGAGCGGGACGAGGAGGAGGAGGAGAAGGACGGCAGCAATCGCCTTAATATCGTCATGGCCGGGCTTGACCCGGCCATCCACGCGGTGCCGCAGAACCGAACCTTGGCGATACGGACCGGCGTGGATGCCCGGAACAAGTCCGGGCATGACGGTTGTCATGGAGCGAAACCCTCCTACGACACGCTGATCTCGCGCGATGCCTCGTACTTTTCGCCGTTGTCGTCGTGGAAGGTCAGCTTGACGGTGCCCGACTCGCTGGCCACCGCATAGAGGGTGACGAACGGGTCCTTCGACATCGACGGATACCAGTCGGCCGAGGTCACCGTCTCGCCGTTCCAGGTCATCACCATCTTGTTGATGATGCGCTTGGGCAGCGTCTTGCCGGCCGCGTCCTTGCGCTGGCCGCTTTCCATGTCGTGGATGACCTGGCACTTGATTTCGATCACCTCGCCCTTCTTGGCCGAGGAGGGAACCTTGAGCTTGATGTCCGCAGGCATTGGTCTCTCCTCGCCGTTCAGCAGCCGCCGATGGTGACTTTGATCTCGCGCTTGGCGCCGAAGACCTGGCCGTCGCTCATCACCGCATAGGCGCGGATGATCTGGGTCTTGCCCAGGCGCATGCGGAAGGCGACCTCCGCCTTGCCCGAGCGGGGGGTGAAGAACCACGAGCTGACGCCGGGGTTGGGATTGCCCTCGGAGACGATGTGCAGCGCCTTGACGTGATCGGCGGCGGTCATCGGGCTGTCGACGGCGACCGAAATCGGCTCGGCACCGGCACTGTCGGCGGCCTCGGCCAGCTTCAGCGTCACCCGGCCCTCCTTGACCGCGGCGTTGCCGATCAGCTTCTTGGTCAGCTCGTCGGCGTCCTGCGGCGCGGCTTGCGCCAGCGACGGCAGAATCGCGGTCGCCACCATGCCGGCACCGGCGGCGGCGAGCACGTCGCGGCGGCTCAACCCGTTGTCCTTCATCGATACTCCTCCCTCGAAGGCAGCCGGCTCCTGGGCGGCGCGGCCGGACCGGAAGCGTATGCGAGGGGCGGAACGAACGCAACAGCTACATGACCGAAGCGTGATATGTCGGGCGGGGCGACGGCGTACCGGCTATTCCACCTGCCCCACCCCCTTCAGCACGTCGGCCATGCTCTGGTATTCGGTGTCGGGCATCTGCTGGAGGATCTCCACGACGTCCTCGGCGGCGTTGTTGCGCTGCGCCTGTTCGATCAGCCCCTGGCGGTCGACCGGGAAGTCGACGCCCTTGAGATGGTGGAGGATGTTGGAGGGCGAGTGCCCGCCCATGCCGATGGCCATGTCTGCCTCCCGAGACGGTTTCTCCCCACCCAACAGGCGGGCACGTCATCGGTTCCCGACGCGCCGGCGACGTCGGGCGGTCAATGGCTCGGCCGGCTCGGCAGCCACAGCCGCAGCACCAGATAGCCGGTGACCGCCGACAGCAGCGAGCCCGACAGCACGCCGACCCGCACCGCGGCGCTATAGGCGAAGCTGTCGAAGGCGAGCATGCCGATGAACAGGCTCATGGTGAAGCCGATGCCGGTGAGAATGGCCATGCCGTAGAACGACCGCCAGTCGGCGCCCGTCGGCAGCGTGCACAGGCCGCTCGTCACCGCCAGCCACGACAGCAGCAGGACCCCGCCCTGCTTGCCCACGAACAGGCCCAGGGCGATGCCAAGCGCGACCGGTGACAGCGCCAGGTCGAGCACCGGGCCGGCGAACGACACGCCGGCATTGGCGAAGGCGAACAGCGGCAGAATGCCGAAGGTCGCCCACGGCGCCAGCATGTGGGCCAGCGCCTCTCCCGGCCGCCGGCCCTGCCGGTCCGCAGCGCGAAGGGGAACGGCCAGGCCGACGGCAACGCCGGCCAGGGTGGCATGCACCCCGGATTGCAGCACGCACACCCACACATACACCCCGACCAGCACGTAGGGGGCGAGGCGGGTCACCGACAGCAGGTTCAAGGTCACCAGCGCCATCAGGCCGACCGCGGCGGCGCCCAGCGAGAGCCACGACAGATGGTCGGTGTAGAAGATGGCGATGACGACGATGGCGCCCAGATCGTCGATGATCGCCAGGGCGAGAAGGAAGACCCGGATCGACGCCGGGACCCGGTCTCCCAGCAACGCCAGGACGCCGACGGCAAAGGCGATGTCGGTGGCCGAGGGAATCGCCCAGCCGGCCATGGCGGCAGGATCGCTTCGCGTCAACAGGGCATAGAGCGCCGCCGGGGCGGCCATGCCGCCGATGGCGGCGATGAGCGGAAGCAGCGCGGTGCGCGGGCTCGACAGCCGGCCAAACAGGATTTCGGCTTTGATCTCCAAGCCGACCAGCAGGAAATAGACGGCCATCAGCCCGTCGTTGACGAGATGGACCAGGGGCTTGGCCAAGCGGAGCTCGCCGATGCGGATCCCGACCGGGATTTCGACCAGATGGTTGTAGAGCCCGGCCAGGGGGGAATTCGCCAGGCCCAAGGCCAGCAGCGCCGCCCCGAGCAGGGCAGCGCCGGCGACGGTCTCCGGGTTCGGTGGGTGTTCGCGGCTCATCCGCACGTATATAGGTCCGGCCGCGGAACCGCTACAGCCAGCCGACCCGCTTGAACAGCCAATAGGGCACCACCGCCGCCAGCAGCATCATCACCAACGCCATCGGATAGCCGAAGGCCCATTCCAGCTCGGGCATCAGGTGGAAATTCATGCCGTAGACGCTGGCCACCAGGGTCGGGGGCAGGAACAGCACCGCCATCACCGAGAACAGCTTGATGATGTGGTTCTGCTGGATGCTGATCATTCCCAGCGTGGCGTTGAGCAGAAAGGCGATCTTGTTGGCGACGAAATCGCTGTATTCGGACAGCGATTGCAGGTCGCGCCCGACCGTCTTCAGCCGCGCCCGCGCCTCGGCGACCCCCAGGTCCTGGTCGCCCGAGGGCAGGAAGGCGATGACGCGGCGCAAACCGGACAGGGTGTCGCGGGCCTTGGAGGTCAGGTCGCCGTTGCGGCCGATGGCCCGCAGCGTCGCCTCCAGCTCGCGCGAATTGGACCGCCGCCGCGACCGGCCCACCGCCGGCTGGTGGAAGATGCGGTGGGAAATGCCGTCCAGTTCGAGACCGACCCGCTCGAGGACGTCGGCGATGCGGTCGACGATGGCTTCGATCAGCCCCAGCAGCACGGCACCGCCGGTCTCGGGACGCGGATGCATCTGGGCGATGTGCTCAAGGTACAGCGCCACCGCCTGCGGCGTATCGTAGCGGACGGTGACCAGGCGCCCCTTGGCGAGGATGAAGGTCACCGAGGTGTTGCGCGGATCGAAGCCGGACGAATTGGTCAGCACCGGCGCGGTCATCGTCAGCACGTCGCCGTCGCGGACCAGACGGCTGGAGACCTCGATCTCCTGCATCTCTTCGTGGGTGGGAACGTCGATGCCCAGCAGCGCCTCGACGGCATCCTCCTCGGCGGCGGTGGGGGCCAGGAGGTCGATCCACAGCGCCTCGGCCGCCAACGCATCGGGGCCGCCCTGGATGGGGCGGCCCTCTGCGGGAACGTAGGCGGTAATCATTCGCGACGGTCGATGACGATCAGCGCGACGGGGTGTGTACCGGGACGCCCGGCTTGCGCTGCTCGCCCGGCTTGCCGCCCGAGCCGTTGTTGTTGTTGTTGTTGTTGTTGTTGTTGTTGTTGGAGGTGGGAGCGGCCACGGCGGCGGGAGCCTTCTCGGGCTCCGGCAGCTTCGCCGGCTCGGCCTTGTCTTCGGGCTTGGGCAGCTCGGCCGGGGTCTTGGGCGGAACGCCGCGGCGCATGCAGTGGCCTTCGAGATGGGCGCCGGCCTCGATCTCGATGGTCTCGTGGGTCAGGTCGCCGACCACGCGGGCCGAACGGGCAATGCTGATCGAGGTGGTGTTGACCTTGCCGGTCAGCTCGCCATGCACCTTGATCGCCTCGGCGGTGACTTCGCCGGAAATGCGCGCCCCCTCGCCGACCACCAGGGTCGAACAGGTGATGTCGCCCTCGATCTGGCCGTCGACCTGGATCTCGCCCTGGGTGAGGATATTGCCGACGATGCGGACATCCGGGCCGATCACCGAGAGCGTTCCGCCGCCGCGCGATTCCATGGAGGTGGTTCCGAACGACTTGCTGGACTTAACGAATTTTTGGAACATCGCGACCTGCCGAAATGAACTTGAGGGGATCACGAGGTGTATCGCTCACGCGCACTTCGTAATGGAGATGGGCACCGGTGGACCGGCCGGTGTTGCCGAGCAGGCCGACGACGGTATTGCGGTTGACCCTCTGGCCGACCTTGACCTTGACGCGGGACATATGGGCAAACCGCGTGGTGATGCCGTCGCCGTGGTCGACGTCGACGGTCAAGCCGTACCGGTCGTAGGGACCGGCCAGCCGTACCACGCCGTCGCCGGTGGCGTAGATCGGGGTGCCGTAGGGCGCGCCGAGGTCGATGCCTTCGTGCACGCCGGTGCGGTTGTTGAGCGGATCGTTGCGGGTGCCGAAATGGCTGTTGAGGTCCCAGTCCTGGTGGACCGGCTCGGACAGCGGCATCTTCTGCATCGTCGCCTTGACGCCGTCCCAGCGGTCCATGCGCTCGACCAGGTTGCCGAGGTTGGCGTCGCCGCCCGACGAGGGGACGGCGGGAATGAAGGGACCGCCGCGGCCCTTGATCTTCAGTTGGGCATTGATCAGCCGGTCGGGGTCGAGGCCCAGCTTGGCCAGCGACTTCTCGGCTTCGACGATGCGGCTGTTGGCGAGATCGACGGTGTTCTGCACCACCCGGGCATAGGTGACCCGCAGGCGGTCGAGCGACGATTCCAGCTTGCGCACGTGATCGCGCACCGCCTTCGATTCCGTGCCGCCGGGCTGGCTGTCGTCGTCGTAGGTGGGTTCGGCGCCGACATGAACCTTGGCCACCGCGATGGCCGGTCGCATCGCCGCGGGGGCGCGATCCTTGGCCAGGGTGGCATTGCTCTCGGCCAGCACCAGCAGGTTGGCGTGGACGGCGTCGATTTCGCGGGTGATTTCCGAGACCATCTTCTGCGACGCATCCAGGCGGTACTGGGCGCTGCGATAGGAGGCCATCATCTCTTCGAGGCGCCGTTCCTTGGCCGCCAATTCCTCGGGCTGCTTGGACAACAGCATCGAGGCGGCACTGGCCCACAGGGAGATGACGGCAACGCTGCCGAGGAGAATCATCTGGCGACGGCGGGTGAGCACGAAGCGCTCGCTGCGGCCATCGCGATGACGAATGAAGATTTGCCACTCCGGCAACCAACCGGCGACAGTCCGCATCACACCCTTGGCCTTAGCCCCGGTGATGCTTACCCCAAGATCCGTGCCCGCCACTTGCCAGATCCCCCTGCCATTGTGGTTGCCCGCGTCTTTTTCCAGACGAGCGCAGGGGGAGTGTACCGGCCTGACGGCCGTAAGGCTAGAGGTAATAGCTCAAAGCGATCAGGTGATGCGGAAACGCGAATGTCATAGGGCGCCGGGAAACCGACTCCGAAGGCCCTATCGCCCTTCGCGGCGCCAGGCGGCGAGCAGGCCGCCGAGGACGGCGAGCAGCAGCAGCGGCGCCGGCAGCAGCGGCACCGTCCGCACCCCGGTGACCACCGCATCGCCGCGGCTGGCAAGGCCGATCCAGCCGCGGCCGTGGGCGGTCCGCCTCGGGGCGACGCGGCGCAGCTCGGGCAGGCCCTCGGCCAGCCACGAGACCGCACCGCCGCTGGCCTCGGCGACCGGGTGAAGACGCGCGGGCGTGGCGACCAGTTCGGCCATCTCCTGGCTGTCGAGCCCGCCGACCGCCGCCAGGGCGGTCCGCGCCCCGTCTTCGACCCGCCACAGCCCCGGCTGATCGGCGGCGAGGCTGGCAAATCCGCGGCCGTCGCCCTGGTCGACCAGCGGCAGATCGAGGCGGCGGCCGTCCGGACGAATCACCGCCACGCCGGGCGGCGGCGGCGTCAGCGAGCGGCGCGTCACCTCCAGGCGCTCGCCCTTGACCTCGGCGGTCAGCGCCTCCTCCTCCAGCTCCGGCTCCTTCATCAGCCAGTGGGCGAGGCGGCGCAGCAACTCGTCGTGCGGGCCGCCGCCCTCCCAGCCGCGGTCCCACAGCCAGATGGTGTCCGACAGGACCATCGCCACCCGGCCCTCGCCGACCTTGTCGAGCAGCATGACCGGCCGGCCCTCGCTGCCGCTCAACACGGCGCTGCCGCGCAGCGGCTCGACGGTCGTCAACCGCAACCAGCGTCCCCAGGCCGCCTCGCCGGCCAGGGGCCCGGTCACCGGGTGGCGGCGGCCGATCTCGGTCGGCTGCGGGCGGAAGGGCCGCGCCACCACCCTGCCGCCGGGGCGGGCGGGCAGTACCGCCTGCAACGGGGTGTCCCACAGGCTGCCGGGTTCGGCGTATTCGGGACCGACCGAAACCAGCAGGGCGCCGCCCGCCCGAACGTAGTCGGCCAGCGCCAGGTAATAGGGCTGGGCGAGCAGGCCGCGGCGGCGATAGCGGTCGAAGATCACCAGATCGAAGTCCTGGAGCCGCTCCTCGAACAGCTCGCGGACCGGGAAGGTGATCAGCGCCAGCTCGCGGATCGGCGTGCGGTCGTCCTTTTCCGGCGAGCGCAGGATGGTGAAATGGACCAGATCCACCGCCGGATCGGCCTTGAGGAAATTGCGCCAGGTGCGCTCGCCGGCATGGGGCTCGCCGGACACCAGCAGCACCTTGAGGCGGTCGCGCACCCCGGAAAGGCCCACCGCGGTGCGATTGTTGGCCGCCGACAATTCGCCCTCGGCCGGCGCCGCCGCCAGTTCGACCACCGTCTGGCCGGCATGACGGATCGGCACCTCGATGCTGACCGGCGTGTTGAGCGGCACCGCGGTCGTCAGCAGCGGCACGCCATCGGCCTGCACGGCGAGCGTCGCCGACCCCGTGGCGCCGGCTTCCTCGACCGTCACCGCCAGCGTGGCGCTGCGCCCGACCAGGGCGAAGCCGGGGTTGTCGGCGACGACGATGCGGCGGTCGCGCTCGCCCGGGCGGCCGGTCAGCAGCGCATGCAGCGGCGCCCCCAGCCCGCGGCCGAGATCGGCGGGAACGTCGTGCACCTGACCGTCGGTGATCATCACCACCCCGGCCAGGCGGCGCCGCGGCAGGTCGGCCAGGCCGGCATCGAGGGCCTCGAACAGCCGCGTGCCGTCGCCGCCGCCGACGCGGACCACGCGCACCTCCAGACCGGGCAGGGCATCGAGACGCTGGCGCAACGCCGCCACGGCCCGCTCGGTCTCGGCCCGGCGCTCGCCCACCCCCTGCGACAGGGACTCGTCGACCACCACCACCGCGACGTCGGGCAGCGGGCGGCGGTCCTCGGCGATCAGCAGCGGGTTGGCCAGCGCCAGCAGCAATGCCGCCATCGGCACCAGCCGCAGCCCGGCGCCGCGGGCGCCGCGGACCACGGCGAGGGCGGCGATCGCCACGCTGGCCGCGGCCAGCGTCGCCAGCAGCCACAGCGGAATCAGCGGGGCGAAGGAGACGCTCATCGCCGCAGCCGCTCCATGATCGCCGGCAGGTGGACCTGATCGGCCTTGTAGTTGCCGGTCAGCGCCACCATCACCAGATTGACGCCGAAGCGCAGCGCGCTCTCGCGCTGGCGCTCGCCGCCAGGCACGGCGGGGTAGAGCGGACGGCCGGCGGCGTCGGCGGCCCACGCTCCGGCCCAATCGGCGGCGCCCACCACCACCGGGGTGACCCCGTCGTTGGCGGCGCCGCCCTGGGCCGCCTCCACCCACACCGTGCCGCCGTCGAAGCGTCCCGGCTGGCCGGCGAGGAGATAGAACGAGCGGGTCAGCACATGATCGGCGGGCAGCGGCGCCAGCGCCGGCAGGGCGAGGCCGCGGGTCAGCGCCTCCAGCCGTCCGTCGCCGCCGTCGTTCAGCGGCGGTCCCTCGGCGGCGCGGTCGAAGACGATCAGGCCGCCCTTCCTCAGATAGGTGTTGAGCCGTTCCACCGCCGCCGCCGAGGGCGCCGGCTGCGTTGCCGTCACCGGCCAGTAGAGCAAGGGGAAGAACAGCACCGGGTCGCGCTCGACATCGACCGCCATCGGCTCGGCGAGATGGAGCGTCGAGCGCTGGTCGATGGCCCGCGACAGCCCGGACAGCCCGGCCAAGCTCTTGCGGTCGACCGCGGCATTGCCGGTGCGCACCGCCGCCAGCCGGGTCGACAGCGCCGCGTCGAGGGCGAACGATTCGGCCTCGGCCGCCGCCGCCGGGGTCGCCGCCACCGCCACCGCCACCGCCACCGCCACCGTCCGCGCGCGCAGGACCCCGCGCAGCGCCAGGGCCGCCGCCAGGTCGAGCAGCGCCAGCAGCAGCGCCGCGGTCTGCAGGCCCGGCCGCAGATCGATCTCATGCCCGCCGCCGTCGATGGTCGCCGCCTTGACCCCCGTCGGCAGGGCCAGGGGCGCCGGCCATCCCAGCGCCGGCCCCAGATGGAGGGCCACGCGCACCCCGCTCTCGCCGTAGAGTCCGGGGGGATGGCGCGGACCCGGCACGGTGTCGGCGGTGGCCAGCGCGGTGGCGGCACCGCCGGGCGGGGTCAGGCGGCCGAAGCCGTCGAGCAGCGCCGCGGGCGGCAGCGGGCCGGCGCTCTTTTCCGGCCGCCCCTCGGCCATCCGGGTCAAGCGCTGCAACAGCTCGGGGAACAGGCCGGAGAGGGCGAGATTGCTCCACTCCGCATTGGCGGTGGTGTGCACCAGCACCGCCCAGCCCTTGCCGCGACGGGCGGCGGTGACCAGCGGCGTGCCGTCGGCCAGCCGGGCCCAGGTGTGGGCGGCCAGTTCGGCGGTCGGCTCGGCCAGCACCTGGGTGCGCACCTGAACGTCGGCGGGCACGGCGAGGCCGGCGAACGGCCCGTCCTCGGGGAACGGCGCCAGCCCCTGCGGCACCGTCCACGACAGCGCGCCGCCCAGCGAACGGCCGCCGGCCCGCAGCGGCACCGGCAGGAAGGCATCGGGCTCCCCGCCGCCGCTCTGCGCCTGGGCCACGGCCGGGCCGGCGAAGCGGACCAGCACCCCGCCCCCCTCCATCCACGCCGTCATCGCCCGGGCGGTGGTGCCGAGGATCGCCGGCACGTCGGCCAGCATCAGCACCGTCGGCGGCCGCTCGCCCAGCAGGGCGGACAGCTCGCCTTCCGACAGCTCGGCCACCGGGGCGAGGGCCCGGCGCAGGTAATAGAGCGGGTCGAGCAGCGGCGCCGCCGAGGCCCCGGCCCCGCCGGCCGCCAGCCCCACCGGACGGCGGCGCCAGCGTTCGTCGGCCAGGACCACCGCCGCCGCGCCGGCCTCGTCTTCGATGTCGAGGCGGGCGAGGCGATTGTGCAGCCCACCGGGCAGGCGCAGGGAGACGGCCACCTCCCGCTCGCCGGCCGGCAGGTCGGCCTCGGTGCGGGCGAGCACGGTGCCGCGGCCGTCCATGGCGCGGACGGCGACCCGTTCGAGCCGATCCGCCGCACCGGGACGGCGCACGGTCGCGGTCAGGGGATCGCCGCCCTGCTCCTCGGGCGGGATCAGGATCCGCCCGGTGCGGGCGGCGACCACCTCCAGCCCGCCGCCCAGGCTTTGCAGGGCGCGGGCGAAGGCGATGCCGGCGCCGTCGTCGAGACCGTCGGCCAGCCAGGTCGCCGCCATCACCGTATCGCGGGGGATGGCCTGGACGGCGGCGGCGGCGGCGGCGCGGTCGGTCGGCCACGGCTTGGGCTGAAGCGCGGCGAGCAGACGGCGCGCCTCGCCCGCCGCCATCGGTCCGGCGACGGCGAGCGGACCGCCTTCGGCCGGCGGGGCGGTGGCAACGACGATCACCGGCTTTCCCGCCCGTTCGGCGCGATCCGCCTGCGCCGACAGCCACGCCGAGCGCGCCGGCCAATCGCGCGCCGCCGCCCAGCCGTCGTCGACGGCGATCACCAGCGGCCCGCTGCCGTCGACCAGCGGTGCGGCCGGATTTACCAGCGGCCCGGCAACGGCCAGGATCGCCGTCACGGCCAGCAGCAGCCGCAACGCCAGCACCCACCACGGGGTACGGGCGGCGGCGTCCTCGCGCGCTTCGAGGCCGAACAGCAGCCGCACCGGCGGGAAGCGGACCAGGCGCGGCGGCGGCGGCGTCACCCGCAGCAACAGCCACAGCACCGGCAGCACCGCCAGAGCGGCCAACGCCCACGGCGCGGCGAAGGCCAGCCCGCTCATCGCTCGCCCAGCCGCGCATGCAGCGCCAGCAAGGCCGTCTGCGGCGAGGCATCGGTATGGTGAACGGCGAAGCTCCAGCCGGCGGCGCGGGCGATCGCCGCCAGACCGTCGCGATGGGCGAGCAGGCGGGCGCGATAGGCGTCGCGGACATCCTCGGCGCGGCGGACGACGGTGGCGCCTTCGTCCTCCAGCCCGGCGAACCGGATGCGGCCGGAGAACGGCAGCGTCTCCTCGGCGGGGTCGAGGACCTGGAGGAGATGACCGACGGTGCCGGCGGCGGCCAGGGCGCGCACCGCGGCCTCGACCGCCTCCAGCGGCAGCAGGAAATCGGACAGCAGCACCGCCTCGGCATGGCGGGGCAGGCCGGCGGGCTGGGGCAGCGCCGTCGCCGCCACCGCCTCGACGGCCAGGGCCGTCCCCAGGCGTTCGAGGGCGGCGGCGCCGGAGGTGGGGCCGATGCCCGACGCGGGCAGCGCCACCCGCTCGCCGCCGCGCAGCAGCAGGGCCGCCAGGGCCAGCAGCAGCAATTCGGCGCGCTCGCGCTTGGCCGGCAACGCGGCGGCGGAGGCCCAGTCCATCGACGGCGAGGGATCGCGCCACAGCCACACCGTCTGCGCCGCCGCCCACTCGTTTTCGCGCACGAACAGGCGGTCGGCCTTGGCCGACTGGCGCCAGTCGACGGCGGAGGCGGCGTCGCCGGGCTGATAGCGCCGGAACTGCCAGAAGGAATCGCCGCTGCCGGTGCGCCGCCGCCCATGCACCCCGGCCGCCACCGTCGCCGCCACCCGCTCGGCGGCGACCAGCAGCGGCGGCAGGCGGGACGCCAGCGCCTGGGCGGCGAGGGTGCGGGTCATGCGCCCCCCGTCCTCATCCCACCGCCCCGATCAACCGCGCGATCACCGCGTCGACGGTCAGCCCGTCCGCCCGGGCCGCGAAGGTCAGCGCGATGCGGTGGCGCAGCACCGGCGGCGCCAGGGCGACCACGTCGTCGAGCGACGGCGACAGCCGTCCTTCCAGCAGGGCGCGGGCGCGGGCGGCCAGCATCAGGGCCTGGGCGGCGCGCGGGCCCGGTCCCCAGGCGACGCCGCGGCGGATTTCGTCGAGGGTCGAGGTCTCGGGACGGCCGGCGCGCACCAGGGTCAGAATGGCCTCGACCACGCTCTCGCCCACCGGCAGGCGGCGGACCAGATGCTGGGCGGCGACCAGTTCGGCGGCGGTCATCGCCGCCGTCGGCGTCGCCTCGGCCGGGCCGGTGGTGGCGATCAGCATCTGCCGCTCGGCCTCCAATTCGGGATAGCCGACGTCGATCTGCATCAGGAAACGGTCGAGTTGGGCCTCGGGCAGCGGATAGGTGCCCTCCTGCTCCAGCGGATTCTGCGTCGCCAGGACATGAAACGGCGCCGGCAGGTCGTGGTAGTGGCCGGCGATCGACACCTTGCGCTCCTGCATCGCCTGCAACAGCGCCGATTGGGTGCGCGGGCTGGCGCGGTTGATCTCGTCGGCCATCAGCAACTGGCAGAACACCGGCCCGGTGATGAAGCGGAACCCGCGCGCCCCCGACGCCGATTCCTCCAGCACCTCGGAGCCGAGGATGTCGGCGGGCATCAGGTCGGGGGTGAACTGCACCCGCTTGTCGTCGAGGCCCAGCACCACGCCCAGGGTCTGCACCAGCCGGGTCTTGGCCAGGCCGGGGACGCCGATCAACAAGGCGTGACCGCCTGCCAGCAGCGTGATAAGAGTCTCGTCGACGACTCGGCTCTGGCCGAAGATCACCTTGCCTATGCCGGCCCGCGCTTCCGCCATACGGGCATTGAGCGCCTCCACCGCGTGGACTACGTCTTCGACGTCAGGCTGAACATCCATACGGCTGCTGGCATCGGGACCGGATAAGGTCTTCACTGGAGGCACCTCCAACGGTGCGTTGAGAAAGCGTCAATGGACGACAATCAAACGGGCGGCGCGTACGCCGCGGAGGAAACGTTCTTGGCCGATCTGCCGCTTCTCGCCGTCGAGGACGATTTCGCCGACGAATCGGAGGATTGCGGCGACCTGGGCATCAGCATCGACCGCCAGGGGCGCTGGCATTATCACGGCTCGCCGATCCGGCGTAAAGAGATGGTGTGCCTGTTCGCCAGCATGCTGGAACGCCGCCGCGACGGCTCGTACTGGCTGGTGACTCCCGACGAGAAGGGCCGCATCGAGGTCGCCGACGTGCCGCTGCTGGCGGTCGAACTGTTCACCGGCAACGGCGGCCGCGAGCGGGTGGTGTCGCTGCGCACCAATGTCGACGATCTGGTGACCGTGGATCGGGACCATCCGCTCCGCCTCGCCGAAGACCCGGTCAGTGGCGAGCCGGCGCCTTATGTGCTGGTCCGCGACGGGATCGAGGCGCGGCTGGCGCGGGCAGTGTACTATGAGCTGGTGGCCCTGGGCTGCGAGGAAAAGGTGGGAGGCGAAGAGCTGTACGGCATATGGAGCAGCGGCACCTTCTTTGTGCTGGGACGGATGGGCGATCCGGCCTGACGCGGCGTGAGATCGCCCGGCGTCTGGCCGAGCGCAGCGGCGAAGGCCGCCGCTCGGAACGGCGGCTTGCGGCCGCGGCCGGCGAGGAGCCGTGGCCGGAAGGGGCCACCCTCGACGCCCCGGCGCGGCCGGCGGCGGTGCTGGTTCCCCTGGTCGAGCGCGAGCACGCGCTGACCGTGCTGCTGACCCGGCGCACCGAGCACCTCTATCACCATCCCGGCCAGGTGAGCTTTCCCGGCGGACGCCTGGAGGACAGCGACGGCGGCGACGCGGTCGCCTGTGCGCTGCGCGAAACCGCCGAGGAGATCGGCCTCGCCGCCGTGCATGTCACCGTGCTCGGCCGCCTCGACGACCTCGTCACCGGCACCGGCTTCGTCATCACGCCGGTGGTGGCGATGGTGACGCCGCCCTTCTCGCTCGCCCTCGACGCTTTCGAGGTCGCCGACGTCTTCGAGGTGCCGCTGGACTTCGTTCTCGACCCCGCCAATCACGGCCTCCACCGCCGCGAGGTGGCCGGACGGCCGCGGCCGTTCTGGGCCCTGACCTGGGAGGAGCGCCTGATCTGGGGCGCCCCCGCCGGCATCCTGGTCAACCTTGCCGACGTGCTGGGCACGCCACGATCCGACGTGCTGGGCACCCCAACGG
>JACRFY010000022.1 GCA_016212565.1 Magnetospirillum sp. | reverse complement strand
CTCCAGCGCCGCCCGGTAGGCGGTCACCGCCGCCTCCAGCCGCGCCGTCCCGGACTCCCGTTCGCCCAACAACGAAAGCGCATTGCCGAGATTGTTCTGGGTCGTCGCCCAATCGAGCGGCACCCGCTCGCGGGTGCGCACCTCCAGCGCCGCCCGGTAGGCGGTCACCGCCGCCTCCAGCCGCGCCGTCCCGGACTCCCGTGTGCCCAACGACGAGAGGGCTGCGCCAAGATTGTTCTGGGTCGTCGCCCAAGCGAGCGGCACCCGCTCGCGGCTGCGCAGTTCCAGCGCCGCCCGGTAGGCGATCACCGCCGCCTCCAGCCGCGCCGCGTCACCCCCCTGCTCGCCGATTGCGGATAGGACGTTCCCCAAGGACACGGCCAGCGAGGCCCGCTGATCCGGCGTCGCCCCGCTCGGCGGCGCGGCGTGCAGGCGGCGCAGCTTGTCGGCCAGCGGCCCCAGGCGCTCGACCAGATAGGTCCCGGCATCGTCAACCGCCGGGGCGCTGGCCAGCACCACCAGCGCCTCCACCTGGGTGGCGAGGTCGGCGCTGAACGAGGGCGGCAGATCGAGGGTCTGGCCGTCGAGGCCGTAGCTGCGGCCGTCGCTGCCGCCGGCCGGCGACAGGAAGCGCAGGCGCAGGCCCTTGTCGCCCAAGACCTCGCCCCACACCAGCACGTCGGCGTGGAAGCGCTCCAGCCAGGCTTGGCCGGTGGTCTCGGCCTCGGCGCGGGCCTGGCTTTCGGACTGCGAGTCCAGGGTCCTGGTCAGGCTGCGGCAGGTGGCGAGCTTCTCCAGCCCCTTTTCGCCCTCCAGCGACGCCACCACATGGGCGGTCTGGCGGCCGTCGGCATCGTTGGCCAGCCGACTGACCAGCACCGTCAGGCGATGGTCGTCGGCCGGGGAGCGCTTCAGTTCATGGAACTCGCAGACGCCCCAGGGCGCGACGACCTCCTTGACGATCACCGCGATGGTTCCTGCCACGGCCGTACCCAGGCCCAGGCCCCCCCACAGGCGAATCGGCACCGTGCGCAGACGCTCCCGCCATGTCGGCTTGGACACCGGCTTGGGTATTCCGGGAATCGGTTTTCGCTTGATGAAGGCCATGGTTCCCCCCGTGCTCTGTCCAGGATAGCGGAACTTGCCGCGATCTTTCAACCGGGACGGCGCGTGGGGCGAGCGACGGCATTTTCAGCCACAGATGAACACAGATAAACACAGATGAAGGGCTGCCGAGTGGACTGGGCCATGCCGCCCCTCCCCTTATCCGTGTTCATCTGTGTTCATCTGTGGCCCCGATTCCCTTCCCCTTGCATTCACCGCCCATCCGCCGCATCACGCCTTGACCGACCATTGATTTTCAACCGAAGCCGTGCCTTTGACGAAGGGACGTGTCATTTGACACAGATGAACATGGCGTAATCGCAGGCGGCCGCTCTCCTCCCCCCAGGCCACGATTCCGCGCCGTCCCTTGGCGCTCCGCCCCGCCGACGCCATCTCCCCGCCATGGCCGAATCGTTGCCGTCCCCGATCCGTCGCGTCATGGCCGTGGTCGATCTCGATTCCCGCGGGCGCGAGGTGGCGCGGCGGGGGTGGCGCATCGCCTCGGTCGAGCGGGCGTCGTTCGCCCTGCTGACCGTTGCCGATTGGGGCATCGGCGAGGACGATTTCTGCCCCTACACCCCCGCCGAGCTGGAAGCGCAGTTGGAGCCGGTCCTGCATCGAAAGCTGGCGCGCCTGGCCGCCGCGCTCGGGGCCCGCGAGGCGGTCACCCGGGTCGCCTTCACCGGCGCCGGCTTCGCGGTTGCCGCCTGGCAGCCGGATCTGGTGGTGGTCGGCGCCCATGCCCGCCACGGGCTCGCCGACGGCCCGAGCGAGGTGGCGGGGTGGACATGCACGGTGCTGGCGATGGATGTCGGCCGGCCGTGGCTGAATCTGGCCGGCCGTCTGTTGGCGACCGGCGCCTACAGCCCCTTCTCGAAATCCGCCGGCGCCCGCAGATAGGCGCCGAACACGTCGGGGAGGCGCTTGCGCATGTCCTCGACCGGATCGGCGGGGTCGAGCTTGTAGGCGTGGGCCTTCTCGCAGAAGATCTTGATCAGCTTCTTGTTGCCGGCGGGCCCGAAGATCTCGGCGAATTTCTCCTCGCCCAGCTTGGCGTTGGCGACTTCGAGGAACACCGGGATGAAGGCGAATTGCAGGAAGCGCAGGATCTGGTTGATGGTCTCGGCCGAAATCACGTGCAGGAAGGCCGACATCTGCTCCAGGTCCTTGGCGTTCTGCTGCTCCATCGCCTCCAGGCGGTCGCAGTCGACGCACATTTCCCAGAACTTCTCGCCCATCTTCTCGTAGACGGCGCCGTAGAGGAAGTCGTAGCGCTCCTTGCCGAGGAAGGCCACGCCCTTGGCCGCCAGCGGCTGGGTGTCGAGCATCTCGCGCATCATCGAGTCGGAGAGGATCTTGCGCGCCTGATCGAGCGAATGGCGGCCGATATCGGCCAGGGCGGTGATGGCCTCCGGGTTGTGCAGCGCGGTGACGCCGCGGCCCAGTTCGACGATCAGCTTGATCGGCAGCTCGGCGAAGTGCGGAATCAGCGGCACCTGCCAGTCGGCATCGAGGAAGTCGTTGATGGCGGCGTAGAACTTGTCGGCATGCGAGGCGACCGGCTTGGGCTGCTCGGCATCGCCCCACTTGCCGCGCACCAGTTCGGCCAGCTTGTCGAGCAGCGAGCGCGTCGCCGGATTGACCACCGGCACCGCCTTGTTGGTCCCCGCTCCGCCCCAGCGCTTTTCCGAATAGGCCTTGCAGCCCGAACGCACCACCATGCCGACGATCTGGTTGACGTTGCGGTCGCATTTGAGAACGGTGGCGTCGTCGAGGACCGGCAGGCCGTCCTTGTCGACCAGCAGATCCTGGAACAGCTCGCGCTGCTTGCGGAACACCTGCATGCAGCCGTAGAGCAGGTCCGGGCTCTGCATCACCGTGCCGTAGACGTCGTCATAGGCGCCGAGGGCCGGAATGATGCTCACCAAGCGCTCGACGATCGGCCCCTTGATGGTGCGGATGATCTCGCGGCGGTTGGCGGTTTCGCTGTCGACTGCCTTGGCGGCTGCGGTCCTGTCGGACATTCCCCTCAATCCGTTCTCTCGCGGCGTCAGTCGGCGTGGACCGCGGCCGGCAGTTCGTTCATCTTGGTCAGCAGGTATTCGAGGTCGTCGTTTTCGAACTCCACCCCCAGATCCCCGTACTGGGTGAGGATCCGTTCGATCATCCGCCGCGAGAAGCGCTCGCGGTCGTTGGGACCGCCGTCGTACTCCATCTCGGCCGAGACATCGACGGCGGCACGCATGGCGGCGAACACCGGCTTGGGCAGCCCGGCCTTGTCGAACAGGGCCTGGAAGCCGCGCTTGCCGGCGTCGTGGATCAGCGTCCGTGCATTCTCCAGCTTGACGCGGGCCAGACGGGCCAGGGCCACCTCGAAGAAGGTGACGTCGCCCATGCACACCGCGCGCAGGATGATCGACGGGGTCAGGCGGTTGTTGCGGTGCAGGTGCTCGACCAGCTTGACCACGTCGGTTTCGACGTCGGCGATGCCCAGCACGGCCATCTCGCGGGCATGCAGCAGCAGCGCGGTGGCCATCTCGGGGGTGAGATCCTGGCGCTCGATCAACTGGCGGCGCAGGTTCTCGGAAATGCGGGTCATCAGCCGCTCGGCCACCGTGACCGGCAGGTTGCGGCGTTCGACCATCGGCTTGCCGACGACCTCGCTGCCGCCGTAAGTCTCCACCACGCGGGCGAGGATGGTGTCGGAGAGGTCGGCCCCCTCGTTGGCGACCAGGGTGGCCACCGCGTTCTCGTTGCCGGAATCGACCAGGGCATCGGCAACCGAGGCGGAGACATGGGCCCGCTTGGCCACCGCCACCTGCTTGTGCTGGTCCTGGCTGCGGATGATTTCGACCAGATCCTCGTCGGTCAGGACCTCGGAGAGTTCGATGAACGGCAGCGCCACGGCATCGACGTCGCTGGCCAGGGCCATGGCGACGTCGTGGGGAACCATGGGGTTCTCCTTGAGCTGGCGCGCCAGCGCCTCGCGGACGCGGACCTCGGCGTCCTTGACCATCAGGCGGAAGATCTCTTCCGCCATGCGCCGTTCGGACTCGCTCAGACGCGGGTGGTCGCCCGCGATCTTGCCGGCGATTTCGGCCCGCACCTCGCCGGTGGGATTGGCGAGCAGACGGGCGACGTCCTCCTCGTTGAGCTTATCGTTCACGGCAGACTCATGCGGTTGTCAGCTCTCGGCCGGGCAGGGTTGGACTATACAGAGGTTCTTCGATCCTGACCACCCGCTCAAAAAGCGTCCAGCCAGCTTTCCAAGGCCCGCCGTCCCGCCGCCTCGATGGCCGGGCCATGACGGGCGGACGCGGCGCGCAGCGTGGCGACGTCGAGGCCTGCGGTAGCCCCGATCTCGGCGGCATGGCCGATATACCAGCGCTCCAGCCCGTGGGCGGTGACTTCGAGGTGGAATTGCAGGCCCAGCCCATGGCGTCCGACGCGGAACGCCTGCTGGCGGGCGACGGCGGTCGAAGCCAGCAGTTCGGCGCCTTCGGGCAGATCGAAGGTGTCGCCGTGCCAGTGCAGCACCGGCACGCCGTCGAGCGGCGCCAGGCACGAGGCGGTCCCGGCCTCGGTCAGCGCCAGCGGCCCCCAGCCGATTTCCTTGCCGTTGGGATTGGGGTAGACGCGGGCGCCGAGCGCGCGGGCCATCAACTGGGCGCCGAGGCAGATCCCCACCAGCGGCAGGCTGGCCGCCAGACGGCGCTCGATCAGCCGGATCTCGTCGGCGAGGAAGGGGTACTCGGCAACGTCGTAAACCCCGATCGGGCCGCCGAGGATCACCATCAGATCGGCGCCCAGGGGATCGAGGGCGGCAAGGTCGTCCCACCCGGCCTCGACGTATTCGACGGTGAACGCCCGCGCGGCCAGAACGTCGGCAAAGAAGCCGAGGTCCTCGAAGGCGACGTGGCGGATGGCGACGCAATGCTTCATCCGCAAAGACTACCATCACGGGCACGGGGATGACATCAGGATTTCGTCACTCCCCGCAGCGGCTGTCCATCCCCGGCGGCAGGACGAACAGCTCGGCCCGCGTCCCGGCAGCCTTGGCCGTCCACAGCGCGGCGAGACAGGCATCCTGCGGCACGCCGCGCCCCGAGGCATACATCGTCGCCAGATGCCCCTGGGCCGCGGCATCGCCGGCGACCGCCGAGGGGATGAGGAATTCGGCGGCCAGATCCGGCTTCCCGGCCTCAAGCGCCACGGCGCCGAGCGAAACCTCCGCCGGCCGCGGCAGATCGACTCCGCCCGCCCCCACCCCCGCCACCGCGCCACCGGTGCCGCGACAGGGACCGAGGCCCAGGCGGGCGTAGGGCGCTCCCGGCTGCGCCAATACGCCGTCATGCAGCAGAACCAGATCGGCGGGCGGCTGCGCCTCGGGCCGCCAGTCGTCGCGGGCCAAGGCCCCGCGCCGCGCGCTCGGCAGTTGCCGCGCCAGATGCGACAGCAGGCCCAGCGCCGCCACCTGACCGTTGCGCGAGGCGGCCAGGGCCCAGCGGCTGGCCAGTTCGAGATCCTGGCGCAGGCCGGTGCCCTCGGCATAGGCCACCGCCAGGGCCAACTGCGAATCGACCTCGCCGCCGCGCGCCGCCTTGTCGTGCCACAAGGTCGCCAGACAATCGCTTTCCTCGCCTCCCTGCCCGGCGGCGAACATGCGGGCCACCAGCGCCTGGGCGCGGCGGTCGCCGGACAGGGCCAGCGGCGCGGCGCTCTGCCAGGCCTGGGAAAAGTCGCCCGCCCGCTGGGCCTCGAGGGCGGCATCGACTCCCTCGGCCGCCTCCGCTCCCAGGGGCAGCAGCACCGCCGCCAGCACCGCGGCCAACCTGCGCATCGTTTCGTCCCCCATGGCCTTCGCCCGCCAGTGTAGCAGGGCTCTCCTTCGAAGCCCATGGCCGCCCTTTCTGCGCAGGCCGGCGACTGCTATCCTGCGGCCGATGGACAGCACCGGTGAGACCATGCCGCCCGTAGTGGCGGTCTTCAATCATAAGGGCGGCGTCGCCAAGACGACGAGCGCGGTCAATTTTGGCGTCTGCCTCGCCGCCCACGGCTATCGCGTGCTGCTGATCGACCTCGACCCGCAGGCCAACGCCACCGCCGGCTTCGGCCATCAGCCGCTGCCGACCACCGGGGCCTGGGACGTCCTGACCGGCCATAGCGGGCTGGCCGCGGCGCTGCTGCCGACACCTTATCCCGGCCTGGTGCTGTTGCCGGCCACCGGCATGCTGCGCACCGCCGAAGTCGACCTTGCCGCCGAAGACGTCGATGCCTTCTCGCGCCTCAAGACCGGATTGGCCGGCGAGTTGAAGTCGTGCTGCGACGTGGCGGTGATCGATTGCCCGCCGGCCTTTGCGGTGATGACCCTCAACGCCCTGCTGGCGGCGACGGCGGTGCTGATTCCCACCCGCCCCGATCCCTTCGCCCACGAAGGGCTGGTCAACACCTGGTACGAGATCCGCCGCCTGCGCGAGGGGGCCAATTCCGGGTTGTCGGTGGCCGGGGTGCTGCTGACCATGACCGAGGCCGAGGGCGCCATCGCCGACGGCGCCCTGGCCATCCGCGCCGAATTCGGCGAGCACGTCTTCCCCATGGAAATCGCCCTCGACCCCAGGGTCGGCGAGGCGGTGCAACTGTCGATGCCGATCGCCGTGCTCGACCCCGACGGCCTGGCCGGGCGGGCCTATTTCGACGCCACCGAGGAATTGATCGCCCGGGTCAGCGCCCATGTCCGCCCCGACATCCATCTGCCGATGCCGGCCGGACGCGACCACGCCCTCAACACCTTGCGCGAATGGCGGTCCGACAGCCCGGCGCTGCGCAGGCTGCCGGCCCAGCGCGGCTGGACCAAGCGCCAGCCCGCCCCCTATGGCCAGGCCGAGCCGCCCTCGCCCTTCACCGACCCGCCGATCTCGGAAATCGCCCGCGAGGACGGCATGACCGCCGCCTGGGTGGTCGGCGCCCTGGCGATCGGTGCGGTGATCGGCATGCTCGCCCAGCACCACTGGCAGTTGATGCGATAAGAGGGGGGCTCGTCTTGGCCTGGGTTAGGGCTGAACGGCGAACCGAGATAGGTATTGGAGCGCAGATGCTATCGTCAACCGGACGATGTATCTCTTCTCCGACATAGCGCCCTCCGTCGCCGTGGCCTTGCGACAGAGCGAATCGCCAAAACATTTCAAATTAGTTGATGTGACCTACTAGTTTGAAGCGGTCGTTTCCTGGTGCTGACCAACGAAGCCGACAATAACTTTCCTTTCAGTGTCGTCAAAGTAGAATGCTATCCTGATGTTGCTGCGAGGATCAGTACCAGTCCCAATCCCAATATGTTCTTTTAGCCAGTTTGGCTTGCCATTCCGGACCACCTTGTAGTCATCTTCGAAACGTCCCATCGTCACTTTGCTCTGGTGCGGGCGGTAGAACATCCCTGAGACCGTTCGGCAGGACACATCTAAGTCAGGACAGAGAATCTCGCCCAACCGAGCCCTTCGATAATCGGTAGCTAACCAACGCAGAGCCTTTAACACAACTTCGGGCTTCTTGAAATCGAGCGTCTCTTTGCGGAGAGCGGAGCCGATAATGACGAGCGAGTCGGCGTAAATCTGGGCACCCTTTTCAAGGGCGTCACCGACATTCCGGAGATCATCTGTCGCCTCGTCATCCGAAGGGGAACGCTCTTTTTTAACCTGTACCCAGGCATTGCGCCACTGGTCGCATTCTCCAGCCTTTGCTTCTAGCTCCGCCTGCTTTTCGTCAATCTCAAGTTGTTTGAAATCCAATTGATAGCTCAAAGTGTCCGCTCTCGTCTTCTGCTCATAGCCCTCCTGCAAGGCACAATCCAGCAGTTGCCGGAGTTCACCTTCGCCCTGCGCGGTCTGTGCATCGGCTTGGATTTTTTTTCGCTGAACGTCTTCCCAACGCGTTACTCCTGGGACCGCGCGAGTTGCGGAAATTTTGGCAAGGTTGCGGAGCAGAAATTGCGCAAAGCCACCCCTGTTCGCTTCGATTTCCTCGCTTCGACCACGAACCCATAACGGATGACGGTAGGGAGAGTCCGAATCCTTGAAACCGGGCCAATAGAGGCGGAGGGCTCCATCGTAGGCATTCATCTCGTTCCCGATGACGTCCCTGACCGCGTACGTAACCTCAGCGGAAGAAGCATGCACAACGTACGCCATGCCCGCCAGCTTTTCAGCGATCTGCTCCTTGTTTACGATGAATTGCCCGTCGGCGTTCCGAGAAGTGATCAAGACCAAGGGAATGTGCCGCTGTGGACTGGTCAATAGGTTCATCAGCACGCCCACATCCTTGACATGCACAGGCATTGAGGTGGTGAGCAGCGGGTAAGCCTCGTAGGCGCTGAAATTATTGATCAACGTCGGAACGATGGCAGGGCGGGAAGCAACATCTCCAAGAGGGACAATCGCGCCGTCTTGGTTTCCAACATGAACACCAACCGAGCAGCGAACTTCGTTCCCCCGACCACCATCAGTGTTGAACACCACGTCGGTACGCCAGAGACGACGCTTATTGTCGCTATGCTCGTAACGTATCGCAAGATATGCAACCAAACCGTCTTTGACGTAACGGGTATGCACCAACGTCTCTTTCGGCAAACGGTGCGTCTGCTCCGAAAAGGCATCAAAATCCGTCGGTCTCTCGACCTTTCGGTTCTTGTTTTGAAAAATCCAATTGTCTACGTGGGGGATGATCGCACTGAGGCAAACCGGGGGCCCTCCCTGCTTGCCAAGCAAGAACGATGCAAAATACGTCGGTTGCATAGCCCCCCCGCCTCATCCGATTATGACTGCCCTGGGAAACTACGCCCAACCGCAGAGGCAGACAACACCGGGGTTCTGGTGACGTTACGGTGATGGTGCATCCATCCGTGCCCCCTCGGGCGAGGCGCCAAAATCCGTCCCATCGCCACTGACGATTCGCCACGTTCTCCTATCTGTGCCCCCTCCCACCTTGTTCGTCAGCGTCCCCTTCATCAGCAGGTCGGTCTTGATGATGTGGCCGACCAGCCAGCCTTTGAGGAACGCCGACATCTCGTCGGCAGTTTTCGGCCCCACCGTTTCCGTGCGGTCGATGACGTAAGAGCCAACCGAGCAATGACAAGGGGCTGCGGTGGCGCCTTACGGCTTGCGCAGCAGGTTGATGCGCATCGGTTGCTCGAAGGCGTAGGCACCATCCGCGGTGCGCGTGGCGTTGGCGGCGAACAGGGCGCGCATCGCGGTGTCCAGGGTGGCGAAACGCGCCTCGCGCTCGGCATTGGCGGAGACGATCCGCTCGCGGAAGGCCTCGTAGGAATCCATCTTCAGCGTGTGCACGTAGCGGATCTCGCCGGCCGGCTCCAGCCCCTGGGCGGCGGCGCCTTGGATGGCCGCCAAGGCCTGGGCGCGCACCGCGGTCTCGTCGTCGACCGGCCGCACCGCGGCGAAGAACAGGCCCTCGGGCAGCGGCTCGGAGAGGTAGACCACGCCGCCCGGCACCAGCACGCGGGCCGCCTCGGCCAGGGCCGGGGCCATGAAGGCCGCCGGGACATGGTGCAGCGAATTGAAGAACACCACCACGTCGGCGAAGGCATCCGGGCACGGCAAGGCCTGGCCGACGCCCGCGACGATGGTGACGCCCGCCACCGGTTGGGCGGCGCGGGCCTTGGCCAGTTGGCGCGGACTGCACTCCACCCCCAGCACCGTCGCCCCCTGGCGGGCGAGATGGCGGGCCAGGGACCCGTCGCCGCAGCCGACGTCGACCACCCGCTTGCCGGCGAAGGCGATGGTCTCGACGATGACGTCGATGTTGCGGCGATGCTCCATGCTAGTCCGCGTGCCCCTCGATCCGCTGCGCCAGCGAGGCGGCCATGAACTGGTCGAGATCGCCGTCGAGCACCCCCTGGGTATCCGAGGTCTCGACGTTGGTGCGCAGGTCCTTGACCATCTGGTAGGGCTGCAACACGTAGGAGCGGATCTGGTGGCCCCAGCCGATGTCGCTCTTGGTCGCCTCGGTGGCGGCGCGTTCGGCGTCGCGGCGCTGCAGCTCGGCCTCGTACATGCGGGCGCGCAGCATGTCCCAGGCGCGGGCGCGGTTCTGGTGCTGCGAGCGCTCGGTCTGGCAGGCGACGACGATGTTGGTGGGAAGGTGGGTGATGCGGACCGCGGAATCGGTCTTGTTGACGTGCTGGCCGCCGGCGCCCGAGGCGCGGTAGGTGTCGATGCGGCAGTCGCCCTCGTTGATCTGGATGTCGATGGTGTCGTCGACCACCGGATAGACCCACACCGAGGCAAAGCTGGTCTGGCGCCGGGCATTGGCGTCGAAGGGCGAGATGCGCACCAGACGGTGGACGCCGCTCTCGGTCTTCAGCCAGCCATAGGCGTTGCGGCCGATCACCTTCATGGTCGCCGACTTGATGCCGGCGCCCTCTCCGGCGCTTTCTTCGAGGTATTCGGTCTTGTAGCCATGACTCTCGGCCCAGCGGGTGTACATGCGCACCAGCATTTCGGCCCAGTCCTGGGCCTCGGTGCCGCCGGCCCCGGAATTGACTTCGATGTAGCTGTCGAAGGAATCGGCCTCGCCGGACAGCAAGGTCTCCAGCTCCATGGTGCCGGTGCGCTGCTTGAGGGCCAGCAACTGGGCGTCGGCGTCGGCAGCGACGGCGGCATCGCCCTCCATGTCGGCCAGCTCGATCAGGCCGAGCAAATCGTCCAGCTCGCGCTCGACCGAGCGGACCCCGCCGATGCCGGTCTCCAGCCCGGTACGCTCGCGCATCAAGGCCTGGGCCTTGGCGGCGTCGTTCCACAGGTTGGGGTCCTCGGACTGGGCATTGAGCTCGTCCAGGCGGCGCAGCGCCTCCTCCCAGTTGAGGTGGCGCCGCAGCAAGGCCACCGACTTGCGGATGTCCTGGGCCAACGCTTCGGTCTCGGCGCGCAACGGGGAGGTCCTTTCGTGGCAAGAATCAGGCGACGGTTTTAGGGGATCGGGGCGGTGGGATCAACCCCCGGCGGGGCCATCGACTTCGCAGCGTCGCACACTGTCGCGGGAAAGCTCACCGCGGCGGATAGTCGTGACGCCCTCCGCCCGGATCCGCCACTTCGCCGGCCGCCGCGTCCCAGTACTCCGGCCCCACCGGCACCTTGCCCGCCCCGCCGGGGATGTCGAGCACATAGGTGGGCAGGGCGATGCCGGACAGGCGCCCGCGCAAGGCGCGCATCAGCGCGCGGCCCTCGGCCAACGTGGGGCGAAAATGGGCGGTGCCGCGGGCGAGGTCGGGGTGGTGCAGGTAATAGGGCTTCACCCGATGGCGGATCAGGGCACGGAACAGCGCCTCCAGCACCTCGGCCGAATCGTTGACCCCCTTCAGCAGCACCGTCTGCGCCAGCAGCGGCAGGCCGGATTCGGCAAGGCGCGCCAGGGCCGCCGCCGCCTGCGGCGACAGCTCGCGCGGATGGTTGACGTGCACCGCCACCCACACCGCCAGCCCCGGCGGCGGGCGCAAGGCGCGGACCAGCGGCGCGGTGACCCGCGCCGGATCGGCGACCGGCACGCGGGTATGGACCCGCACCACCTCGACATGGCCGAGGGCGGCGACGGCGGCAATCAGCCGCGACAGGCGTGCCGGCCCCAGCATCAGCGGATCGCCGCCGGTGACGATCACCTCGCGGATCTCGGGGCGGGCGGCGACGTAGGCCAGGGCGGCGTCGATCTCGGCCTGGGTCAGGGTGGCGCCGGCATCGCCCACCGCCTCGCGGCGGAAGCAGAACCGGCAATAGACCGGACAGACCAGGATCGGCTTCAGCAGCACCCGGTCGGGATAGCGGTGGACCAGTCCCTTCAGCGGACTGAAGGCGTCGTCGCCGATCGGATCGCCGCGCTCTTCGGCGACGCTGTCCAACTCGGCGGCGGCAGGGAGATATTGGCGGGCGATGGGGTCGTCGGGATCGCCGCGATCGATCAGCGCCGCCACCGCCGGGGTCACCGCCACGCGGAAGCGCGCCGCCACCCGCACCGCCTCGGCCGCCGCTTCGGGTGTCAGCAGGCCGGCGACGGCCAACTCGGTCGCGGTTCGCAGGGTGCGACCGCTCACCGCTCAATCCCCGTTTTCATCACCACGGTTTCCTGTCATTCAGAGATCCCCTTCATAGAGGCATTCGACCATGTCAGGCAAACAGTGGTGGCATCCCGAGGTGTTCGCAACCCGCCGCGCCGCCCTGGCCCAACGCCAGGCGATGCTGGCCGCGGTGCGCGCCTTCTTCGCCGCCCGCGACTTCGCCGAGGTCGAGACCCCCTGCCTGCAGGTGTCGCCGGGCCTGGAGCCCTACCTCAGGACCTTCGCCACCACCCTGGAGGGCCCCCGCGGCGAAGCGACCGTCCTGCATCTGCACACCAGCCCCGAATTCGCCATGAAGAAGCTGCTGGTGGCGGGAGTGCCCCGCCTCTACCAGCTGGCGCGGGTGTTCCGCAACGGCGAGCGCTCGCCCACCCACCACCCCGAGTTCACCATGCTGGAGTGGTACCGCGCCGGAGCCGACCTGACCGAGCTGATGGACGATACCGAGGCCCTGGTGCGCACCGCCACCCGCGCCGCCGGGGCGGAGCGCCTGGTCCACGGCCGGCATGCCTGCGACCCCTTCGCTCCCTGGCGCCGGCTGTCGGTCGCCGAGGCCTTCGCCGCGTATGCCGGCCTCGACATCCTGGCCACTGCGCCCGATCCGCTGGCGCCCGATGCCCGGCTGCTCAAGGCCGAGGCGGCGCGCATCGGCGTCTCGACCACCGCTTACGACCGCTGGGACGACGTCTTCTTCAAGATCCTCCTCGACCGCATCGAGCCCCATCTCGGCATCGGCGTGCCGACCATCCTCCATTCCTATCCGCTGTCGATGGCCGCCCTGGCGCGGCGCTCGCCGGCCGATCCGCGGGTGGCCGAACGCTTCGAGGCCTATGCCGCGGGAATCGAATTGGCCAACGCCTTCGGCGAACTCACCGATGCCGCCGAACAGCGCCGCCGGTTTGCCGCCGATGCCGCGCTCAAATACGCGCTGACCGGCGAAACGGCGGCCATCGACGAGGATTTCCTCGCCGCCCTCGATTACGGACTGCCCGACAGCGCCGGCATCGCCTTGGGCTTCGACCGCCTGGTGATGCTGGCCACCGGCGCCGCGACCATCGACGCGGTACTGTGGGCGCCGGTCGCCACGCCCAACTCCGATGGCGAATGAGTTGCCGATTGCCGCCCGCAACCCCAATAAGCGACTTCCCGCCCGTTGGGGAGATCGGGCATTGTCACGTTTCCGTTGCCTGTAGTGAATGATATGACGGACCCGTCCGGCCGTCCCACGTCCGCCGCCTTCGACGCCATCCATGAACAGCGCCGCAACCAGCGCCGCCGCGAGCTGAGGCGTATGCGTGCCTTTGCCACCGGCCTGCTGGTGGCGATGCTGGCCCTCTACGTCGCCACCTCCCTGGCCGATGACCGCTGGCCGTGGCTGGCCTTCGTGCGCGCCTTCGCCGAGGCGGCGATGGTCGGCGCCTGCGCCGACTGGTTCGCGGTGGTGGCGCTGTTCCGCCATCCCTTCGGCATTCCCATCCCCCACACCGCCATCGTGCCGCGCAACAAGGAGCGGATCGGCGAGTCGCTGGGCTCGTTCATCTGCAACAACTTCCTCGACCCGGCGGTGGTGTCGGCCAAGGTCTCGGGCCTGGATATCGCCGGCAAGGCTGCCCGCTGGCTGGCAACCCCCGCCAATGCCGCCTTCGTCGCCCGCCGCTCCGCCGGCCTGATGCCGCCGATGCTCGAAGCGTTGGAGGAAGAGGGCGTGCGCGCCTTCGTCCGCGGCGCCGCCCGCCGCGGCCTGGACGCCGTCGAGGCGGCACCCCTGGCCGGCCGGGTGCTGTCGGTGCTGGTGGCCCGCGGCCACCACCAACACCTGTTCGACCACGCCATCGCCATGGCCGAGGAGTTCCTCTTCCTCCACGAGGAGGCGATTCGCGGCAGCGTCTCGGCGCGCAGCTACAAGTGGCTGCCGAAATGGGTCGATCAGCGGCTGTCGGACCGGGTGATCGGCGGCCTGCTCGAGACCCTGCACGAGCTGCGCGCCCCCGAGCATCCCTGGCGCGGCGCCTTCCAGGGCGCGGTCGAGGACTTCGCCGCCCGCCTGGGCTCCGACCCGGAGCTGCGCGCCCGCGGCGAGGTCCTGAAGGCCGAAGTGCTCGACAACCCCCTCGCCGAGCAATACCTCGACTCGCTGTGGGGCGAGATCAAGCTGCGCCTCAAGGCCGACCTGGCCGCCGACAACGGCATCGTCAAGGCCGGCGTCGAACGGGCCCTGATGGCCTTGGGGCGACGGCTGGAGGAGGATCCGCGCATGCAGGACATCCTCAATCGCTGGGTGATGCGGGCCATCGACCGCTACATCGTCCCCCATCGCGACGAGATCGGCGGCTTCATCGCCGGGGTGGTGGCCCGCTGGGACACCCGGACCCTGGTCGACAAACTGGAATTGCAGGTGGGCAAGGACCTGCAATACATCCGCATCAACGGCACCCTGGTCGGCGGGCTGGTGGGCGTGGTGATCTACGCCGTCTCGCACCTGCTGTAGGGTTCTTTCACGACGGACAGGGCTGCCCCTACCATCGCCGCTCCGGTTGTGCCATCGTTCCCGAAGCGGAGGGGACGAGGACGCGATGCTGTCGAACAAGGCGAAATACGGCCTCAAGGCCCTGGTTCATCTCGCCCGCAGCGACAGCGGCGCCCCGGTGCTCATCGCCGACATCGCCGCCGCCGAATCGATTCCGCGCAAGTTCCTCGACGCCATCCTGCTCGAACTCAAGCTCGCGGGCCTGCTGGCCAGCAAGAAGGGCAAGGGCGGCGGCTACGCCCTGGCCCGGCCGGCGGCGCGGATCATGGTCGGCGAGATCATCCGCGTCCTCGACGGGCCGTTGGCCCCGGTGCCGTGTGTCTCGCGCACCGCCTATCGCCGCTGCGACGATTGCCGCAGCGAAGCCGATTGCGCGGTCCGGGCGGTGATGCAGGAGGTCCGCGACGCCCTGTCGGCGATCCTCGACCACACCTCGCTGGCCTCGATGGCGCAAAAAACGCCCGGCGAGCCGATCCTGATCTACGACATCTAGGCGCCACACCTTAAACGTGCAGCACGGCACTTTTGCGAGCATTGAGCGAGCGGCCCAGCGGCCGGAGGGCCGCGCCCGGCGAGGGCTGTTTCTGTCTACGCCCCGTCCTGAACGTAGCCGAGCCCGGTGGCCAGGGCCACTTCGGCCAAGGTCAGTTCGCGACCGAGATAGGCGGCGTGGCTGAGGTTGCCGATCCAGCCGTTGTCCAGCAGGGTGGCGCACAGCCTGCGGGCATCGTCCCCCACCACCCGGTGCAGCAGGCGATGGTCGTAGGCGTAATGCTCGATGACGATGGTGCGGTCCTCGCGACGGGGCAGGATGACGAAATATCCCTCGGCGTCCATGTCGGGACGGCGCTCGGACGCCGCCATCACGGTGACCACCGGTGCATCCTCGTCAACGACCTCGGCGGCCTTCGCCGGCCGCGTGACCAGCGCCGCCAAATCCCCCAGATTGGCGGTCGCCTCGGTGGCGAAGCAGCGCTCGCAATCCATCTCGGCATATTCGGGCGGCCGCAGCCAGTCGATCCCCTGGCGTGCCGTCTGGACGAGGGCGTCGCGATCTTCGCCGGGCGGCATCGTCGCCAGCCCGTGCACGAGCGCCTCCATGCGCCCGCAGCGCCGGCATTTCGCCAGCGTCAGGCCGTGCTCAATCGCCGCTACCGCGGCTCCGACGTCCATCGTCACCTGCCGGTCTCCCGCCTAATCCACCCCCTGGGAACCTATCATCGCCCAATTCATCAAGTGAAGCGAAAAAGAGGGGACGGAGGCTGGCCCAGCCTCCGTCCCCTCGAACAACCCTCGGCGTCGCCGACTCAGTGACTCTGGCCCACGCCTTTAAACACGTCGGCCATGCTGGTGTATTCGGCTTCCGGCATCTGCTTGATGGTTTCAAGGACCTCGGCATCGGCATTATTCTTCTGTGCGTAGTCGACCAGTTTCTGCTTGTTGGCAGGGAAATCGATCCCGGACAGCACCTGAGCGACGGTCGCGGTGGAGTGGCTGGCAAGCGGCATGACGACGATCCTCCTCTTGGGCATACCTCAAAGGCCAACGCGTGCGGCGGGCGTTGGTTCCCGGGTCGCCGCCCCCCGGCCTCCCGATGCGCGACCGGCCTCGCCCAATTGTGGCGCAGAAAGTAATGTTCGATTGCCGGGCAGTTGACGAACATCAAATGGGGTCGATGCCAATGCTGCCATATTGCATTGGACGCTCGACGCTCTGCCGAACTTGCGCCGAGAGGGCCGGATCCGGACCATGTCCCCCTCACCGGATCCGGCCTTATTCTTTCCGCCTGGGCACGGACGCGCCTGCGACTTGACGACAGTTCGCCCCCAGCGCGCATTCCGGCACCGGCGCCCCGGCCACGCCACCCTTTCGTCTCGACCCGATGTGCAAGGCGGTTTCCAATTGGTCTTCCGCCAATTATAGTGGACGGGCAACGAGCGCTCGAGGAGCCGCCAAACCGTGACTTTGCGAAATGCCCCAGACGTCTTCGACATTCTATTGGTCGAAGACAATCCCGGCGATGCCCGCCTCGCGCAGGAGGCATTGAAGGAAGGGCGCATGAACAGTCGCCTGAAGGTCGTGGTCGACGGGGTCGAGGCCATGGCCTATCTGCGCCGCGAGGGCGCATTCGCCGGGGCTCCCCGGCCGCATATGGTGCTGCTCGATCTCAACCTGCCGCGCAAGGACGGGCGTCAGGTCCTGGCGGAGATGAAGGCCGACACCGAATTGCGGCGGATCCCGGTGGTGGTGCTGACCACCTCGCAGGCCGATCAGGACATCATGCGCAGCTACGACCTGCACGCCAATTGCTACATTACCAAGCCGGTCGATCTCGACCGGTTCATCGCCGTGGTGCGGTCGATCGAAGAGTACTGGTGCTCGGTCGTCACTCTGCCGCCGCGCTGAGGCGGTTATGAGCGGGGGGGGCGCCCAAGGGGCGAAGACCGTTCTGGTGGTTGAAGACAACCCGGGCGACGCGCGTCTGGTCGAGGTGTTCCTGCGCACCGAAGTCTCGAATCCGTTCCGCATTCTTCATGCCGACCGCCTGTCCCAGGCCCTTGCCTGCCTCGACACCGAGGCCGTGGACGTGGTCCTGCTCGACCTCAGCCTGCCGGATTCGTTCGGTCTCGACACCCTGGCCCGCCTGCGCCAGCCCCACCCCCTGGTGCCGGTGGTGGTGCTGACCGGCACCAACGACGAGGTGCTGGCCCTCGATTCGCTGCGCAAGGGGGCCCAGGACTATCTGGTCAAGGGCCAGGGCGACGGCGAAGTGGTGCGGCGCTCGGTCCATTACGCCATCGAGCGGGCCCGCGTCGCCGCCGAACTGCGCCAGAGCGAAGCCCGCTTCCGCGCCGTCTTCGCCAATGCCGGCGTCGGCGTGGCGGTGACCGATACCGCCGGCACGCTGATCGAGGTCAATCCCGCCTTCTGTGCCATGCTCGGCTACGACGGCGACGAGATGCGCGCCCTGACCTGGCAGAGCCTCACCCACCCCGAGGACGTCGGCACCAATCAGGCCTTGCAGCGCGACATGGTCGCCGGCCGCCGCGACGGCTATCAGTTGCTCAAGCGTTATCTGGCCAAGGACGGGCATACGGTGTGGGGGTTCCTCACCGTCACCGCGGTGCGCGACGCCGACACCAACCTGTTCCGCTTCTCGGTGGCGGTGATCGAAGACGTCACCGAACGCAAGCGCCTCGAAGACGAAATGCGCCTGGCCGCCACCGTCTTCGCCAACACCGGCGAGGGCCTGTTCGTCACCGATGCCGCCTGCGCCATCATTCACGTCAACCCGGCCTTCTCGGACATCACCGGCTACGCGGCCGAGGACGTGCTGGGCAAGAACCCGCGGATGCTGGCCTCGGGCCGCCACGGCGACGAGTTCTACGAACGCATGTGGCAGGCCCTGCGGGAAACCGGCAAGTGGCAGGGCGAGATCTGGGACCGCCGCAAGTCGGGCGAGATGTTCGCGGTGTGGCAGAACATCGCCGCCGTCCGCGACGCCGACGGGGCAATCGCCAATTACGTGGCGGTGATCAGCGACATCACCTCGCGCAAGGAGGTCGAGGAGCGCCTGTCCTACCAGGCCAACCACGACCCGCTGACCCGGCTGCCCAACCGCACCCTGTTCCAGGAGCGTCTCAACCGCGCCTTGGCCCGCGCCCATCGCAACCAGAATCTGGTGGCGCTGCTGTTCGTCGACCTCGACCGCTTCAAGCAGGTCAACGATACCCTTGGCCATCTGGCCGGCGACATCCTGCTGCAACAGGTGGCGGAGCGGCTGGGCGGCTCGGTGCGTCAGGGCGACACGGTGGCGCGGCTGTCGGGCGACGAATTCACCGTCATCCTCGAAGACATCCAGGACGCCCGCGACGCCGCTGCCGTCGCCCATAAGATCCTGCGCCTGATGGCCGAGCCCTTCGACCTCAGCGGCCACCCGGCCACCATCAGTTCGTCGATCGGCGTCGCCCTTTATCCCGCCGATGCCGGCGAGCCCCAGGCGCTGATCAAGCTGGCCGACGCCGCCATGTACCGGGCCAAGCATTCCGGCCGCAACGGCTGCCGCTTCCACTCCGAGGCGGTCAACGCCCAGGCCTTCGAGCGCCTGGCCCTGGAAAGCGCCTTGCGCCTGGCGCTCGAACGCCACGAGCTGGAGGTTCACTACCAGCCGGTCTTCGACGCCCGCACCGGGCATGTCGCCGCCCTGGAGGCCTTGCTGCGCTGGCGCCACCCCGAGGTCGGGATGGTCGTGCCGGCCCAGTTCGTGTCGCTGGCCGAGGAAACCGGCCTCATCCTGCCCATCGGCCAATGGGTGATGGAAACGGTGTGCGCCCAGGCCAAAGCGTGGCGCGACCAGGGCTTCGCTTCCATGGAGATCGGCATCAACGTCTCGGGCCGCCAGTTGCGCCAGCCCGACATGATCGAGCTGGTGGCGGCGGCGCTCGAACATTCGCGGCTGCCGCCGGCGACGTTGGTGGTGGAAGTGCCCGAAGGCAGCGTCGCGGAGCGCGGCCAGGATACCGGCAGCGTGTTCGCGCGCCTCTCCGCCCTGGGAGTCGGTCTGTCGATCGACGAATTCGGTGCCGGCTATTCGTCGCTGGCCTTCCTGCGCCGCCTGCCGGCCGGATCGCTGAAGATGGCTCAAGCCTTCGTGCGCAATGTCGGCGGCAACAGCGACGACGCCGAGATCGCCGCCGCCATCATCGCGGTGGCGCGCGGCCTGCACATGACGGTGGTGGCTCCGGGCGTGGAGACCGAAGAGCAACTGTCGTTCCTGGTCAGTTGCGGCTGCGACCGGGTTCAGGGCTACCTCCTGGCCCGTCCGATGGCCGCAAAGGACATCAGCGAATTCCTCGAACGCGGCGAGATCCCCCCGGTACTCGCCAAGAGAATCCGCGCCTGACCGCCGTTCGATCCCAATGCGGCAAATAACGCATTCGTTGCAAACACAAGATCGAAAGATGCAGGCACACGAATCGGCCCCACCCCTTTGGGCAGGATTGGAGTGGGCGCACTTATCACGCAAGTAAGCATATGTCCAATATGCTGGAATTTGCGCCATCCCTTGGATAAGGTTCCCCTGTGCTGCGGTTGTGGGCAAGGGGAGGCAAAGTGTCGTCGACGGATCCGAGTGCCGAAGAGCGTGAGGTCATCGCCAGCCTCCAAGCCATTGCCGAAGGACGATTCGGGCAGGTTCCGGCGGGAGGCGGGCCATTGTCCGAGGCGGTTCGGTGCCTGGCACACCAGTTGCGGCAGAACGCGCTCGAACAGCTGCGGCGCACGGTGGTCCTGTCGGGCGGCGCCAGCGAATCGATGGCCGCCACCTCCTTCGTGACCGGCGACGTGCGCGAGGCGGCCCAGAATGCCCAGACCATCGCCGCGGCGGTGGAAGAGCTTCACGCCGCCATGCGCCACATTGCCGATACCGGCACCTTCATCGCCACCAACACCCGCGCCGTCGAGGACGCCACCTCGGACAGCCGCGCGGCGGTCGAGGAAGCGTCCGCCAACGTCAAGGTTCTGGCCGAGGTCGAACGCGAGACCTCGGCGCGGATCGAGCGTCTGGTGACCACCTCGCTGGACATCGGCAAGATGGTCGGCACCATCCAGGCCATCGCCAAGCAGACCAACCTGCTGGCCCTCAATGCCTCGATCGAGGCGGCGCGCGCCGGCGAGGCGGGGCGCGGCTTCAACATCGTCGCCAGCGAGGTCAAACACCTCGCCAACCAGACCGCTCAGGCCACCGACGACATCCGCCGCCAGATCACCGCCATCCAGCAGGACGTTGCCGGTATCCGCGACGCCATCGGCCGGACCGGCGTTGCCGCCACGTCCGGCATGGCCTCCATCGCCCAGGCCCAGAACGGGGTCGAGCGCATCGGCGCCGCCATTCACGACGTCAACGCCAACCTCTCGACCCACGCCTCCAGCCTCCAGGAACAGAGCGCCGCTACCGAAGAGGTGTCGCGCAGCGTCGCCGTCATCAACGAAAAAACCGAGCGCGGCCGCATCAACGCCGAGCGCGCGGTGGAAGCCGTCCACGCCGCCGAACAGGTGATCACCGCCCAGTTCAACGATCTGGCCAAGCTCGACATTCCCGACGCGGTGCTCTACCTGGCCAAGTCCGACCACATGCTGTGGAAGAAGCGGCTGGCGGCGATGCTGGTCGGCAAGACCGGCCTGACCGAGGCGGAGGTCACCGACCACCGCTCCTGCCGTCTGGGCAAGTGGTATTATGGCGACGGCGGCACGCGCTATGGCAGCCACCCGGCCTTCCGCGGACTTGAAGACCCGCACGCCCGCGTCCACGCCCATGCCCGCGAGATCGTCCGCCTGTTCAATGGCGGCGACCGCATCGCCGCCATGGCCGAATACGAAAAATTGGAGCAAGCATCGGGCGAAGTGGTCGGCGGGTTGACTCAGCTGGGCACCACCGCCGAGGGGCGGTTCTAGAGCGCCGAGCCTCAAATCCGAGGCACGGCGCTCCTGCGAGCATTGAGCGAGCGGCCAAGGGCGCGGACGCGCCCGCCCGGCGAGGGCGAAAGATGAAACTAGAGCATCGAGCGCCATATTTGGCGCTCGATGCTCTAAAGCGACGTCCAGCATTCCCGATCCATCCGAACAATTCCCGCGGCCATCGGCATCCTTTGGCGAGAGTGTGGACATGCCGGACGGATGATGGCATAGGAGGATTCACCGTCCGTGTTTTGCCCGTCATGACCACGGGACTGGACAGAGCCCCTGTTGGAATTGGGACGACATGGCTGGCAGCCTGATCTGGTCGGAGGATTTGGCGCTCGGACATCCGCGCATCGACGCCGAGCACCGGCGCCTGGTGGACTTGGCCGCCGACCTCGAGAGCGCCCTTGGCACCGGCGATATGGCCGCGGCACGGGCCGCGTCCCACGAGTTCGTCGCCCTGTTGTCCGCCCACTGCGCCTACGAAGAGCGGCTGATGCGCAGGCTGCCGCACGATACCTTCGGCCAGCGGGTCGACGACCATTCCCAGCGGCATGGACTGCTGATCGGTCAGGCCGAGGGGCTTGCCGACCTCCTTGACGGCGACAATCCGCCGCAGGACCTCCTGAGCCGCAGTACCGCGGTCATGAGCACGGTACTGCACGACCTGATCTTCGACGACCGCAATCTGGTGGGGACCCTGGTGCGCGGCGATGACGGCGGCCACGCCGTCGACGCCGCGACACCTCTCCCGTCACCGGGTCGAGAGCGCTCGGTCGCCTTTCACCTTGGCATCATCCTCGCCTTCGTTCTGCTGTCGCTGTCCATCCTGGTCGCCTATGCCATCGATGCATCGACGGAAATCGCCCTCAACGAGATCCGCACCACGGCACGGGGGCTGTCCCGCGCCGCCGCGGCCGAGGTCGGCGTGAGCTTTCAAGGCAACCGCGACGCCCTCGCCCACATGGCCGAACGCCCGCTGATTCGTGGCGCCACCCTCGACCGCTGCGATCCGCTGCTGACCGATTTCCGCCAGGTCTTCCCCCGCTTCGCCAACGTCGCCGTCGTCGACGACCAGGGCATCGCCATCTGCTCGGCGGTCGCGCAGCCGGGGGGAAAGCCGGTCGACGTGTTCAAGACGGAATGGTTCCAGCGTGTGCTGACGGAAAAGACCTTCGTCGTCGGCAAGCCGTTCATCGGGCCGATTACCGGACGCTGGGTCTCGGTGCTTGCGTTGCCGATTCTCGACGACGCCGGCGAGGTGAGCCGGGTCCTCGGCCTGCCGCTCGACCTGGTCAACTACGTCCCCAGCGCCGCCCTGGCGCCGACCATCCCCAATACCCTGGTCGGCATCCTTACCGGCGACGGCACCGTGGTGTGGCGCAACGCCGATCCCGAACACTGGGTGGGCAAATCCGTTGCCGACCGCCCCGCCTTCCGCGCCTTCGCCGACCAGGGCCAACAGGAGGTCACCGCCGCCAGCGTCGACGACATCGAACGCGTGTTCTTCTTCCAGCCGATCGCCTCCAGCGACTGGGTGGCCTTCGTCGCCGTGCCGACCAGCGCCGTCACCGCGGTCCGCAACCGGGCTCTCGCCGCCGGGCTGTCGCTCGGGGGAGCCGGCTTCCTGGTGGTGACGGCGATCGCCGTCCTGCTCGCCCGGCGCCTGGCCGCCCCCATCCGCGGCCTGGCCGACACCGCACGCAAGATCCGCGAGGGCGCCACCGGCATCCGCGCGCCGGTCGCCGGCCCGCGCGAAGTCGCCGAGGTTGCCGACGAATTCAACGCCTTGGTCGAAACCCGCGAGCGCCAGACCGACGCCTTGCTGCGCTCCAACGCCGAACTCGAACGCTTTGCCTATATCGCCGCCCACGATCTTCAGGAACCGGTTCGCACGGTGGTGGCCTTCGCCCAGATGCTGGACCAGCGCCATGCCGACGCGTTGGGCAGCGAAGGCCGGCAGTTGCTGCACTACGTGGTCCAAGGCGCCAAGCGGATGCACGAGCTGGTTCGCGACCTCCTGAGCTATTCCAGCATCGACGCCGGCAACACGGCCTGCGCCGCCGTCGACATGCGCCAGGCCGTCGCCGTTGCGCTCGCCGACCTTCGGCCCAGCATCGAGGAGAACGGCGCGACGATCGACGTCGACACCCCGTCGCTGCCGACCGTTTACGGCGACCATATTCAGATCAAGGAGTTGCTGCGCCATCTGCTCGCCAACGCCATCCGCTTTCACCGCCCGGGGATCGCTCCGGTGGTGCGGATCGGTGCGGCACCGGTCGACGGCCAGCCGGTGTTCCGGGTGGCCGATAACGGCATCGGCATCGAAGACCAATATTGGCAGCAGATCTTCGTCATCTTCAAACGCCTGCACGGCCCGGAATTCCCCGGCACCGGCGTCGGCTTGGCCCTGTGCAAGCGGGTGGTCGAACGCCATGGCGGCCGGATCTGGGTGGAATCGGTGCCGGGCCACGGCTCGACCTTCTTCTTCACCCTCGGACGCTCGAGCCCAACGCCGCCTCAGGCCTAACTCCGCCCCGTCCGCCCGAGGACGGCGTCGACCGCGAACAGGGCCAGCGCAATCGTCAGGCCCACCAAGCCGGCATCGCTGCGCAGCAGGTCGTCGACCGTCCGTCCAAGCTCGCCGCCATCCCCCGAGGCGTGCAGACCGAGACCGATCGCCCGCAAGACACCGCCGACGGTCAGCGGCTCCCAGGACGTGGTTGCGGTCAGGTCGACGACCGCCACTCCCCAGACGAGGACGGTGCCGATCAGCATGGCAAATCCCAACGTTCGCATCGGCGCATGGTAGCGCAACGGCCTGCGGCTGTCCGCGGTCAAAGATGGGGCTCCGAATCACCCGTTGCCCCATCACCCGTTGCCCCACCAGTAGACCCACACGAACAGGAACAGCCACACCACATCGACGAAGTGCCAGTACCAGGCGGCGGCCTCGAAGCCGACGTGCTGGCCGGGAAGGAACTCGCGACGCCAGGCCCGCAGCAGGCACACCGACAGGAAGCACACGCCGACGAAGACGTGGAAGCCGTGGAAGCCGGTGGCCATGTAGAACACCGTCGGATAGACGCCCTCCTTGAAGCCGAAGGTCGCCTCGCCGTATTCGTAGGCCTGCAGGCTGAGGAACACGATGCCCAGCACCACCGCCAGCGCCAGGCCGGCGACGACGACGCGGTCGGCGCCGCGGCGCAGGGCGTGGTGGGCCCAGTTCACCGCCACGCCCGAGGACAGCAGGATCAGCGTGTTGACGAAGGGAATGTGCCAGGTGTCGAGCGGTTCGATCCCCGGCGGCGGCCACGTCTCGACCGAGGGATTGACGGTCAGCGAGGCGTTGAAGAAGGCCCAGAAGAAGGCGACGAAGAACATCACCTCCGAGGCGATGAACAGGACCATGCCGACCCTCAGGCCGTGCTGGACGACCACGGTGTGGCGGTGCTGGTCGCGGGCTTCGCGGACCACGTCGCGCCACCACAGCCCGGCCACCGTCACCACCAGCGCCACCCCGGCGACCAGCAGCCACGGCTGGGCGCGGTCGTGGAAGTAGGTCACCGCACCGGTGGCGGTCAACAGGGCGGCCAGCGAGCCGGCGAACGGCCAGGGGCTCGGTTCGACCAGATGATAGGGATGGGCGGGCTCGCTCATGACGGTCCTCGCGCGGGGAAGAAGGTGTAGGACAGGGTCAGCGTCCTCACCTCTTCGGTGCGCGGATCGCTGGCCAGGGCCGGGTCGACGACGAAGGTCACCGGCATGTCGACGCTCTGGTGGGGCTCCAGATGCTGCTCGGTGAAACAGAAACACTCGATCTTGGTGAAGTAGCGCCCGGCCTTGTCGGGGGTGACGTTGAACACCGCCGTGCCCGCCACCCCCTCGGCCGACAGGTTGGTGGCGCGGTAGAAGGCCAGGGTCGGCACGCCAAGCCGCACCTGCACCTGCCGCTCGACCGGCTCGAAGCGCCAGGGCATGCCGCGGGCCACCGAGGCGTCGAAGCGCACCGTCACCATGTGGTCGCCGGCGGCGAAGACCTCGCCGGAGGCCGCGATCCGCGGCGTGCCGCCGGTGCCGGTGACGGCGCAGAACAGGCGGTACAGCGGCACGCTCGCCGCCACCAGCAGCAGCATCGCCGCCACCGCCGCCAGGCTGGCGGCCACCGTCCGGCGATGAGTCCGCGGCGGGGCCATCACTTCGCCGCCTGATGGAAGGTCGGCAGCGTGTCGAAGCTGTGCAGGGGCGGCGGACTCGACACCGTCCATTCCAGGGTGGTGGCGCCCGGCCCCCACGGATTGGCCTCCGCCTTGCGTCCGGCGCGCAGGGTCTGCCACACCACGACGACGAACAGCACCGCCCCGGCGAAGCTGATATAGGCGCCGATCGAGCTCACCACGTTCCAGCCGTGGAAGGCGTCGGGATAGTCGGGAATGCGCCGCGGCATACCGGCGACGCCCAGGAAGTGCTGGGGAAAGAAGGTCAGGTTGACGCCGAGGAAGGTCAGCCAGAAATGCACCTTGCCCAGCGTCTCGGGGTACTGGCGGCCGCTCATCTTGCCGATCCAGTAGTAAAAGCCGGCAAACATGGCGAACACCGCGCCCAGCGACAGCACATAGTGGAAGTGGGCGACCACGTAATAGGTGTCGTGCAGCGCGATGTCGACGCCGGAATTGGCCAGCACCACCCCGGTGACTCCGCCGACGGTGAAGAGAAAGATGAAGCCGGTCGCCCACAGCATCGGCACCTTGAACTCGATGGAGCCGCCCCACATGGTGGCGATCCAGCTGAACACCTTGATGCCGGTGGGCACGGCGATGACCATCGTCGCGGCGGTGAAATAGGCCCGGGTGTTGACGTCGAGGCCGACGGTGAACATGTGGTGCGCCCACACCACGAAGCCGATGGCGGCGATCGAGACCATCGCATAGGCCATGCCGAGATAGCCGAAGATCGGCTTCTTCGAGAAGGTCGAGACCACGTGGCTGATGATGCCGAAGGCCGGCAAAATCATGATGTAGACCTCGGGATGGCCGAAGAACCAGAACAGGTGCTGATAGAGCACCGGGTCGCCGCCCTTGGCCGGGTTGAAGAAGCCGGTGTCGAAGTTGCGGTCGGTCAGCACCATGGTCAGCGCGCCGGCCAGCACCGGCACCGCCAGCAGCAGCAGGATGGCGGTGACCAGCATCGCCCACACGAACAGCGGCATGCGGTGCAGGGTCATCCCCGGGGCGCGCATGTTGACGATGGTGGTGATGAAGTTGATCGCTCCCAGGATCGAGCTGACCCCGGCCAGGTGCAGGGCGAGGATGGCGTAGTCGACCGACGAATCGGGATGGCCGCTCACCGACAGCGGCGGATAGAGCG
>JACRFY010000182.1 GCA_016212565.1 Magnetospirillum sp. | reverse complement strand
GGCGAGTTTGGCGAGGATGTCGGGGGGTGTCGCTGGGTTTTCCGCCACGCTGTTGCGCACCTCTTCTTCCCGATCCTCGGCGAGCTTGGCGAGGATGTCGGGGGGTGTCGCCAGATTTTTCGCCACGCCTCCGCGCACCCATTTTTCCTGATCCTCGGCGAGTTTGACGAGGACGTCGGGGGGCGTCGCCGGATTTCCCGCCACACTCTTGCGCACTCCAAAGTTCGGATCCTCGGCGAGTTTGATGAGGATGTCGGGTGGCGTCGTCGGATTTTGCACCACGCTGCTGCGCACGTATCCGCTATGATCCTCGGCGAGTTTGGCGAGGATGTCGGGTGGCGTCGCCGCATCGGCCGCCATGGCAAAGCACAACCGATGCTCGCGTTCCAGTGCAGCCGTGACCGCCGTATGCAATCCGGGGAAGCGCTTCAGGCCGATGCCGCTGCGCATGACCAGATGCAGCACGACCCGCAACGGGCTGCGGCCGAGTTTCCACAGGGTCTCAGGGGTATTGCGGTGGGTCTTCAGCCCCCACTCGACCAGTCCCAGCAGCGCCGCATCCGCCGCTACCGCATCCCTTGCCGCCACCATCGCCAGCAGCAGGGCCAGAGTCTCCTCGTGGCGGGGCGAGGACCAGTGCTCCCTCAGCACCTCGGCGAACGGGCGGCCGGCCAGGGCGCGGGCGAGGTAGTATTCCTGGAACGTAAGATGGAGGAAACCGGCCCGCACCCGTTCGTCGTCGATCCGCAGCAGGCCGGCGGTGACCATGGCGTCACGCAGGCCAGCGGGGTGGCTGCCCAGGGCGGAGTCCACAGCGTCGAGGTGGAATTCGATCTCTGCCAGGCCGACGGCTTCGGCGAGGGCCGTGAGGGTCGCATCACGCCCCGCCCGCAGCGAGCGGGCCCGCTCCGTCGGTTCGACCTTGGTCCACAGCTTGGCCACGGCCCGTTCATAGAAGGCGGCGCGCGACGCCGGCAGGTCCACCTCCTCGCCCACCAGGGCGATCAGGTCCAGCAGCAGCGGGTTGCCGGCCAGCTCGCGCATCTGGGTGTTGGAGGCGATGCGGCGATGCAGGGTGGCGGCGCGAGTCTTGTCGCCCAGGGACTGGGCCAGGAAATCCCGCTGTTCGCAGGCATTCAGCGGCTGGATTTCCAGGCTGCCGCCCGCGCCCAGTCCGGGCTGGAGGGCCGGGCGCAGGGCTTGGGCGATGGCGGTGCGGCAGCTCAGGCAGACGCGGCCGGGCAGATGGGCGAGGCGGCGCAGGAACGCCTCGGCCCGAAGGTGCTCTGCCGCCTCGTCCAGCCCGTCCAGCAGCCACAGCGGCGTCCACAGGCGGGGATTGCGACGATAGAAATCGGTGAGGGCGGGAGTTGCGGCATCGGGGCGCAGGTGTTCCGCCCACAGCGCCAGGGCCAGATCCTCCTCGCTCCCGGTGGCCAACAGGTTGGCGGCGCAGTGGTTGAGGCTGCGGAAGCGCACCAGCACCGGCACCACCAGTCCCAACCGGGGCGACGGCGCGTCCTTCGCCCACTGCTGCCGCCATTGCTCCAGCAGGGTCGATTTGCCCGATCCCGGCTCGCCGGTGACCAGGGTATAGCCCGGTCCCGCCGGCCGCAGCAGGTCGCGGTAGATGCGGTCCCCGGCGATGCGCTCGACCTCCGGACGGACGGGGCGTACGCCCTCGCGCCAGGCTTGCAGCTCGGGCGGGCGCCGCCGCTCATCGTCGCGAGGGGCGCTGCGCGGCCGGCCCAGGGTGAGGGGGAAATAGAAGGCGCTCATCCGCCGACCCAGGGGGCGACGAGGTCATAGGCCTTCTTCACCGCCTCGGCCGCCGTGGCGACCTTGCCCGGCAGGGTCAGGGCCTTGTCGATGGTGCCTCCGATGGTCTTCAGCCGTTCGCCCGTGCCCGGCGCCTTGGGGGCCTTGGCGAGTTCGGCCAGATCGTCCGCAGCCTGTTTCAGGGCCTGGGCCTCGGGGTTGGGATCGTCGGCCAACGCGGTCTTGGCGGCGGCAAGGTGTCCCAGTACCCTCGCCTCGGCACCGATGGCATGGTCTCCCGCCGTGGCACGGTCGCCGACGGCTATGCTGATGTTGCCGCCGGCGATTATGTCGCCGCCGGCAACGATGCCCCCCTGCCGTGTCGGCGCCGCCTCAGCGATCTCCACCGTTCCGCCGAAACTGAGGCGAAGGGCCTTGGCCTGCACCAGCCGGTCGATGGCCTCGACCAGGGCCGCCTCCGGCAGGCCGAGCATCTCCCCGACGGTCCGCACGACCTCCGCCTCCAGCCGCTTGGTCTGGCGGGATTCGGCGGTGGCGCGCAGGAGGTTCAGAAGCGATTTGTCGGTGGTGGGCATGGAGTCGCATCCCCAGAAGATGAATTGCCGAAAGTATTGCCTGCGACACGGGCATCCGCCAATGGTAAAGTCCGGGGCGGGCCGGACAAAGGAACGCCATGGCAAAGACTTCCGATCTGCTGGGATGGCTGCACACCCTGCCGCCCGAGGGGACGGCCGGCTTTCGAGGGGCTGGTGCGCGGCGGCGAGCCGTTCGGCCACCACGCCAAACCCGGCCGGGTGGCGGCGACCTGGACGTCTTGTGTGCCGCCTGCCCGGAGGCGATCGCCCAATCCCCCCCCCCCCGCAACCCCGGCTTTGCCACTCACGCCGACGCGCTTCGAAACCGTATTGCCGGGCGACCGCTCGGGTGCCATTGAAGAACCGATCGGGGCCGTGGCGATGGTCAGCGCCACGGTACGGCGGGACATGATGGCGGCCCGCCTCCACGGCCTGCTGCAAGCCAGCCGGCGGGTTGCCTGCCGGCCGTCGCGCAAGGGACGGCTCGATCCGCGCCGGGTCCATGCCGTGGCCGTGGGGGAGGCGCGGGTGTTCCTCGCCGCGGGGAAACGGCCGGCGGTCAATACCGCCGTCCACATCCTGCTCGACAGCTCCGCCTCCATGCGCGAGCGGATGGCGCTGACCAGCCGCTGCTGCGCCGCCTTGGCCCAGGCGCTGAGCCGCACCGGCATTTCGGTCGGCATCACCGCCTTCCCCGGCGAGCCCATCGGCGCCAAGGGCCCCACCGTGGTGCCGATCCTGCGTCACGGCGAGGCGGTCCATGCCAACGTGGGCGTTCCCCCCGGCGGCCAGACCCCGCTGGCCGAGGCGTTGTGGTGGGTGCTGCAACGCCTCGCCGCCCGGACGGAAGAGCGCCGGATCGTCCTGATCCTCACCGACGGCGCTCCCGACGATTCCACCGCCGCCACCGCGGCGATCACCGCCGGGCAGGGCTTGGGTGTCGAAATCTGCCTCTTCGACGTCGGAAGTGGAAATGGGGCGCTTCCGGCGTGACCGGATCGCCTACCTGCAGCTGAATATCCTCTTGTTCGATCAGTTCGCTGGCCATCCCCCCGTCCCGACCTGCCGTCCGGCGGCACTCTGCGGCG
>JACRFY010000181.1 GCA_016212565.1 Magnetospirillum sp. | reverse complement strand
GCGGCATCTTGATATCGAGCACGGCCAGGTCGGCCCCCTGGGCGGTCAGGCCGCGCAGGGCGTCGGCGCCGTCGGTGTAGGTGCGCACCTTGAAGCCTTCGGCCTCGAGGGCCATCGACACCGAGGCCAGGATGTTGCGGTCGTCATCGACCAGGGCAATCGAATATGCCACGCGGCATACCTCCGCTAGGGAACGAGGGGCGAGGGTTACCGAATCCGTCAAGAGCCGCAAGCCCCCCTGAAGGCCGTCCCTCCAAGCGATGATGTTGACGCCCCCTTTGCGGCGAAATTATAGTGGCCGGCGATGGTTCCCCGCGCGCTCTCGGGCTGCGGGGTGAAAAGGGAACCCGGTGCGGCCGGCCGACAGGCCGCCTAGTCCGGGGCTGCCCCCGCAACTGTAAGCGGAGAGGGTTCGGTTAACCGATCGCCACTGGCCGATCCGCACGTTCCACCGGCGGATCACTGTTCAGGCCGGGAAGGCTATGGCCGCACCTCGTGACCCGCGAGCCAGGAGACCTGCCATCGGCCCTTGCGGGCGCACGGCTGTTCGGGCGGGGTGTTCCGGACCAGTGTCCACGTGCGCGCGCGACTGGTTCGAGGTGGAGTGGTCATGCATATCATGGAAGGATTCCTTCCCGTCGCCCATGCCGTGGGCTGGACGGCCGTCGCCGCGCCGTTCGTCGTCCTCGGCGGCCGCACCCTGGTCCGCACCCTGCGCGAGCACCCCGAGCAGCGCCTGGCGCTCGGCGCCGCCGGAGCGTTCGTCTTCGTCCTGTCGGCCCTGAAGCTGCCCAGCGTCACCGGCTCGTGCTCGCACCCCACCGGCACCGGCTTGGGGGCGATGGCCTTCGGGCCGCCGGCCATGGCGGTGCTCGGCACCATGGTGCTGCTGTTCCAGGCCCTGCTGCTCGCCCATGGCGGCCTGACCACGCTGGGCGCCAACGTCTTCTCGATGGCCGTCGCCGGCCCGTGGGTGGCATGGGCGGTGTGGCGGTCGAGCCGGCGCCTGGGCGCGGCCTCGGCGGTGGCGGTGTTCCTGGGCGCGGCGCTGGGCGACCTTGCCACCTACGTCGTCACCGCCGGCCAGTTGGCCCTGGCCTTCCCCGATGCGCAGGGCGGCATTGCCGCCGCCTTCGCCAAGTTCGCCGGCATCTTCGCCGTCACCCAGGTGCCGCTGGCGGTGGCCGAGGGCCTGCTGACGGTGGTGGTGGTCAACGCGCTGACGGCGCGGGGCGTAATCACGGAGGTCCGGGCATGACCAACCGCATCCTCCTCGCCATGGCCGTCCTGGTGATGGCGGCGCCGCTGCTGCTCGGCATCGACGGGGAATTTTCCGGCAGCGACGGCCAGGCCCAGGCGGCCATCGCCGCCACCGGCTACCGGCCGTGGGCGCAACCGCTGTGGTCGCCACCCAGCCAGGAGGTCGAGAGCCTGCTGTTCGCCGTCCAGGCGGCGTTGGGCGGGCTGGGGCTCGGCTACGTGCTGGGACGGCGGCGGCGATGACGGCGATGCAAAGCCCCGCTCCCGCTTGCGGGAGAGGGAGGCCCGCAGGGCCGGGTGAGGGAGCCGCGCGCACCATGCCTGGGGCTCCCTCACCCTCCCACGGCTTCGCCGCGGGCCCCTCCCTCTCCCGCAGGCGGGCGAGGGGTGTCGGTGCATGACCGCGCTGGACCGCATCGCCCATGCCGGCCGCTGGCGTCGTCTGCCGCTGGCGGAAAAGGCGCTTCTCGCCCTCGGTCTGCTGGCGCTGGCGCTGATCCTGCCGCCGTGGCCGGGAGCGGTGCTGGTGCTGGCCGCCGCCGCGCTCGCCGCCCTGGCCGGGGCGCGGGTTCCCCCCGGCGCCTGGCTGGGCGCGTTCGCCGCCCCCGCCGCCTTCATCGCCACCGGCGCCCTTGCCCTGGTCGTCACCTGGGGCGAGGACGGGCTGGCGCTGGTCGCCGAGCCGCTGGTCGCGGTTCGCCCCGCCCTGCGCGCCCTGGCGGCGACCGCCGCGCTGCTGTTGCTGGCCCTGACCACCCCGGCCCCGGTCCTGGTCAAGGCCTTGCGCCTGCCGCCCGAGCTGGCCGATCTGGCGCTGGCCCTCTACCGCTTCCTGTTCGGCCTGCTCGACACGCTGCGGGCCATGCAGGCGGCACAGCAGGCCCGCCTGGGCGGCGCCGGCAGCATCCGTTCGGCCGGGTTGCTGGCGGCGGCGCTGCTGCCGCGGGCCCTGGAGCGGGCCCGGCGGCTGGAGATCGGCCTCGCCGCCCGCCTCCATACCGGGACGCTCGATACCCTGGCCGCCGAGCCGGCACCGTCGCCGCGGCGCCTGGCCGCCATCGCCATTCTGCTGGCCGCCGTGGCCGGAGGCGCAGCATGGCTGCAGTAATTCTGGAGGCCCGCGGCCTCGCCTACGCCTATCCCGGCGGCGTCGCCGCGCTGTCGGGCCTCGATCTGGCGGTGAAGCGCGGGCAACGGCTGGCGATTCTCGGCCCCACCGGCGCCGGCAAGACCACCTTGCTGCTGCACCTCAACGGCACCCTCAAGCCCTCCGCAGGGTCGGTGCTGCTCGACGGCGACGCCTGCGCCTATTCGCGGTCGGCGGTGCGGGCGTGGCGGCGCCGCGTCGGGCTGGTGCTGCAGGAGCCCGACGACCAGTTGTTCGCCGCCACCGTGTTCGAGGACGTCTCGTTCGGCCCGCTCAATCTCGGCCTGGCGCCGGCCGAGGCGCGGGCGCGGGTCGAGCGGACCCTCGCCGACCTGCACATCGCCGCCCTCGCCGAGCGGCCGCCGCATCTGCTGTCGTTCGGGCAGAAGAAGCGCGTCGCCCTGGCCGGGGCGGTGGCGATGGAACCCGACGTCCTGCTGCTCGACGAGCCCACCGCCGGCCTCGACCACCACGGCGCCCGCCATCTGCTGGCGGTGCTCGACCGGCTGGCCGCCGCCGGCACCACCCTGGTCTTCACCACCCACGACGTCGACCTCGCCTATGGCTGGGCCGACGAGGTGGCCCTGTTCGACGGCGGCCGGGTGGGGAGTCAAGGCAAACCGGAAACCGTGCTCGCCGACGCCCGATCCCTGGCCCGCGCCCATCTGCGCATGCCGCTGGTCCTCGCCCTCGGCCTTGCCGCCCGCGCCGCCGGGGTGCTGGGCGCCGACGACTCCCTGCCGCATTCGCACGACGATGCGCTGGCCCTGTTCGAACGGGGAGTTTCCAAACTGAACCGTGTGGTTTAGTTTGCCGGTCATGGTCAAGAACGAGCGCACGGCCCCCCGGCCTTCGGCCAAGCGGGAGGCAATTCTCGATGCCGCCCAGGCGTGTTTCCTGGAGCAGGGCTATGCCGCCACCAGCATGGATGCGGTGGCGAGCGGCGCCACGGTGTCGAAAGCCACCATCTACGCCCATTTCGCCAGCAAGGATGCCCTGTTCGCGGCGGTGATCTGCCGCCGCTGCGACAATTCGTCCTACACCACCGGCTGGCCGGATGGCAGCGGCGAGGCGCGCGAGGCGCTGCTGGCGGCGGGAACGGTGCTGATGACCCTGCTGCTGGCCCCCGAGACCATGGCCATGTACCGGGTGGTGGTCGCCGAGGCGGTGCGCCAGCCCGACCTCGCCCGCGCCTTCTGGGAGGAGGGGCCGGGTCGGGGCAAGGAGCGCCTGACGGCGCTGTTCGCCGGCCTGGCCGAGCGCGGGGTGCTGCGGGTCGCCGACCCGTGGGTGGCCGCCGACCAGTTCGCCGGCATGCTGCGCGCCGAGGTGTTCCACCGCCTGCTGCTGGGCCTGCCGCTGCCGGACGGCCGCACCATCGAGACCACCGTCGCCGCGGCGGTGGAGACCCTGCTGCGGGCGTATTCGTAAGCGGTTCTACCCCGCCTCGCCGACCGGCAGGCGCACCGTCACCGCGGTGCCCGCGCCGGGGGCCGATTTCAGCTCCACCCACCCGCCGTGCAGTTCGACGAAGCGCTTGACCAGGGCGAGGCCCAGTCCGGCGCCGGCTTCGGGCTCGGGGCCATGCGAGAAGCTGTCGAACAGCCGCGCCTGGGCGGGATCGGCGAAGCCCGGTCCATTGTCGGCCACCGTCACCGCCAGTTCGCCATCGCCGCTGGCCGCCGACACGGTGATGGCGCCGCCCGCCGGGGTGAACTTGACCGCATTGCCGACCAGACCGAACAGCACCTGCTTGAGGCGGCGGCGGTCGGCGACGATCCAGCCGATGTCGAGCGGGCAGTCGAAATCGAGGGCCAGCTTCTTCTCGCGCACCCGCTCGCGGACCAGCGACAGCACGTCGGCGAGCAGCGGATGGACGTCGACCGCGTCCAGTTCCAGGGTCATCTGCCCGGCCTCGATGGCGGCGAGGTCTAGGATGTCGGCGACCAGGCTCTGCAACGCCTGTCCGGCCTCGGTCACCCCGCGCACGTAATCGTGCTGGCGGCGGTTGAGCTTGCCGAAATACTCCGCCTCCAGCATCTCGGAAAAGCCGATCACCGTGGTCAGCGGCTTGGCCACCTCGGCGGAGACGTTGGCGATGAACTCGCTCTTCAGCAGGTCGGCGGCGGCCAGCGCCTCGTTGCGCTCGCGCAGCGCCCGCTCGACGCGGGCCGAATCGGTGACGTCGAGCCACGACAGCATCAGCGCCCCGTCGGGCAGCGGCACGCTGGCGACGTCGAGGATGGCGCCGTCCTGGCGTTCGAGGCGCACCTCCGCCGAGGCGTGGTCGGCGAACAGGGCCAGCAACCGCTCGCGCACCGGCCCCCACGCCGAGGCCCGCTTGGGCCGCCCGGCGAAGAACGGCTTGAAGCGGTCGAGCACCTCCGAGACATGCGGCCCGCCGCCGAGATCGTCGGCGGCCAGGCTCCACATGCGGCAGAAGGCGGGGTTGAACAGCTTCAGCCGCCCGTCGCCGCCGAACACCGCCAGCCCCTCGTGCAGGTGGTCGAGGGTCTCGCGCTGCACCGCCATCATGGTGTTGAACGAGCGCTCCAGCGCCAGCGAATCGGTGACGTCCTCGTAGGTGAAGATCAGCCCGCCATGGGGATGGGGCGAGATCAGCCGGCGCAGGGTGCGGCCGTCGGGCAGGTGCAGCAGGGTCTCGACCGGCTCGATCAGCGAGATGAAGCGCTTGAGCTCCTCTTCCTTGGTGGCGCGGAAATCGGCGGTCTCGGGCAGCAGGCGGCGCTCGCGCAGGGCGTCGAGCACCCCGGCATAGGTCGGCTGCCCGGCCAGCCACTCGGGGTCGAGCCGCCACAGGCGCTGGAAGGCGGTGTTGAAGAAGGCCAGCCTTGTGTCGGTGCCGAAGATGGCGATGGCGGTGGCCAGCCGCTCCAGCACCTCGCCGTGGGCGGCGACATGGTGGCGGAGCTGCCCCTCCAGCTCCTCGATGCGGGTGTGGTCGAGGGCGAAGCCGGCGGTGACCCGCTTGTCGCCGACCGCGAACGGCACCTCGGTGAGCAGGGTCAGGCGCCGCTGGCCGGAGAGGACGAGGTGGAAGGCCTCCGACCGCGGCTCGCCCGCCGCCCGCGCCCGCGCCGCCAACGCGCGGGCCTCGCGCACCTGGCCTTCCGAGGCCAGTTCGACCTGGGCATCGACCGCCGCCTCGGGACCCTCGGCATCGACGGCGCGGCCATAGGCGCGGTTGACCGCCAGCAGCGACAGGTCGTCGTCGCGCAGCCACAGCGGCATCGGCAGGGCGTCGATCAGGCCCTTCAAATAGGTGGTGTCGGTGGCCAGGGCCTGAAGGCTGCGGGCCAGATCGTCGACCACCGCGGCGCCCTCGGTGACGTCGCGCACCCACACCAGGTCGGCGAGGGCCTCGCCGCCGGCATCGCAGGCGCGCACCCCCTGGGCGCGGACCCGGCGCCCGCCCTCGGCCAGGGACAGGTCCAGGTCGAAGCCGCCGCCCTCGGCGGCCAGGGCGGCGACGGCGGCGGCCAATTGGGCGCCATCCTCGGGCGCGAAGGCCGTCAGGACGTCGGCGAAGGACGAATCCGTACCCTTGGCCAGGCCCAGCAGCACCGCCAGCCGGCGCGAGCAGCTCTCGCCGCCCTCGCCCAGGAAGGCATAGAAGCCGTCGGGAGCGGCGGCCAGGGCTTCGGCGAAGCGGCGCGCGTCGACATCGCGGGCCTTGGCGCGGCGGCCGAGATGCACCAGCCGCCAGCGCTGCCACACCGCCAGCGGCAGCATCAGCCCGACGCCGAGCAGCAGCAGCGACGGATCCCACGTCAGCACCGCCGTCTCGACCGGCCCCAGCCCCTGGGCCAGCGCCGCCGGGGCGAACGTCGCCGCCATCACCCCCGCCCATACCCGCATCGCCGTTTGGCCCCTGCTCTCCGCCCCGGGGCAGAGTGCCGGGGCCTTGCCCAAAAGACAAGGGTTGGGGGTGCCCTCTTGTGGGTAGGACATGCCAGTCGGGTTGCTGGACCTCCCCCGAACTGGTAAAGCTCGCCCGGCCCAAAGGGGGAGCGCGCGATGTTGCACAAGACCTACGACTGGATGATGGCCAAGGCCGCGCATCGGCATGCGCTGTGGTGGCTGGCGGCGATTTCGTTCATCGAAAGCTCGTTCTTCCCCATCCCCCCCGACGTGATGCTGATCCCGCTGGTGCTGGCGGCACCGACCCGCTGGGCCCGGATCGCCCTGGTATGCACCGTCTCGTCGGTGATCGGCGGCTATTTCGGCTATGCCATCGGCTATTTCGCCATGGACACGGTCGGCATGGCCATCCTGTCCGCCTTCCATCTCACCGAGAAGTTCGAGAGTTTCCGCATTCTCGTCGACGAGTACGGGGTGTGGGTGATCATCGTCAAGGGAGCGACGCCGATCCCCTACAAGCTGATCACCATCGCCGCCGGAGCGTTCCACTTCGACCTGGCCAAGTTCACCTTCGCCTCGATCATCGCCCGCGGCATGCGCTTCTTCCTCGTCGCCGCCCTGCTGTACAAGTTCGGCCCGCCGATCCGCGTCTTCGTCGAGACGCGGCTCAAGCTGGTGACGACCGTCGCCGTGGTGCTGCTGATCGGCGGGTTCTTCGTCGTCAAACTGCTGTAGCGGCCGGGTTACGACCAATACGGTTCCGTATGGCCGTGCCTGTCACGGCCGTCCACGCGGTGCCATTCCCGGCGGCTTATGCCGTTGTCCCAGGCGGCGAGCGACCATCTCACCGCCAAGACGCCAAAGTCGCCTCCGGCGACACGCCAAGGACGCCATGCGGACGGAGGGACGCCATATCGCCTTGGCGTTCTTGAGTTTTTCTTGGCGCCTTGGCGGTGAAACCGAGAGCCGCATTGGGGTTACGACCCCAGCGGATACGCGGCCAGCGCCTCGTACTCGGCGCCGCCGTGGCCGAGGTGGCTGCGGAACAGGGTGAAGGCCTCCACCGCCAGCGGGCCTTCGCGCAGCGGGCTGGAGCCGGCGATCAGCGCCCCCAGCCGGCTCGCCGGTGTCTGCTTCAATCGCGCCAGGGTGACGTGCGGGGTGAACTTGCGTTCCGCGGCCAGGCCCAGGCGCAGGCAGGCGGTCTCGATCCTGTCGCGCAGGAACGCCAGATCGGGATTGCGTTCCACCCCCACCCACAGCGTATGCGGCCGTCCGCCGCCGAAACTGCCCAGCCCTTCCAGCACCAGGGGAAAGGCCGGGGCGCGGATCTGCTCCAGGGCGTCGTGCAGGTCGCGGCCGAGGGTCTCCTCGACCTCGCCGACGAAGCGCAGCGTCAGGTGCAGGTTGCGCGCCTCGACCCGGCGCGCGCCCGGCAGCCCCACCGCAATGCCGGCGAGGCGCTGGGCGACGCTCTCTTCGATGGCCAGGCCGACGAACAGCCGCACGCTCACGGGGGCGCAACTCCGATGTTGTCGATCAGCCGTGCCCCGCCCAGCCGTGCCGCGGCAAGGATGCGCACCGGTCGTTCGAGATGCGCGACCGCGGCCAGGGTCTCGGCGTCGCGCACGGCGACGTAATCGACCGACAGGAAGCCGGCCTCCAGCAGCGCCTGCGTCGCCGCGGCGCACAGGCCCTCGGCCGCAGCGCCGGCGACCAGTCCGGCGGCCACCTCCTGCAAGGCCCGATGCAGCGCCGGGGCGATCGCGCGCTCGGCGGCGTTGAGATAGGCGTTGCGCGAGGACATCGCCAGCCCGTCGGGCTCGCGCAGCGTCTCGACCCCCAACACCCGGCACGAGATGTCGAGATCGGTGACCAGGCGGCGGATCACCGCCAGTTGCTGGTAGTCCTTCTCGCCGAACAGGGCGACGTCGGGCCGGCATTGCAGCAGCAGCTTGGTCACCACCGTCGCCACCCCGGCGAAGTGGCCGGGGCGAACCGCGCCGCACAGTCCCTCGGAGACCCCGGCGACGCTCACCGTGGTGGCGAAGCCCTGGGGATACATCTCGGCGGCGGCAGGGGCGAACAGCAGCGCGCAGCCGGCCCCGGCGAGCAGTTCGACATCCGTCGCCTCCTGGCGGGGATAGCGGGAAAAATCCTCGCCGGGGCCGAACTGGGTGGGATTGACGAACACCGAGGCCACCACCCGGTCGGCGACCTCCAGCCCCTTGCGGATCAGGCTGAGATGGCCCTGGTGCAGCGCCCCCATGGTGGGGACGAAGGCCACCGCCAGGCCTTGGGCGCGCCAATAGGCCACCCGGGAGCGCAAATCGGCGACGGTGCGGACGATGTCGAGGTCGTCGAAGCTCACGAGCGCGGCTCCCTGGGCTTGGCGACGCCGAAGCAATGCTCCAGTGTGGGGAAGGTGCGGGCGCGGACTTCGGCGGCGTAGGTGGCGACGGCGTCGCCGACGATCGGCCCCAGATCGGCGTAGCGTTTGACGAATTTGGGCGTGAAGTCCGAGAACAGCCCGAGGATGTCGTCGCTGACCAGCACCTGTCCGTCGCAGGCCGGCGAGGCGCCGATGCCGATGGTGGGGATGGCGATCTCGTTGGTCAGGGCCCGGGCCACGCCCTCGACGGTGCCTTCGACCACCACGCAGAAGGCGCCGGCATCGGCGACGGCGCGGGCGTCGCCGCGGATCGCCGCCGCTTCGTCCTCGGCGCGGCCCTGGGCGCGGAAGCCCCCGGCGGTGTTGACCATCTGCGGCTTGAGGCCGATATGGGCCATCACCGGCACCCCCCGCTGGGTGAGGAAGCGGATGGTTTCGGCCATCTCGCGCCCGCCCTCCAGCTTGATGGCGGCGGCGCCGGTTTCCGCCAGCACCCGGGCGCAGTTGCGGAACGCCCGGGCGGGCGATTCCTGGGTGGAGCCGAACGGCATGTCGACCACCACCAGCGCCCGCTCGGAGCCGCGCACCACGGCGCGGCCGTGGGCGATCATCATCTCCAGCGTCACCCCCAGGGTGGTGTCCATGCCGTAGAGGACCATGCCCAGCGAATCGCCGACCAGCAGAATGTCGACATGGGGATCGAGCAGGCGGGCCATCGGCGTGGTGTAGGCGGTCAGCACCACCACCGGCTCGCCGCCCTTGCGGGCGCGGATGTCGCGGGTGGTGACGCGCTTGGTTCGGATCTCGGTGCTCACGCGACGGACTCCTTGCATTCCCGCGATGCAGCAAAGTCAAACGCGAATCGGCCGGCGGCGCAAGGGCCGAGCGCGCTATCCCTCCAGCAGGCGTTCGGCCCAGCCCTGGATCACCGCCGTCAGCAGCACGTCGAGCAACACCACCGCCGCCGCCTGCGCCGGCTTGATCTGCAACACCACATGGGTGACATAAGCTTGGTAGACCAGCAGCACCAGGGTCACCGACAGGGCCAGCATCGCCGTGCCGTGCACCGGCATCAGGGCCGAGACGAGTCCGGCGGGCAGGAACACCGCCAACTGGACCACGCTCGACCAGTTGTAGGCGACGATGAAGCGGGGATAAAGCGGCGTGCGCTCGAAGCCGTCGGCAATGGTGGCCATCACCAGCGGAAACGCCGCGGCGCCGAACACGAACGAGGCGGTCTTGACCAGCAGCGGATAAAGCACCCCGGCCTCGCCGGAGAACACCCCGTTGACGGCGTGCAGCAGGATCACGCCCGGATACAACAGGGCATAGGCCCAGAAGGAGTGGTACACCCCCTCGGCGGAATCGTCGAAGAAGGCGATGCCGCGCGGGTCGCGCCGCGCCAGCAGCCACGCGCCGGTGAGACCGGCCATCATCTCGGCAGCGCGAATCATGCCCATCCCACCAGTCGTTCGAGGGCGGCGCCGTAGACCGCGGTCAGGGTTTCGAGATCGGCGACCGCAACGTTCTCGTCGGCCTTGTGCATGGTGCCGGTGGCGAGGCCGAACTCGACCACCGGGCAGGCATGGCGGATGAAGCGGGCATCGGAGGTCCCCCCCGTGGTCGAGGCCTCGGGCACCAGCCCGGTGACCGCCTGCGCCGCCGTCGCCACCGCCTGCGACAGCGGGCCGGGGGCGGTGAGGAACGATTCGCCCGACAGTTCGAAGGCCACGTCGGTGCGGCCGCCGCGTTCGGCGACCACCGCCTCGATCCACGCCTTCAGCGAGGCCCCGGTGTGCAGGTCGTTGAAGCGGATGTTGAAGCCGGCCCGCGCCTGGGCGGGAATGACGTTGGTGGCCGGATTGCCGACGTCGATGGTGGTGATCGTCAGCGTCGAGGCCTGGAAATGGGCATTGCCGGCATCGAGCGGCGCCGCACTCAGCCGGCCGAGGATCGCCATCAGGCGCGGAATCGGGTTGTCGGCGAGGTGCGGGTAGGCGGCGTGGCCCTGGGTGCCGTGCACCGTCAACCGGGTGTTAAGCGAGCCGCGGCGGCCGATCTTCATCATCTCGCCGATGCGGCCGGGATTGGTCGGCTCGCCGACGATGCAGGCGTCGAGCCGTTCGCCGCGCGCCGCCAGCCAGTCGAGCACCTTGACCGTGCCGTCCACCGCCGGGCCTTCCTCGTCGCCGGTGATCAGCAGGCTGATCGAGCCCCTGGGCCGGCCGCGGGCGAGGAAGCGGGCGACGGCGGCGACGAAGCAGGCGATGGCCCCCTTCATGTCGGTGGCCCCGCGCCCGAACAGGCGCCCGTCGCGGATCTCGGCGGCGAAGGGATCGGCGCTCCACCCCTGGCCGGCGGGAACGACGTCGGTGTGGCCGGCGAAGCACAGATTCGGCCCCTCGCCGCCCAGACGGGCGTAGAGGTTGCGAATCGGCGGCCCGCCGGTGGCGAAGGTGAGATCGTGGCAGACGAAGCCCAGCGGCTCCAGGGCGGCGATCAGCACGTCGATGGCGCCGGCGTCGTCGGGGGTGACGCTGGGGCAGCGGAGCAAGGCGGCGGCCAGCGGCAGCGGATCGCTGCCGACCGGCAAGGCGGTCGTCGCGGACACTCAGCCCCCCATCAATTCCAGGAACACGCCCGACGCCTGGGCGGGAGCGATGCGGATGGTGCCCTCGGCGTCGCGCGAAAAGGCGATGCCGGCCGCGGTCAGCACCGCGGCGGCGCGGGCGGTATCGACCACCTGCAGCGCCAGCGCCACCAGGGCCGGCGGCGGCGGCGGCTCGTCGAGATCGGCCTCGGGATGCAACTGGGTCAGATCGTCCGGCGTGGTGAGGAAGATCAGGCCCCGCCCGGTATGCACCGTCACCGTGTTGTCGGTCGGCGTGGCGGCATGCGGCCCGAACAGGCGGTCCCAGCCGGCCACGGTGGCGCCCGGATCGCCGACCACCGCGGTCACCGCGGCGACGCCGATGGCGCCGTTGCCGTGGTCGAGCCAGGCGGGATTGCGCTCGCGCTCGGCGGTGATGTGGCTGACCAGCCGGGTCGGCAGCCCGGCGGCGGCGTCGAGGGGCAGCGGCACCTCCGAGAACATCAGCACCGGCTGCCCCGGCGCCTCCAGGCGGCGCGACAGCGAGCGGGGCTCGGGCACCTCCAGCCCGGCGCGGCGCAGCGCTTCCACCGAGGCGGCCCCGTCGTCGCTGGCGAAGGCGAGGCCGATCATCCCCTCGCGCGACGCGGTGAAGGCGCGAATCCGCTCGGCGACGCTGCCCTCGCCCTCGGCGGCGAGCAGCTCGATGTAGTCCTGGCCGAACATCACGCAATGATTGGCGGTGCCCCATTCGGGATGGACACCCTTGGGCGTGACGGCGAAGCCCAGGCGAGTCCACACCGCCGCGGCCGCGGCCAGATCGCGGACGGCGATCACCACATGGTCCAGTCCGGTGACGTGATTGTGCATGACGATCTCTCCCGGCATCCGACCGTGAAGGGTGAATGGGGAGGGTGGGGCGAGTCAACCCCGCGCGTGTCGCCCTCAGGGCAATCGGGTGAAGGACCGCAGTCCTTTGCAATGTCCGTCATCCCCGCGAAGGCGGGGATCCATGGTCGGGACGGATGATGCGGAAGGCCGAAGATCACGCCCGCGGACGCCTGGATCCCCGCCGTCGCGGGGATGACGACCTTGTTTATGAGACCGCATCCCTTCACCCGATTGCCCTGTGTCGCCCTATTGCGGTGGTCGCACCGGCCCCGGCCGCGGCTGGCCGGTATGGGTCACCGGCGAGGTCGAGGGCGGATCGCTGGCGGGGAAGGAATCCTCGCCGGCCTGGTCGATGGGATCGACCGGCTCGGGCGGAGACGGGGGTGGGGGTGGGGGGGTGGCGGCGGGCTTGTCTCCCATCGGCGGCGCTCCGTTGGCGGTGGTCTCCGCCATGTGGGCATGGTGGCGACGGCGGCCAGTCACGCGGTTGGGAGAGGCGCTACCCCATCATCTCCAGCATCGCCGCCACCGCCGCATGGGCATCGTCGGCGATCTGGCTCACCGTGGCGTCGAGCATGTAGCACGGACAGGACACCACCTTGCGCACGCGGTCGATCACCACCTCGCCGTGACCGGCGACGCGGTGGCGGGCGCCCATCTGCTCGATGGCCGAGGCGGTCCCGGCGTCGTTGCCGACGGTGACCTCGACGGGGGCGAGAAGACGGGCGAGCAGGACCGGGGCGATGCACAGGGCGCCGATCGGCTTGCCGGCGGCGGCCATGCCGCGGATCGCCCGCTCGACATCGGGATCGATGGTGCAGTCGGGACCGTCGAGGGCGAACGAGCACAGGTTCTTCGCCGCACCATAGCCGCCGGGGAAGACGAGACCGTCGGCCTTGGCCGGATCGAAGGCCGACAGCGGCTTGATGCGGCCGCGGGCGATGCGTGCCGATTCGGCCAGCACGTTGCGCCTCTCGCCGGCAACCGCCCGCTGGGTGCGGTGGTCGATGACGTCGAGCTGATCGATGTCGGGGGCGAAACACTGGGCGACACCGCCCTGGCGGTCGATGGCCAGCAGGGCGAGGACCGTTTCATGGATTTCCGATCCATCCATGACGCCACACCCCGACAGCACGACGGCGAATACCGGTTTGGCCATATCGGTCATCCTCAGCCGAAATCGAAGGAAGAATTCTACCCCGGAATGCGGGTTCCCAACACCCGGAAGCCTGATCTATGGTCGTCGGGCACCGCGTGCCTTCGCACCTGCAATATGGGACTGCCCGCCGATGCCGAAACACCCCGCCTACCCCCGGCTGGAAGAGCTATTCCGGAAGTTGAGTATCCTCGGCGACACCACCTCTGTTTTGCAGTGGGACATGGCGACGATGATGCCCGATGGTGGTGCAGCGGCGCGGGGCGAGCAGCGGGCGTTGCTGAAGGCGATGGCCCATGGCCTGCTGACGGCGCCCGAGGTGCCCGACCTGCTCGACCAGGCGGCCAGCGAGACGCTCGATCCGTGGCAGAGCGCCAATCTGCGCGAGATGCGCCGCGATTGGACCCATGCCGCCGCCGTCCCCGCCGCCCTGGTCGAGGCCCTGGCGGTGGCCGAGGCGGCCTGCGAGACGGTGTGGCGCGAGGCCCGGCCGGCGGCCGACTTCGCCCGGGTGCGCCCCCGCCTCGACGCCTTGCTGGCGCTGGTGCGCGAAACCGCCGCCGCCAAGGCCGAGGCGCTGGGGGTGTCGGCCTACGACGCCTTGCTCGACCAGTACGAGCCGATGGGCCGCGCCGCCGATATCGCCCCGGTGTTCGATGCCCTCGCCGCCGCCCTGCCGCCGCTGATCGATGCCGTCCTTGCCGCCCAGGCGACGCGGCCGGCGCCGCTGGTGCCGGCGGGGCCGTTCCCCGTCGCGGCGCAGAAGGCGATGGGCATCGAGTTGATGACCGCGCTGGGCTTCGACTTCCGCCACGGCCGCCTCGACGTCTCGTGCCACCCCTTCTGCGGCGGCACTCCCGAGGACGTGCGCATCACCACCCGCTACGACGAGGACGACTTCGCCTCCGGACTGATGGGGGTGCTGCACGAGACCGGCCATGCGCTGTACGATTTCGGCCTCCCCGGCGGACGGTGGCGCCACCAGCCGGTCGGCCGCGCCCGCGGCATGGTGATGCACGAAAGCCAATCGCTGCTGATGGAGATGCAGGCCTGCCGCTCGCAGCCCTTCGTCGCCTGGGCGGCACCGAAGCTGAAGGCTGCCTTTGCCGGCCAGGGACCGGCCTGGGAGGCCGACAACCTGCATCGCCTCGGCCTGGTGGTGAAGCGCGACTTCATCCGCGTCTCCGCCGACGAGGTCACCTATCCCGCCCACGTCATCGTTCGCACCCGCCTGGAGCAGGCGCTGATCGCCGGCAGCCTGTCGACCGCCGATCTGCCGGCGGCGTGGAACGACGGCTATCGCCAGGTGCTGGGGATCGTGCCGCCCGACGACCGGCTCGGCTGTCTTCAGGACATCCACTGGTATTGCGGCGCCTGGGGCTATTTCCCCACCTACACCCTGGGGGCGATGACCGCCGCCCAGTTGTTCGCCGCCGCCTGCGCGCAGGTGCCGGGGATCCTGCCCGGCGTCGGCGCCGGCGACTTCCGGCCGCTGCTGGGGTGGCTGAAGGAGAAGATTCACGGCCATGGCTCGGTGCTGTCGACCGCCGAGCTGGTCGCCGACGCCACCGGCCGCCCGCTCGACCCGGCGGTGTTCACGGCGCATATCCGGCAGCGGTATCTGGGGTGAGTATGGTCATGGTGGCTTTCGGCCTCCCCGCCGCTATCCCCGCCGCTCCGCCATTTTCGCCCGCGCCCGCGTGTCGGCGCCCGAGGGCAGCGGCGCGGCGGGATTGGCGATCCAGGCGGCGATGTCGTCGATCACCGTCGCCGCCTGCAGGTCGC
>JACRFY010000184.1 GCA_016212565.1 Magnetospirillum sp. | reverse complement strand
CGCGGGTGGGATCGCAGGCCCCCAACGCCAGGATGCAGGCGATCAGCAGAATCTGGATCAACAGCCCCCAGCTTCGCCGCCGCCCCAGCCAGCGGGTCAACAGCGGCAGCGGCAGGCGGTCGATCAGCGGCGACCACACGACCTTGAAGGCATAGGGCGTGCCGACCAGGGCGAACAGGCCGATGGCGGTGCGGCTGATGCCTTCGCTCTTCAGCCATGCCGAGAGGGTGGAGAAGGTCAGCAGCAGCGGCAGGCCGCTGGCGAACCCCAGCAGCATCACCGTCACCACCCGGCGGTCGAGATAGACGGCGACGGCGTCGCGCCAGCCCTTGGTCACGGATCGGCTCTCCTTACCCTTGCCGCGGCAGTCTAGCCGAGCCGTGCGGCGGAATGGTTAACGCGCGGCGTCGTCGAGGAGCTCGAAGGCGCGCGCAAAGGTCGAGGTGCCGATGCCGTCCTCGTCGTCCCAGCACTCGACGTAGTCCCGCCGCGCCGCGGTGAGGGCGTCGAGCAGACGGGGGATATCGTCGCCGTCGACCGAGGCCAGGGCGCGCTTGATCTCGACCAGGGCCGCCCAGGCAAGCTTGGCGCGGCCGAATTCGCCGCGCCCTTCCAGACTCTTGGCATAGCGGGATTCTGAGGTGATCAGACGTTGGAGGGCGGTGCGCAATGCGGTCATGTCTATCCCTCGTCCGGGCGGGTGCGGCGCTGGCTCTTGACCGTCGAGCGCTTGCTCTTCGAGTCCAGCCGCCGCTCCTGCGAGCCCTTGGTCGGGCGCGTGGGGCGGCGGATGATCGGCCGTTTGGCCGCCTCTTGCAGCATCGCCACCAGCTTGTCCATCGCCTCGGCGCGGTTGCGTTCCTGGCTGCGATGGGTCTGGGCGGCGATGATCAGGATGCCGTCGAGAGTCAACCGGCTGCCGGCCAGGCGGGCGAGACGCTCGCGCATGTCCTCGGGCAGCACGCGGGTGTCGAAGCGCAACTGGACCGCGGTCTCGACCTTGTTGACGTTCTGCCCGCCGGGACCCGAGGCGCGCGAGAAGGTCTCGACGATCGCCGTCTCGTCGATCCAGATCCGGCCGGTGATGCGGATCATCAGAATTCCACTCCCGGCTGCGCCTTGATGCCGGCCTTGAACGGATGCTTGATCATCTGCATCTCGGTGACCAGATCGGCCGCCTCGACCAGCGGCGGCAGGGCATTGCGGCCGGTGACCACCACGTGCTGGCCGGGGGGCCGGGCGGCGAGCGCCGCCAGCACCGTCTCCACCGCCAGGTAATCGTAACGCAGCGCGACGTTGAGCTCGTCGAGCACCACCATGCGATAGGCGGGATCGGCCAGCATCGCCGCCGCCTCGGCCCAGGCGCGCTCGGCGGCGGCAATGTCGCGGCTGCGGTCCTGGGTCTCCCAGGTGAAGCCCTCGCCCATCGCCTTGAAGGTCACCGCCGCCCCGAAGCCTTCGAGAACCCGGCGCTCGGCGGTGTCCCAGGCCCCCTTGATGAATTGCACCACGCCCGCCTTCAGGCCGTGGCCGACGCAGCGCAGCACCATGCCGAAGGCGGCGGTCGATTTGCCCTTGCCCGGTCCGGTGTGAACGATCAGCAGCCCCTGCTCGCCCTGCTTGCGCGCCATCAGCTTGTCGCGCGATGCCTTCTTGCGCGCCATCTTTTCCTTGTGGCGCGCCTCGATGTCCTCGCTCATGCCCATATCACCCCGGTTGCCCCCGTTACCCCGATTGCCGCTGCGGCGATGCTGGCAGCAACGGCGGGGGCGATGCAAGAGGCCTCAGGCGACGGGCACCCCTTCCTTCAGACGCGGCAGCGCGGCACCGGCGGCACCGAGGAAGCGTTGCGGATTCTCGTCGGCCAGTTTCACGAACAGCGTCTCGCCCACCGCCTTGCGCAGCTTCTCGGGCACCGTCCGCTCGCTGAGGTTCGCCTGCTCGGCCATGTAGAAGTCCGAGCCGAACATCACCCGCTCGCGCAGGGCCGGATCGGCCAGCAGGGCATTCAGCCGCGGCACGATTTCCGGCAGGAAGAAGCTGGTGTAGGACAGATCGGTGTAAAGGTTGACGAAGCGGCCCGAGGCGATCATCGCCTCGATCGTCCTCAGCCAGCTGTCGGGGCGATCATAGCGGCGCCAGTCCTCGATGCCGCCGAAATGGGCCAGGCACAGGCGCAGGGTGGGAAAGGCCTCCAGCACCGGCAGCCAGGCATCCGGTGCGGCCAGGGCTGCGGCCTCGTCCACCGACAGGTCCTTGTGCCGCACCCCGCCGCGCGAGCAATGCGCGGTCACCGGCAGGCCGTGGGCGACGCAATAGGGATAGACCGCCTCCATCAGAAACGGATGGCTGGGGGCATAGCCCAGCGGCGGATAGAGCTTGATGCCGCGGAAGCCCAGGGTGGCGAAGGCGTGGTCGAACACCGCCTCGCGGTCGTCGCGGCGCGGATCGATGGCGGCGAAGGGGATCACCAGGCCGGGAAACGTCCTCGCCACCTCCGCCAATTCGTCGTGCTGGGCGACGATGTCCGCGGCCGGGGCACCGCGGCCCATCCGCGACATGTCCATCGGCAGGGCGACGAAACGGGTGCTGCCGGGGTAGTAGCGGCGCACGTCGGCGAACACCTCGCGCTGGCCCTTCTCGCCGGTGATGGTGAGGAAGCGGGCATAGCGCTCGAACAGATCGCGGCTGGAAAACGGATCGACGCGGCGCAAGGCGCGGCTGATGGCGCGGCGGATCCATCCCACCTTGGCCAGCGCCATCACCGGTGCGGGGAGAAAGCGGTCGGGAACGTGGTCGAGGGTGAACAGGTGGATGTGACAGTTGGTGATGTCCATGATGCCCCCCAATCCGCCGCCGGCCGAAGGCCGTATGGCGTATTAGCGAGGCATCATACGCGAAACCGGGGAAAGGGGCAATTCGGGCGCAAGGGGACGGGGGCAAGGGATCGGCGGGGCCTATCCCCGCAGGCCCTCCTCGGCGAACTGATTGCGCGCCCGCGCGGCCATCAGGGCGCGGTAAGCGCCGAGATAGGCCTCGCCCATCGCCGCCGCCGGATGGGTCAGGGCCCGGCGCCGGGCGGCCAGGCCGATCGCCTCGCGCAGGCGGACGTCGCCGACCAGGGCCGAGAGCGCCGTCGCCAGGGCGTCCGGATCGTGCGGCGGGACGAACACCGCCGTGCCGCTCCACTGTTCGCGGAGCGCCGGGGTGTCGCCCAGCACCAGGGCACAGCCGGCCAAGGCAGCCTCGGGCACCGCGGTTCCCGCGCCCTCGGCACCGCTGGCGACATAGACGGCGGCGCGATTGAACCACGGCACCAGTTGCGCCGGATGCAGCCGGCCCAGCGACGAGACGCCGCCCAGCCGCAACGGACGGCCGTCGCCGTCGAGCTGCTCGCCGGCCACCACCACCGGCCACGCCACCTGCGGCGCGGCGCGCTCGATGGGCGAGGGCAACGCCGGCTCGTCGCGCACCGCCCCCACCGCCAGCACCACCGGCTCCTTCACCGCCGGGGCATAGCGGGCCGGATCGCGGCCGTCGCGGATCACCCGTCCGTGCAGATGGCCGAAATTGCGCGTCAGCGCCGCCATCATCGCCTCGGTGGGGGTGACGACCAGATCGGCGCCGCGCAGCCCGTGCTGGAAGGCCTGGCGGCAGACCCGCCGCTGCTCGATGGTCAGCCGCCCATAGGCGGCGCCGGCGCCCGGGGTGCAGCCGACCAGCACCCGGCCGCACCACGGCAGGCCGGCATGCAGGTAGCCGGTGAGGTGGATGACGTCGGGGTTCAGCACCTCCTCGACGCCCAGCAACCACTCGGCGACGGCGGAGCGGCGGGCGAGATGGTCGGCGGCAGTGGCCACCGGCACCGGACAGGCCAGCAGCTCGACGCCGGGAATGGCGGCGAATTCCAGCCGCTGCCCGGCCCGCAGCGGCGGGACCGCCGCCACCGTGACCTCCGCCCCCAGGGCCGCCAGGGCACGGACCAGGGTCTCGACGTGCGCCCACGCGCTGCCGGGCGGCTCGACGGTCATCAAGACGCTGGGAGCTTTCGCTTGCGGCATGGAAGGAGCCTTCCTCGATGGTCCTGGAACGCCCGCCATGCCACCACAGTCGAGCCCGGCGCGGGTGGCGTCATCGGGGGGAGGCGCACGGCGCGTCGGAGCGATCCCGAACGGGGAAGAGCCGTCTCGCCGGAAGGGGGAGACCGCGATGAACATCGCCGCCCTGAAGGAACCTCAAGGCCACGGCCGCCGACCGCAGCCCTTCGTCCACATCGGCCGGGAGGGGGGAGTCCGGGGATGCACGACCTTCCTGCGGGGTTACCCCCTCAGCTTAGCTTACTTTTCTCCAGGGCGCTGCACACCTTTCGAAGCACTGAGCGGGGAATACCGTGATCCGCAAAGAGATGGACAAAGAAAAGTCGGACGCGGCGCGCTCTCCATAGACGCAACGAGGTGGTGAAGATGCCGGGCTTTGGCGATCAGGTCTCTGAGCATATTCCAAATCTCCGCCGCTACGCCCGTGTTCTTGTCCGCGATTCCATCCATGCCGAGGATCTTGTCCAGGATTGCCTGGAGCGGGCGATTTCCCGCGAGCATCTGTGGCGGCAAGGAACCAATCTTCGCGCCTGGCTGTTCACCATTCTCCATAATCTCTACATCAACCAGTATCTGCGCCACGGCTCGGTGGGCACCATGGTGCCGCTGCTCGACGAGCACAGCCACCTGGCCTGCCCGGCGCGGCAGATGCACAGCGTGACCCTGACCGACCTCGCCCGCGCCTTCGACCACCTGCCGGCGCAGGAGCAGCAGGTGGTGCTGATGGTCGGACTCGACGGCATGCAATACGAGGACGCCGCCACCGCGCTGGGGGTGCCGATGGGCACGGTGAAGTCGCGGCTGTCGCGGGCCCGCCGGCGGCTGCGCCGGCTGATGGATGGGGAAACGGCGGCGGAGGAGGCGCCTCCGTTGCCGCGCCACGGCACACCGCACCGGCTGACCGCCGCGGCGGTGGCCGGGCGTCGGCCTCTTTGACGTCATTCACCGACAGAGGAGGAGCGGATGATGCATCGGATCGTGACCACCATGGCGGTCGCGCTGGCGTTGACGGGTCCCGCCCTGGCCCAGCAGGCGCAGAGCCCGAGCGACGATCGGGCCCAGTCCAGGAGCAGCCAGGACATCGACGACCGGCCGCTCAACCAGTTGTCGATGGCCCAGGCCGACAAGATCCAGGGCGCCAAGGTCCACTCGCCCCAGGGCGAAACCATCGGCGACATCCGCGATCTGGTGGTCGACATGAAGAGCGGCCAGGTGGCCTTCGCCATCGTCGGCGTCGGCGGCTTCCTCGGCGTCGGCGAGAAGAACGTCGCCGTGCCGTGGGAGCGGTTGCAGGCGGCCAACCAGCCGGAGACCTTCACCCTCAACGCCGACCGCCAGACCCTGGCCCAGGCGCCGTCGCTCCCCGCCGACGAGGCCCTCGACAACCCGCAGGCGCGCCAGCGCATCAGTGCCTTCTGGGAGGGGGCCCCCACCCAGCAGGCGCAGACCCCCGAGGAGCAGCAACGCCAGCAACAGCAGCAGAAGTAGCCCGGCGAACGGTCGGCCACGGCGGCACGGAGACGCAGAGATATCGTGCCCACGGAGACGCATCGCGGCAGGGAGCCGAGAATGCCGACACGTGGACGGTATCTCTGCGTCTGGTCGTGATTTTCTTTCTGCCCGCACATGGCGATAACCAGCCATGGCTTATCCCGTTGTCTCAGGTTGACCGCCAAGGGGGCGACTCTCTTGGCGGCTTGCTTTTTTCTTGGCGTCTTGGTGGTGAAACAGCCTCGCCCGACCGCCGCAACGATCGTCACCGAAGACAGCGGGATCGGCCATAACGGGCGTCAATGCAACGCCGGCCCCTTTTTCCAGAGGCCGGCTACGGCTTCCGCCCGGAATAGACCGCCCACCAGCCGTCCTTGAAAGCGATATCCACGGCAACGAAACCAACTTCGTTCAGCCAGTTCAGTTGGTCGATCAGCGGCGCCAGTATGTCGTGTCGCATGCGCTCCTCGGCGTCCGCAAGCTCCTGCGCGGTCGCGCCGGCCCGGGTGCAATCCAGGCGCCACTTCTGCCGGTTCCTGTCGGCTTGCTCGGGCGTCGGCGCGAGCACCTGATCGAGGTTGACGAATATTCCACCGGGGACCAGGGCATCGAACGCCGCACCGAACAGGCGGTGTTTGGCCGAATGGTCGAGATGATGGATCGACAGGGCCGATACCACCGCATCGAAGGGGCCGGTCGGCAATCCCAGGCTGTAGTCGGACGCAAGAAAGCTGATGCGTTCGGCACCCGCGAACCGTTGCCGCGCCAGTTCGATCATGGCAGGGGCGGCGTCCACCAGGGTGAGGTGGGCCTTGGGAAGCGCCCGTCGGATCGCCGCCGAGAGCAGACCGGTGCCGGCACCGAGATCAAGGATGTGCGGCGCGTCACCGGCGGCGAAGCCAAGTTGGCCGACCCCAGCGCCGTAGAAGGCATCGAAGGTGGGGATGAGGCGCCGCCTGGCCTCGTCGTACGCACTCGCGCCCCGGTCGAAAGCTGCTATGGCTGCCGTCATCTGCTCTCCTTCAATTGCGCCAAGCCGCCAGGCGGCGTGGCCGGCATTCAACCGGAGCGCGCCAAACCCGTCAAGGCGTGGTGGGGCCGTCAATCATTCCAGTAGCCGAATCCATTTCGCCGAAGCTGTCAACCCGCGCTTTTTGTCGGGCATTCATGGACTCGGGGTATAAATGCGGATGATCACATGCGTGGTATCCGCGCCCGCCGTAGCGGCGGTCGGCTCGGATGCGGGCATGTCATGGGCGTTGCGGTGCGGCGCGGGGCGGCGTAACCTTCCGCCATCGTCGGACGGCTCCGTCCGACGGGTGTTCCGTGTCGGAGAGTGTATGTCGGAATCCGCGGGCGACCGCAGCCGTTCCGCGTGAGCGGAGCGGATCGAGACACCGGGCCGGGGACGATCGCGTCCGCCGGGCGGTGGTGTTCGGGCTTGTCGTCGGATTCCGATCGAAATGGTCCCCATTCCAAACCATGGACAACGCGAACGTCGTTTCCGGCGACGAACCCGACGTCCCGACCCACGCCCTTTCGAACGGGCGAACGAGACTTCGGAGAAAAAGCATGATCATTCGCGATGAGAACCCCGGCGACATCCCCGCGATCCGCGAGGTGATCGCCGCGGCGTTCGAACCGATGCCGTACAGCCGCCAGACGGAGGTCGCGATCTACGACGCCCTGCGGACGGCGGGCGCCATGACCGTCGCCCTGGTCGCGGAGGAGGAGGGGGCCGTCGTCGGCCACATCGTCCTGTCGCACGTGACGATCGGCGGGGCGTTCGGCGACTGGCTGGGCGCGGGGCCGGTGGCCGTGCGCCCGGATCGCCAGCGCCGCGGGATCGGTCGCGCCCTGGTGGAGGCGGCGCTGGAACGCGCCCGCCGGCTCGGCGCGCCGGGTTGCGTCCTGGTGGGCGATCCGGCCTTTTACGGCCGCTTCGGCTTCGCCGCGCGCGCGGGGCTGACGCACGAGGGGGTGCCCGATCAATTCGTGATGGGGGTCTCGTTGGGAGCGTCGGTTCCCGAGGGAACGATCCGCTTCCACCCCGCCTTCGGCGCGGAGTGAAACTCGCTCGAACCCGTCTTCAAAACCGGCAGGCCCCCCCTACCGCCCGATCGCCTGCTTGACCGCTCCGGCCAGTTGTTTGAGCGAGAACGGTTTGGGCAGGAAGGCGATGCCTTCGGCGGGGTCGATGCCGTTGCGGGCGACGTCTTCGGAATAGCCGGACATCAGCACCACCTTGATCGCCGGCCGTTCCATCCGCACCAGACGGGCGAGGGTGACGCCGTCCATGCCCGGCATCACCACGTCCGAGACCAGGACGTCGATGGTCTCGGTGCCGCGCAGCACGTCGAGCGCCTGTTCGCCCGAGCGGGCCTCGATGACGCGGTAGCCCTTGTTCTTCAGCGCCCGGGCGCCGAACAGGCGGACCGCGTCCTCGTCTTCGACCAGCAGCACGGTGCCGGTGCCGGTCAGATCGGCCGGGGTATCGTCGCCGAGCCGGGCGGCCTTGGGGGCATCGACCTCGGCCTGGACGCGGGGCAGGTAGATGGAGAAGGTCGCGCCCTGGCCGACCTCGCTGTCGACGACGACGAAGCCCTCGGTCTGGCGGACGATGCCGTAGACGGTCGACAGGCCGAGGCCGGTGCCGGCGCCCACCTCCTTGGTGGAGAAGAACGGCTCGAAGATGCGGCCGAGGTTGTCGCGCGAGATGCCGGTGCCGGTGTCGGCAACCTCGATCAGCAGATAGTCGCCGGCCGGCATCAGTTCGGGGCCGCGCTGGACCGGCTGGTCGACGCGCACCGCGCTGGTGCGGATGGTCAGGGTGCCGCCGCCGGGCATGGCGTCGCGGGCATTGACGGCGAGGTTGATGATCACCTGGTCGAACTGGCCGGGATCGACCCGCACCACCCCCAACTGGCGGCCGTGGACCATGCGCAGTTCGATGGTCTCGCCCAGCAGGCGGCGCAGCAGATTGTGCAGGTCGGCCAGGGCGTCGGTGACGTTGAGCAGGCGGGGCTGCAAGGCCTGCCGGCGCGAGAAGGCCAGCAACTGGCGCACCAGGGCGGCGGCGCGGTTGGCGTTCTGGCGGATCTGCATGATGTCGGCGAAGCTGGGATCGCCGGCGCCGTGGCGCTGCAACAGCAGGTCGCAGAAGCCGATCATCGCCGTCAGCAGGTTGTTGAAGTCGTGGGCGACGCCCCCGGCCAGCTGGCCCATCGCCTGCATCTTCTGCGACTGGGCGAATTGGAGTTCGAGGTTGCGTTGCTCGGTGGCGTCGATGAAGTGGACCACCAGGCCGGAGATCTCGCCCTCTTCGTGGGTGGGACTGACGAACAGCTGGGCGATCAGGTCGCGGCGGCCCCTGATCTTCACCTCCAGGTGGGTGGCGGTGATCGAGCCGGCCAGCACCTTGCCCAGTTCCTCGATGGCCCCGCCGCGCGCGTCCTCGGCGATCAGGTCGGCGACCGGGCGCCCGGCCAGCGCGTCGAGACCCTGGCCGACCATCGCCTGCAAGGCCAGGTTGGCGGTGCCGATGGCGCCGTCGAGGTCGACCAGGGCGATGCCCACCGGGGCATCGTCGAACAGCCAGCGGAAGCGCCGCTCGGCGGCGCGAAGCGCCCGTTCGCGCTGGTGCTCGGGGACCAGGTCGCGCATCACCACCGAGCGGGTGAAGATCTCGCCGCCCTCGTCGTAGACCGAATGGGCGACCACTACGGGGAAGATCTCGCCGTTGCGCCCCACCAGGCGCATTTCCGCCCGCTCGTCCTCGGGATCGGGGACGGTGCCGAGGATCTCCCGCAGCGAGCGGCCGGCGAGGTCGGTCTGCGAGCGGCCCAGCCACTCGGCCAGGCGATGGTTGACCCAGCGGGCGATGCCGTCGGCGTCGGCCGAATAGGCGCCGACGGGCAGGAAGTCGACGAAATCGGCCAGCACTTCGTTCTCGTGGCGCAAGGTCTCCTCGATGGCCCGTCGCGCGGTGACGTCCTCGGCGCTCCACGCCAGGCCGCCGGCCGCTCCCAGCGGGCGGACCTCCATGGCCAGCCACTCGCGGCCGCCGCCGGGCAGGGCCACCGCCACTTCGGTGTGGCGCAGGGCGCCGGCGGCGGCGGCGGCGGTCAGGCGTTCCAGCTCGATGGTGGCGCGTTCGTCGCCGCGGGCACGCTCGAACAGCGGCGCCAGCGGGGCGGCGGCCGGGCCGAGCAGGCGGCGGGCGGCGGCGTTGCGCACCAGCTCGGCGCCGTCGTCGCCCCCCACCAGCACGGCGCGGGTTACGGATGCGAGGGCGGCGGCCAAGGCGCGACCCTGCGCCGCGGCGCCGCGGGCCTGGCGGGCCCGCAGCGCCAGGATGGCGGAGACGCCCAGGGTGGCGGCCGCGGCGACCCAGGCGGGCGTGGCGCCGGGGCCGCCGATGGTGGTGGCCAGCCCCGTCAGCGCCGCCGCCGCCCCCAGGACCCAGGGCAGCGGGCCGGCGACCCAGTCAGTGCGCAAGTTGTCCCTTGAGGCGCATGACGTAGCCGATCACCTCGGCCACCGCCTTGTAATGTTCCTGCGGCACTTCCTGGTCCAGTTCGACGGTGGCGAAGAGGGCGCGGGCCAGCGGCGGATTTTCGACCACCGGCACCTCGTTCTCCTCGGCGATTTCGCGAATCCGCTTGGCGATCAGGTCGGCGCCCTTGGCCACCAGCACCGGTGCCGCCATGGTCTCCATGTCGTATTTGAGGGCCACCGCGAAGTGGGTGGGGTTGGTCACCACCACGTCGGCGGCCGGCACGGCCGACATCATGCGCTGGCGGGCCCGCTTGACGCGCAGGCTGCGCAGGCGCCCCTTGACCATCGGGTCGCCTTCCTGCTGCTTATGCTCGTCGCGCACCTCCTGCTTGCTCATGCGCATCTTCTCCATGAAGCGCCAGCGTTGGAGCAGGAAATCGCCGACGGTGAGGATGGTCACCAGCACCACCACCAGCAGCACCAGGGAATACACCTGGTCGGAGAGATAGGCGAGGATGCCCGGCAGATCCAGGGAGGCCAGCTCCTGGTATTCGGGGAAGCGTGGCCACACCATCCACAGCATCAGCCCGCCGACCACCGCCAGTTTGAGCAACTGCTTGCCCAACTCGATCAACTGGTTCACCGAGAACTGGCGCTTCAAGCCCGCCAGCGGATTGAGGCGGTTGAAGTCGGGCGTCAGTTTGGTGGGGACCCACATCAGCCCGCCGGTCTGGGCCACCATCGCCACCACGGTGACGACGATCACCGTCAGCAGCGGCCAGGCCAGGGCGATCAGCACCTTGATCGACAGGTCGAACAGCAGCGGCGGCAGGCTGTCGGCGTCGACGGTGAAGGCATGGGGATGGTCGATCAGCGGCAGCACGGCGGCCTTGATGTCCCGTCCCAGCTTCGGCGCCAGCATGCCGATGATGATCAGGCCGGCGGCCAGCGACGCCCAGGATCGGACCTCGGTCGATTGGGGAACGTCGCCTTTCTCGCGCGCCTGTTCCAGCCGTTTGGATGTCGGCTCCTCTGTCTTGTCGTCGCTGTCCTCGGCCATCCGCTCACCTCGGCGTCAGGAAGGGCATCAGGCCATCCTCGAAAAAGCCGCGGAACAGCGCCAGCATCAGCGGCAGCGCCACCATCATCATCCACAGGCCGACGCCGATCTGCACCGGCAGGGCGACGAAGAACACCTGCATCTGCGGCACCAATCGCGACAGCAATCCCAGCCCGGCATAGAACACCAGCCCGAACACCAGCACCGGCGCCGCCATGCGCAGGCCGAGCGCGAAGGCATTGCCGATGGTGTGGCCGGCCATCTCGGCGAAATCGCCCAGCGGCAACGGAGCCCCGGGCACGAACAGCGTATACGAATCGACCACCGCGCGCAGCATCAGGTGATGCAGATCGGTGGCGAAGATCACCACCAGGGCGAGATTGGCGAGAAAGGTGGTGAAGAGCTGGCTCTGCTGCTCGGCGACGGTGTCGAACGAAAAGGCGTTGGTAAGCCCGGTCTGGAAGCCGATGAAGGTTCCGGCGATGTGCAGCGACGCCATCAGCGCCTGGGCGATCAGGCCGAGAAACCCGCCGACGATCACCTCGGGGACGATCAGCGCCACCAATCCGCCGGGATGCTTGGGCATCGGCGGGATCTGCGCTCCCAGCACCGGCAGCAGCAGGAAGGCGATGGCCAGGGTCAGGCCGAGGCGGATCTTCGCCGGGGCCATGCGGCTGCCCCAGCCGGGCATCACCATCAGCGCCGCGCCGATGCGCGAGACGAGGAAGAAGAATTGGTAGATGTCGAGGGCGAGGATGTCGCTCAACACGGCCGGCGCACTCAGCCGCCGCCATGGGCGATGCGGTCCATCAGGTGACGCCAGAAATCGGTCATGGTGTGCAGCATGAACGGCAGGAAGATGATCAGCGACAGGAAGATCGCCAGCACCTTCGGTACGAAGGTCAGCGTCGCCTCCTGCAACTGGGTGACCGATTGCAGCACGGCGATGGCCACGCCGACCGCCAGGGCCACCAGCAAGGCCGGCGCCGACACCACGATCATGGTGAACAGCGTGTCGCGGGCGATTTCGATCAGATCGGCCTCGGTCACGGCGGGCGGCTCAGATCGGCATGCGCATGATTTCGTTGTAGGCGTTGATCACCTTGTCGCGGACCGCGACCACCGTTTCGAGAGTCAGTTCGGCGTTGTTGACCGCGGCGACCACGTCGCGGATGTCGGCCTTGCCGGTCAGGCCGGCGGCGGTGGCCTGTTCGCCCTCCTTCAGCGAGCCGACCGCGACCTTGGCGGCATCCTTGAGCACGCTGGCGAAGTCGGAGCCGGGGGCCGCGGCGGCATCGTCGCGGGCCTCCATGCCCCCGCCGACCGGGGCTTTGGCAAAGGCGGAATAGGCGTTGATGGCGTCGGTGATGCGGGTCATGGCGAGGGTTCCCGGTTCGGCGCTACGTCTAGCGCAACATTTCGACGGTGCGCGACAGCATGCTCTTCGAGGTGCTGATGACGTTGAGATTGGCTTCGTAGCTGCGCTGGGCCTCGCGCATGTCCATCATCTCGATCAGCGGATTGACGTTGGGGGCCAGGACGTAGCCGTCGCGGTCGGCCGCCGGATGCTTGGGGTCGTAGCGGCGGTTGAACTCCGAGGCGTCGGGCCGCACCTTGTCGACCACCACCTTGTTGACCCCGGTGGCGCGGTCGAGTTCGTTCTTGAACGTCACCACCTTGCGCTTGTAGGGGGTGCCGTCCGGAGTCTGGGCCAGCGAATCGGCGTTGGCCATGTTCTCCGAGATCACCCGCAGGCGCTGCGACTGCGCCTTCATGGCGGCGATGGCGATGGCGTTGCTCTTCGACAGCTCGTCCATGGCTCCCCCTAGCCGCGGCTGGTGATGGCGAGGCGCAGCATGCGCACCTGCTTCTGGAACAGATTGGCGGCGGTATCGTACGCGGACTTGGCCTCGCCCAGCTTGGCCATCTGCTCTTCGAGCACCACGGCGTTGCCGTCGGGCGAAGATTCGTAGGTCTTCTTCTGGCTCAACACCGTGTTGGGATCCTGCATCTCGGGCACGATGTGGGCGGCGTTGGTGGCCACCGGCCGCACCGCCGGATTGGTTTCGGCCAGGACGCTCTTGAAGTCGAGCGCCTTCAGGTCCTTGGGGATGAATTTCGGCGTGTTGGCGTTGGCGATGTTTCCGGCCACCACTTCCTGGCGCTGGGCCAGCCAGTCCATCTTCTTCCTGGCCATGGCCAGCAGGGTCAGTTTCTCGAACATCGCCGGTCGTCCCATGCCTGAGCGGGCACGCACACGTGCCACAGCGATGATAGTATCGGACCGGCTCGCTTAAGAATCGGTGAATCGGCGCAGGCGCGGGCTGATCCGGATGGGCCGGTTGCAGGCCAGGCAAGAGCATATGCCCTGCCGGTGGCGGGCAGGGCATATCGAGGTTGGCGCATGAAGGTCGTCAAACATTTCAGGCACTCTTCTTGTGTGCCTCGACATAGGCGCGAAGAACGTTGTTGATTCTGGTCTGATAGTTTTTTCCACTCTTTTGAAAAAATTCCAGGACATCCGTATCAAGCCGAATGCTGATTGGCTTTTTGCCGGGAACCACGACTGCTCGGGCCAGCCACTCTTGGCTCAGGAGCGGAGCTGTGTCGGGGTCGGACGCGGCCTGTGCGTTGGTCTCCTCGTCCGACTGGCGGGCAATCCGGTCCCAGTCAGTCTGCCCCACTGGGAGGGCGTTCAACGATTGCCGCGTAATACGCTTCTCGCTCATCGCGGTTTGCCTTTCTTGCAGAAATGATACGACAGACATCGCCACGCATGGTGTAGACGACGGAGAACACCTGCCCCGAAATCTCCCCATAAGCGACGATCCGAACCTCACCATAATCAAACCTGTTGTCCTCGATTTCGAGGGTTCGTCCCAAAAAATGAATTTCACATCATTAAAATCAATGCCACGCTCCGCGATTGTGGCGCGGTTCTTGTCCTCATCCCACTCGAACCCGTTCATTTGCACTCTCCATGTCGTTTGTGGTGGCGCCATCCGCGCCGAATTCGATTGCATTCATGGTGATGATCCTTTGGGTTCGCTCGTGTCTACAAATGTATACACGCGATATGCCCCGTGTCAAGCGCATCACCGCCGCTGCCCAATCGAAGCCGACAGTTGCGGCGTCGGACTTTGGCGCCCATTCCGAACAACAGTCTTTCCAAGCGCTTAAGTGTTTTTTAAGCGCGCAGCCAGCACCATCGGTCCGCCCCGGTGCGGGCGACAACCTTTGACTCCGGAACGGTGCGATGGCGGGTGGCCGCGACCTGTGGGACGAGCGGACCGAGGCGGAAGCGGCCGCGGCGGTGCGTCCGGCGACTCCGGTGGCGGTGGCGCTGTCCTATCGGCCCGAGCTCGGCGACGCCCCGCGGGTGGTGGCGACCGGCAAGGGCTTCATCGCCGAGCAGATTCTCGAACTGGCCTTCGCCCACGGCGTCAAGGTGCGCTCGGACCCCGACCTCGCCCAGGTCCTGGCGGCCGTCGAGGTCGACACGGTGATCCCGGTCGAGGCGTTCGTCGCCGTCGCCGAGATTCTCGCCTATGTCTACCGGGCGAATGGCGAATTGCCGCCCCCGGCGGCAGGAGACGGCCGATGAACGGAAGCGCCGCCCTGGTGCGCGCCGAGTTGGAGAAGGCGGTGTCGCTGGTCGGCGCCGCACGGCGGCTGCTGGCAACCGGGACGATGGTCGATCTGGCGGCGCTGGAGGCCAAGGTGCGCTTCGTCTGTGAAACGGTGGCCGCGATGGAGCGCGAGGACGGCCGGCGGCTGGTGGGGGTGATGGAAGCGCTGATCGCCGACCTCGACGGCCTCGCCGCCGCCATCCACGACCGGCAACCGCCGCTCGACGGCTCCGGCGTGGCCGGCTAGAAGAGGGGCGGGGCGATGGATGCGGCCACCTATCTGCGTTTCGTCGCCGCGCTGGCGCTGGTGGTGGCGATGATCGTCGCCGCCGGCTGGCTGTTCCGCCGCTACGGCGGGGCCCTGTTGGGGGTGCGTGCGGTGGGACGGCGGCGGCGCCTGGGCGTGATCGAGTCGCTGGCGCTCGACGGCAAGCGGCGCCTGGTGCTGGTGCGCCGCGATGGCGTCGAACATGTGCTGCTGGTCGGGGGCGGCACCGATGTGGTGGTGGAGCAGGGCATCCCTGCGCCGCAGGAAGACGGGGGCGGTGGATGAAGGTTCGGACGTTTGCGGCCGCGCTCGGCCTGGGTCTGGCGGCAATGGCGCTGCCGGCGGCGGCGCAGCAATTGTCGATCGACCTCGGCGGCGGCGGCAACACCACCTCGGCCAGCATCATCCAGATCGTCGCCCTGACCACCGTGCTGTCGGTGGCGCCGTCGATCCTGGTGATGGTCACCAGCTTCACCCGCATCGTCATCGTGCTCGGCTTCCTGCGCCAGGCGCTGGGGACCATGCAGAGCCCGCCCAACATGGTGATGGTCAGCCTGGCGATGTTCCTCACCGCCTTCGTGATGGCCCCGACCTTCGAGAAGTCGTGGGGCGAGGGCATCAAGCCCTACATGGACGGCCGCCTCAGCGAAGAGCAGGCCTTCGACCGCACCGTCAAGCCGCTGCACGCCTTCATGAGCCGCCATGTCCGCGAGCAGGACGTCGGCCTGTTCATGGACCTGTCGCGCACCGCCCCGGCGGCCAAGGCCGAGGACGTGCCGCTGAAGGCGCTGATTCCCGCCTTCATGATCAGCGAGCTGCGTCGCTCGTTCGAGATCGGCTTTCTCATCTTCCTGCCCTTCATCGTCATCGACATGGTGATCGCCTCGGTGCTGATGAGCATGGGCATGATGATGATTCCGCCGGCGATGATCGCGCTGCCGTTCAAGCTGATCTTCTTCGTCCTCGTCGACGGCTGGTTCCTGGTGGTCGGTTCGCTGGTGCAGAGCTTCGGGCCGGGGTAGCGGCCGGGGCGGTCACGTCGCCCCTTGACCGCGTGCGCGCAATTGCGCATCGTTCCCGTCATGGATGAATCGACCCGCCCCCTCTCGGCTTCCGAGCGTTTGGATTGGCTGCGGCTGATCCGCTGCGAGAATGTCGGCCCGCGCACCTTCTTTCGCCTGCTGGAGCGGTTCGGTTCGGCGGCGGCGGCGCTGGCGGCGCTGCCGGATCTGGCCCGCCGCGGCGGGCGGCGCGGCCCGCTGGCCATTTGCCCCCGCGCGGCCGCCGAGCGCGAACTGGAGACGGCGGCCGCCTTGGGAGCGGTGGCGCTGGCGGCCTGCGAGCCCGGCTATCCGCGCTGGCTGGCCGCCACCGAGGATGCCCCGCCGCTGCTCTATGCCGGCGGCAATCCCTCGCTGCTCACCCGGCCGATGGTGGCGGTGGTGGGGGCGCGCAACGCGTCGATCAACGGGCGCAACCTTGCCCGCCGTCTGGCCGCCGACCTCGGCCGCGCCGGGCTGGTGGTGGCCTCGGGTCTGGCCCGCGGCATCGACGCCGCCGCGCACGAGGGCGCCTTGGCGAGCGGAACGGTGGCGGCGATGGCCGGCGGCCTGGACGTCGTCTATCCGCCCGAGAATGCCGACCTGTACCGGCGCATCCTCGACGGCGCCGCCGCGGTGTCGGAGATGCCGCCCGGCACCCAGCCCCAGGCGAGTCACTTCCCGCGGCGCAATCGCATCGTTTCCGGCCTGGCCTTGGGGGTGGTGGTGGTCGAGGCCAGCCCGCGCTCGGGCTCGCTGATCACCGCCCGCCTTGCCGCCGAGCAGGGGCGCGAGGTGTTCGCCGTGCCCGGCTCGCCGCTCGATCCGCGGGCCCAGGGGCCGAACGGACTGATCCGCACCGGCGCCACCCTGACCGAGACCGCCGACGATGTGCTGGCGGTGCTCGCCGACCTGCTGCGCCGTCCGCTCGCCGAGGGACGCAAGCCGCACTTTGCCGGTCCCGCCCCGGCGTTGCCCGAAGAGACCGAGGTGGTGCGGGCCCGTGCCGCGGTCGTCGAGGTGCTGGGGCCGAGTCCGTGTACCGTCGACGAGATCGCCCGCGGTCTTGCCCTGCCGCTGCCCTTGATCCAGATCGTGCTGCTGGAACTGGAACTCGCCGGGCGGCTGGAGCGTCAGCCGGGCGGGCGGGTGTGCCTGACCGCTTAGAACGCCGCGATGTACATTTAAGGTCAATACGGTTCAGTTAAGCAGATAACCATTATATATCAAATAGATATCGTCATGGCCGTGCTTGTCACGGCCATCCACGCGGTGCCATTCCCGGTAACGACGGACATTGGGGATCGGCGTGGATTGCTTATCCCGTTGCATCCAGTGGGCGCCGCTGGTGGTGGCGGAGGAGGCGGATTCACCACCAAGACGCCAAGAAGGCACCAAGACACCAAGGGGGGCGCCGCGCCTTTGTGCCTTGGCGATGCCGCCGAAGGCGGCCTTGGTGTCTTGGTGGTGAACATGTCGCAGGCCCCCTGAAACAGCGGGCCAAGCCATTGGGACGAATGCATTTCCCTCTTAACTGAACCGCATTGCATTTTAAGGTGCGGCGCTCAAGGGCCTCTGCCGCGCCACCAGGAACACCCGTCGAAACGGAAACAGCGTCTTGCCGTCGCTGCGCGGCGGATAGGCCGCGCGCATCCGGGCGGCATAGTCGGCGAGGAAGGCCGGCCGCTCGCTGTCGTCCAGCACATCGACCAGCGGCTTCAGCGCCGTGCCCATGGTCCAGCGCAGCACCGGATCGGCGCCGTCGAGGATGTGCAGGTACTCGGTTTCCCAGATGTCGATCTCCGCCGCCAGCGGGGCCAGCAGGTCGTAGTACACCGCCGGCTCGGCGACCGGACTGGGACGCAGCAGGGGGGCCAGCTTGGTCGCCCACGGGCCGGAGCGGGCGGCGGCGACCATCCCGGTATGCGAGGGGGCGCCGTGATTGCGCGGCATCTGCACCGCCAGCCAGCCGCCCGGCGCCACGCCCGCCAGCAGGCGCGGCAGCAGGGCGGCGTGATCGTCGAGCCAGTGCAGGGCGGCGTTGGAAAACAGCACGTCGACCGGGGGCTCGGGCCTCCAGGTTCCGGCATCGGCGCGGGTGAAGGCGATGCCGGGGGCCTCGATCCGCGCCGCCGCCAGCATTTCCGGCGACGAATCGAGGCCCGCGACCGTTGCCGCCGGCCAACGGGCGGCCAGCAGGCGGGTGACGTTGCCGGTGCCGCAGCCGAGATCGACCACCCGCTCGGGAGCCTCGGCGCCGATGCGGGCCATCAGGTCGAGGGCCGGACGCAGCCGCGGCTGCGCAAAGACGCCGTAGGTCGCCGGGTCCCAGGTCATGGCATGCTCCGCGGCACGGTCATCGCATTTGGCCGAGGATGGACCGGGCGAAGTCGTTGGACCATCCTGATCGTTTGCGCTTTCGGCGCACCGAGATGCCGGGACGGGCGCGGTTGAGGATGTTGAGGGCCAGTTTGCGCAGAGTGGCGAGGTT
>JACRFY010000183.1 GCA_016212565.1 Magnetospirillum sp. | reverse complement strand
GATGTTGGTCATGTGATCGAATTTCCTTACGGCTTGCTCCCCCTCGCCCGCGTGCGGGAGAGGGGGCCGGGGGGTGTGGGCCGGGCGGCGGTTGCGGATGCAATCGTCTCCAGCACGCCCTCGATGTTGTCCATCACGTCATTGTTCCAAAAGCGCAGCACCTGGAAGCCCTGGGCTTCGAGAAACTCCGTCCTTTTGTCGTCCCGGGCGGCCTGTGCGGGAAAACCGTGCTGTCCGCCGTCGAGTTCGATCACCAGCAACCGCTCCACGCAGACGAAGTCCAGCACATAGGGGCCCAGCGGATGCTGGCGGCGAAACTTAGCGTCGTCAATCTGGCGCGAACGCAGGCGGAACCATAACCGCTTCTCGGCCTCGGTGAGGAATTCGGTGCGCAGGCTGCGGGCCCGCGCAATGCTCTGCTTCGGCTTCCAGGTCACCATGCCGCACCGCCTGGCCCTCACCCCAACCCCTCTCCCGCACGCGGGCGAGGGGCTCGTTTACTTCGCCCGCACCCCGAGGATGTGGCTGATCGCGTAGGCGAGGTCGGCGCGGTTGAGGGTGTAGATGTGGAAGTCCCCCACCCCCTCGGCGGCCAGGGCGCGGCATTGCTCGGCGGCCATGGTGGCGGCGACCAGACGGCGGGTCTCGGGGTCGTCGTCGAGCCCCTCGAACAGCGTCTGCATCCATCCCGGCACCGAGGCGCCGCAGGCGGCGGAGAACTTGGTCACCTGGGCGAAATTGGTCACCGGCAGGATGCCGGGCACGATCGGAACCGTGATCCCGGCCGTTGCCGCACGATCGCGGAAGCGGAGGAAAACGTCGATGTCGAAGAAGTATTGGCTGATCGCCCGCGTCGCCCCGGCATCGATCTTGCGCTTGAGGTAGTCGAGATCGAAATCGGCCGAGGGCGCCTCGGGATGGCGTTCGGGATAGGCGGCGACCGAAATCTCGAAATCGGCAATCTTCTTCAGCCCCGCCACCAGATCCAGCGCGTAGGGATAGCCGCCCGGCGTCGGCTGGTAGCGGCCGGCCATGCCCTCCGGCGGGTCGCCGCGCAGGGCGACGATGTGGCGGACCCCCTCGTCCCAATAGCGCCGCGCGATGTCGGCGATCTCGCCGGTGCTGGAGCCGACGCAGGTCAGGTGCGCCGCCGGCTTCAGCGCCGTCTCGCGGGCGATGCGCACCACGGTGTCGTGGGTGCGCTCGCGCGTCGAGCCGCCGGCACCGTAGGTCACCGAGACGAAGGTGGGGCCAAGCGGTTCCAGGCGGCGGATGCAGTCCCACAACTGGTCCTGCATCTTGTCGGTCTTGGGCGGAAAGAACTCGAACGACACCCGCACCGGGTGCTTCAAGGCGGCGAGGATCGGCAGTTCGGACCTGGTCACAGGGAGGCTCCTGTCGGCTGGACGAGGGAAGGACGCGGGGTGGCGTCCGCGGGTTTGGCGGCGCGCCACAGGACGACGGTCAGGGGCTTGCCCGGCAGGCGGGTGACGCCGTCGGACACCAGCCCGGCGGCGGTGAACCAGGCCGCGACCTCGGCATCGGAAAAGCCCAGGCGGCGGTGGGCGTGCTGGTCGCGCAAGGGCTCAAGACCGTGGGGGGCGAAGTCGACCACCACCAGCAGCCCGCCCGGCTTCAGCACCCGGGCCGCCTCGGCGACCAGGATGGCGGGGTCGGCGGCGTAGTGCAGGACCTGATGGATGGTCACCCCGTCCGCCGCCCCCGCCGGCAGCGGCAACTGGGCGATGTCGCCCTGGCGGACCATGCAATGGCTGAGGCCGGCGCGGTCGAGATTGGCGCGGGCCACCGCCAGCATCTCGCGCGACAGGTCGATGCCCACCGCGCGCTCGACATAGGGGGCCAGCACCTCCAGCACCCGGCCGGTGCCGGTGCCCATGTCGACCAGATCGCGGATGCGCCGGCCGGCGAAGGCGGCGACCAGCGCCCGCTCGACCTCGCGCTCGTCGACGTGCAGCGAGCGGATCTCGTCCCAGCGGGCGGCGTTGTCGCGGAAATAGGCCGCCGCCTTTTCGGCGCGCGCGGTGCGGATCGCCTCCAGACGGCGCTGGTCCAGCGCCAAGGTGGGATCGTCGGGGGGCAGCAATTGCAGCAGGTGGCGGGCCAGTCCGGCGCCGCGTCCCTTGCCGGCGACGCGGTAGAAGGCCCAGGCCCCCTCGGGAAAACGCTCGATCAGCCCGGCTTCGACCATCAGCTTGAGGTGGCGCGACACCCGCGGCTGGCTCTGGCCGAGGATGTGGGTCAGCTCGCTGACGGTGGAATCGCCGTGGGCGAGCAACGCCAGCAGCCGGAGCCGAGTCGGCTCCGCCGCCGCCCGCAATCCCGCCAATACCGCGTCCACCGTTGCCACCCTCCGCTCGCGTTGCGAAAACATATAAACATATCTTTATGCGGAGATGAAGCCCCTCCATCGGTTGGACACCCGAGAAGAGTGGTGCATTTATGCCACAGGGCCCCTGCACACAGACGATGCAAATTCTGCCCCCTAGCCAGCCTGCCTCGATTTGTGTTACCTCCAAAGATGCGGAGTACCACGCGGAAGTGGCTGGCGGTCCGCGCGGGCTCGGCTCGGGTCCGGCTCTTGAAGGCAAGGAACAAGGTACTTGAGAAACCAAATGTCTTCCTTCCCGATCCGACGGTACAGCCTGCGGCTTGCCGCTCCCCTGTTCGCGCTTGCCCTGGCGGCCGGCTGCGCCACCCCGCCCCCGGCCGACGACGCCGAGGCGATGGCCGATTTCGTGCAGGTCAACGACCCGTTCGAGCCGCTCAACCGCGACATCTTCGAATTCAACCAGGCCGTCGACCGCGCCCTGCTCAAGCCGGTCGCCAAGGGCTATCGCGAATACGTGCCCCAATACGGGCGCGAGCGGGTGCGCGACTTCCTGCAGAACCTGCGCTCGCCGCTGGTGTTCGCCAACGACGTCCTCCAGGGCGATCCCGACCGGGCCATGCAGACGTTGATGCGCTTCGCCTTCAACACCGGCTTCGGCATCGGCGGCCTGTTCGATGTCGCCCAGGAAGGCGGCATCACCCCGCACGAGGAAGATTTCGGCCAGACCCTGGCGGTATGGGGTGTCGGCGAAGGTCCGTACATCGTCCTGCCGATCATGGGTCCGTCCAATCCCCGCGACACCACCGGTCTGGTGGTCGAATGGGTGGTCGATCCGGTCAATTATCGCCTCGACCGCGCCGGCTACGAATGGGCGGTGTGGACACGCGCCGGGATGACCGGCATTGAAAAGCGCGAGAAGTACCTCGACGTTCTCGACGAGGTCGAGCGCCAATCGATCGACTATTACGCTGCCGTCCGCTCGCTGTATCGCCAGCGGCGCGCCGCTGAAGTCACCAACGGCAAGGACATCGACAAGATTCCCGACACCGGGTTGAGCAGCGTCGGGACCACCGCCATCGGGTTGCGCTGATCATGGTCATGATGTCCCGCCGTCTGGTGCTCGTCGCGGCCGCGGCCGTGCTGTCGCTGTCGCTCGTCCGGCCGGCCCTGACCGCCGACGCCTCCACCGATCCCAAGGCCTTCGTCGGCCGTCTGGCGGATCAGGCGTTGCAGACCATGCTGGTCAAGGGCCTCTCCGACCAGGAGCGGACGCAGAAGTTCCGCGAATTGTTCGTCGCCGCCGTCGACATGCCGGAAATCTCGCGCTTCGTCCTCGGCCGCTACTGGCGCAGCGCCAGCGCCGAGCAGCAGCAGGAGTTCATCCGCCTGTTCGAGGACATCCTGGTCTATACCTGGGCGCCGCGCTTCAAGGACTATGCCGTCAGCATCAACCACGAAGTGGTGACGGTCACCCCCGACGGCGAGCGCGGCGTGCTGGTCGAATCGCTGGTCAAGCGCGAGCGGCAGGACCCGATCAAGCTGATGTGGCGCCTGCGCCAGCCCGACGGCGGCTACAAGGTGGTCGACCTTGCGGTGGCCAACACCTGGATGGCCTTCACCTACCGCCAGGAATACGGCTCGGTGGTCTCCAACCAGGGCGGCCGCATCGATGGATTGCTCGACGCCATGCGCCGCAAGATCGCCCAGCTTCAGGCCGATCCCAATTCGGCACGGATGAATTGAGGTCCTAGTGAAAAAAATCCAACATTTGCACCCCGCGCAAAAATTGGATTGGCTCTGTTCGCGAACCTCATTGACGCCTCTAATCAACGCAATTTCAATGGCATAACGTCATGGCCGGACTTGTTCCGGCCATCCACGCCGCGCCGTTCCGCCACCGTTTGTCAGACGGACCGGCGTGGATGCCCGTGACAAGCACGGGCATGACGGCGAAAGCGTGGCGAGATCAATACGATTTGCGAACAGAGCCTCACGCCTTGCACCTGCGACAGATCCGGCATGCTTGAGGTCGTTCCGGCATTCGTCGGGGGGAGGTAGCGATCGCAGATGCTGCCGACAGCGTGATGGCGCGCGGATCACATCATGGCTGCGGAAAAAAGAATCTTGGCCGTCCCCCTCACTCGTCGCGATGAAGCTGCCGCCGGGCCTCGGCCAGCATTTGCCCCAGCTTGGCGCGGATTTCGTGGACGCTGGCCTTGCCCTTGAGATCGGCGGCCAGGCGATGGATCACCGTTTCGTCGTCGGGGACCTGCTCGTGGGCATGGACCAGCTCGCGGGCGTAATCGTGCGCCGCCTGGCCGATCAGCCCCAGCAATTCCGCCGCCCACAGGGCCGCCATGTGGTTGCGGCGTTGGGTAACCTTGGACTCGGGCATCGACTCTCTCCCACGCCGGACCCCTCGATCCTACTCCGGCCGACGGAGCGGTGGAAGGACCGACGATATCTAGCGGTGGCGGCGGGTGCGTTCAACCGCTTCCCAAAGCCGCCGCAACGCCCTATGTTCCGGCAGCTTCAGCCTCCACACGCCACGGGTCAATGACCAAGCTCACCCACATCCGCAACTTCGCCATCATCGCCCACATCGATCACGGCAAGTCGACGCTCGCCGACCGCCTGATCCAGCGCTGCGGCGCCATCGAGGCCCGCGAGATGCGCGACCAGATTCTCGACTCGATGGACATCGAGCGCGAGCGCGGCATCACCATCAAGGCCCAGACGGTGCGCCTGGCCTACGTCGCCCAGGACGGCCAGACCTATCAGTTGAACCTGATGGACACCCCCGGCCATGTCGACTTCGCCTACGAGGTCAGCCGCTCGCTGGCCGCCTGCGAGGGCTCGATCCTGGTCGTCGACGCCAGCCAGGGCGTCGAGGCGCAGACCCTGGCCAACGTCTATCATGCCCTGGATGCCGGCCACGAGATCGTCCCGGTGCTCAACAAGATCGACCTGCCGGCCGCCGAGCCGGAGCGTTTCAAGCAGCAGATCTAGGACGTGATCGGCCTCGACGCCTCGGAGGCGGTGATGATCTCGGCAAAGGCCGGCATAGGCATCGACGAGGTCCTCGAATCCCT
>JACRFY010000180.1 GCA_016212565.1 Magnetospirillum sp. | reverse complement strand
GTCGAGCATGGCCATGATCGGGCCGTAGCGGACGCCGTCGACGGTGACGCCGTTCTCCAGCGTCGCCAGCTTGGCCGGATCGACCTCGCCATGCACCCGCACGCGGTAGCGGCGCACCCAGCCGCGCGACGGCAGTTCCAGCTCGCGGGCCAGGGTGCCGTCGTTGGTCAGCAGCAGCAGCCCTTCGGACTTGAGGTCGAGGCGGCCGACCGAGACCACCCGCGGCATGCCCTCGGGCAGGCGTTCGAACACCGTCGGCCGTCCCTGGGGGTCCTTGTGGGTGGTGACCAGGCCGGGCGGCTTGTTGTAGCGGAACAGCCGGGTGCGCTCGTTCTCGGGCAGCGGGGTGCCGTTGACGACGATGCGGTCGCCCTCGCCGACGGTGAAGGCCGGGGTGGTCAGCACCTTGCCGTTGACCGCCACCCGCCCCTCGGCGATCCAGCGCTCGGCATCGCGGCGCGAGCACAGGCCGGCGCGGGCCAGGCGCTTGGCGATGCGTTCCTTGTCGGGGCCCCCCTCGTCGCCCTTGGTCCCGGCGCCCTTGGTCTCGTCGCTCATTGCCGGCACGCCTGGACCAGGGCGGCGAACAGCGCCGAATCGGCGGGGCTGAGGTCGTATTCGGGATGCCATTGCACGCCGATGCAGAAACGCCGCCGCGGGTCCTCGATGCCCTCGATCACCCCGTCGGGGGCGACGGCGTCGGCGACGCAGCCGGGGGCGACGTCCTTGACCGCCTGATGGTGGGAGGAATTCACCGCGATGCGCGCCTGGCCGGCGATGCCCGCCAGCTTGGTCCCGGCGACCAGATCGACGTCGTGGCCGGGCTCGGTGCGCGGGTTGGCCTGTTCGTGCGCCAGGCCGCCGTCGACCTCGTCGGGGATGTGCTGGATCAGGGTGCCGCCCAGCGCCACATTGAGCAATTGCTGGCCGCCGCAGATGCCGAGGATGGGAAGGTCCTTGTCCAGCGCCCCCTTGACCATGGCCAGCTCGAATTCGGTGCGCCGCGTCTTCAGCGTCACCGCGGCATGGCGGATGGCGGCGCCGAACAGGGCGGGGTCGACGTCGAAGGCGCCGCCGGTGACGATCAATCCGTCGATGCGTTCGAGATAGTCGGCGGCCAAGTCCGGTTCATGGGGCAGCATCACCGGCAGCCCGCCGGCCCGCGCCACCGCCTCGCCGTAGTTCTTGCGCAGCGCGTACCACGGCAGTTGGGAATACCCGCCGGGCTCTTCGGAATCGAGGGTGATGCCGATGGTGGGACGTGAGGGCATGGAAAACCTTCGGAACGGAGGGCGGCGGCGATCCTCGTATAGTCTCCTGCGTCCGGCGCGGCAATGTGATAAGTCGGGGGACATGACCGACCTCCTCGCCCTTGCCCTCGACCAGGCCCGTGCCGCCGCCGACCGCGGCGAGGTGCCGGTGGGGGCGGTGGTGGCGAAGGACGGCGCGGTGCTCGCCGCCGCCGGCAATCGGGTCGAGGAACTGGCCGATCCCACCGCCCATGCCGAGATGCTGGCGCTGCGCGCCGCCGCCGCCGCGCTGGGCGAGCCGCGGCTGGAGGGCTGCGACCTCTACGTCACCCTGGAGCCGTGCCCGATGTGCGCGGCGGCGATCTCCCTGGCCCGCATCCGGCGGCTGTACTTCGCCGCCTACGACCCCAAGGGCGGCGGCGTCGAGCACGGGGCGCGGGTCTTCGACCATCCCACCTGCCACCATCGCCCCGAGGTCTATGGCGGCCTGCGCGAGGCCGAGGCGGCGGCGATGCTGCGGGCGTTCTTTCGCGTGCGGCGCTAGCGGCGCTCCTCCATCCACCCGATGGCGAACCGCGCGAAAACGGGGTATGATTGCCGCTTGGAGACCCAGAAGGGGGAGCCGAGCGATGATTTCGGACGTCAAGAACGACACCTTTGCCTTCAGGACCGGGCTCGAACGCCGCCCACCGCCGCGGCGCTCCCAGGCCACCGTCGACCTGCTCAAGCTGGCCCCCGAGACCGAAGACCGCCTCAACGCCGGAACGCAGGCGCTCGAGACTCTCAAGGACGGCAAGAAGATCCTCCGCCAGCAGCAGAAGGGCTTCGCCAAGCAGAAGCTGGAGTGGATCGAAAAGCAGATCAAGCTGCTGAAGGCGATGACCGCCGATCCCAAGGCGATTGCCAAGGCGGTCGGATCCCTGGCCCGCGATCTGGCCGCGGCGGTAAGGTCCTATGCCGCCGCCGGGAGTGCCGCCAACGATCCGAAGGACCTCGCCGCATCGCCCGACGTCACCGCCACGGTCGAGGTGGTGGTGGCCGCCAAGGCCGACGTCACCGTCACCACGGCGACGGCCGAGGGGACGACGGCGGCCAAGCCCGACCATCCCGCCACCGCGGCCAAGGCCTCCGCGGTCACGGCCAAGGTGGAGGTCGAGGTGGCGGTGGCGGCCAAGGTCGAGGTCACGGCGGCGCCCCCGGACGACGAACAGGCCGCCAAGGCGCGGGCCGCGGACGCCGCAGCGATCAGCGCGGATGCCGCATTCCTCAGCGAGGCTCGGGCGGTGGCACGGGCGCTGAAAAGGCTCGCCGACAGGGCCACGAACGCCGGATTGCCGGAGGAGGACCGCAAGAAGTTGGTCAAGGACATGAAGGAACTCGACGACGCCTTCGCCGCCGCCAGCCGCGCCGCCGCCGCCACCGCCGCCGACTCGGCCGCCGGTGCGGACCTCAACCTGGTCCTGGGCTCCGGCGGCTCGGTTGCCGGGACGGCCCTCGACCTGGTGGTTTAGCATTACAGTTGCTATTTCCATGAACGTCTGAATCAATGGGGAACCATGATTCGGAGGTCATGGGCCATGGCAGGGGCATCGATAGAGACGACGCTGGAGATTTGGGCATCGTCGTTGCGAAATGTGAAGGCACGGATG
>JACRFY010000177.1 GCA_016212565.1 Magnetospirillum sp. | reverse complement strand
GCATGCTGTCGGCGCCCGAGATCGCCGCCCTGGCCACCTGGTGCGAGCTGAAGGGCATCCGTCTGGTCTCGGACGAGATCTACCACGGCATCACCTTCGGCCGTGCCGCCGCCACTGCCGCCGGCTGCGGCGCACACGCGGTGATCGTCAACAGCTTCTCCAAGTACTACGCGATGACCGGCTGGCGGCTGGGCTGGATGGTGGTGCCGCCCGACCTGCTGCGTGCCGTCGAGTGCTTGCAGCAGAACCTGTTCATCGCCCCGCCGACCCTGGCGCAACTGGCCGCCGAGGCGGTGTTCGACTGCCGCGAGGCCCTCGACGCCCGGGTCGCCGTCTACCGCGCCAACCGCGACCTGCTGCTGAACGAACTGCCTCGGGCCGGCTTTACCAAGCTGGCGCCTTCGGACGGGGCCTTCTACCTCTATGCCGACATCGGCGCGTTGACCAACGACGCGCCCGAGTTCTGCCGGCGCATGCTGGCCGAGACCGGGGTGGCGGCCACGCCGGGCACCGATTTCGACCCCTTCGACGGCCACCGCACCATGCGCTTCTGCTTTGCCGGCGCCACCGCCGACATGGCGGAAGCGGCGCGGCGGCTGGCCGCGTGGCGGCGGTAGCGTGGCCGCGTGGCGGCGGTAGGGTGCAGCGCAAAATTTCCTGGTGCGGGCGCGATTTCCTCTTTTCATCGTCGCGAAAGCGCGTATATAGGGTCCCGAGAACAGACGTACAGCGCACGTGCCTCTGGCCCGCCGGGTTTAAGCAACGACGTCCAAGGCGTCTTCTGGGTGACGTGGGACCGTGGTCCCCGGTGCTTAGGGGAAACTGGATATGACCGTGGCACCTCGTGACGCGTTGGCGTCTGAAATTCTTTCCTTCCTTGGTGAAGCCCCGGTGTTGCCCTTGGCTTGGGCAATGCTGTGGTATGACCAACGAAGTCCGTTCCTGCGGAACTGACGGCCTCCCCACCTTTCGCCGTCACGAATGGTCCCGAACTCGGCTGAACACCGGGTCGTGGAGCCATCTTCCATCTACGGGCCTCCGAACCGGGCCCGCCGATCCGTAGGAGTTTCTCGCGATGACCGCGAAGATCGACCGCTTCCTCGCCGACGTCCGCCCGCCCACCCCCTTCGTGGTCATCGACCGCGACGTCGTGCGCGACAACTACCTGGCGCTGCGCCGCTGGCTGCCCCTTGCCCAGGTGTTCTATGCCGTCAAGGCCAATCCGGCGCCGGAGATCGTTTCGCTGCTGGTCGACCTGGGCTCGTCGTTCGACGTCGCCAGCCGCAACGAGATCGATCTGTGCCTGGAGGTCGGGGCCGACCCGGCGCGGGTTTCGTTCGGCAACACCATCAAGAAGAAGGCCGACATCGCCTACGCCTACGACAAGGGCGTGCGCCTCTACGCTTTCGATTCCGAGGCCGAGCTGCTGAAGCTGGCCGAGGCGGCGCCGGGCTCGCGGGTGTTCTGCCGCATCCTGATGACCTGCGACGGCGCCGAGTGGCCGCTGTCGCGCAAGTTCGGCTGCGAGGTCGACATGGCCCGCGACCTGCTGATCAAGGCCCGCGACCTGGGCCTCGATCCCTATGGCGTGTCGTTCCATGTCGGCAGCCAGCAGACCGATCTCGGCCAGTGGGACATCGCCGTCGGCAAGACGGCGATGCTGTTCTCGGCGCTCAACGAGGCGGGGATCGAACTGAAGATGATCAATCTCGGCGGCGGTTTCCCCGCCCGCTATCGCTCCGACGTGCCGACCATCGACCGCTACGCCGATGCCGTCATGCACGCCATGACCAATCATTTCGGCAACAGCCTGCCGGGCATGATCATCGAGCCGGGCCGCTCGCTGGTCGGCGATGCCGGCGTCCTCGAAGCCGAGGTGGTGCTGATCTCGCGCAAGGGCTATGCCGACACCGTGCGCTGGGTCTATCTCGACGTCGGCAAGTTCTCCGGCCTGGCCGAGACCATGGACGAGGCGATCAAGTACCGCGTGCACACCGACCGCGACGGCGATGCCACCGGCCCGGTGGCGCTGGCGGGGCCGACCTGCGACTCGGTCGACATTCTTTACGAGAAGGCCGGCTACGAGATGCCGCTGACCCTGGAGGTCGGCGACCGCGTGCGCTTCATGGCCACCGGCGCCTATACCACCAGCTATTCGGCGGTGAATTTCAATGGCTTCGAGCCGCTGAAGGCCTATTTCGTTTGATTGCGGAGCCGGCGGTGGCGACACCAACCCTGTCTGCCGCCGCCGTCGCCGTTCTGTCCGCCGCCCAGCCGGCGGAGAAATGCCGCCTGACCCGCGCCTTCGCCGCCGACTGGTTCTCGGGGGCGATCACCGCCCTCGGCGACACCCTGCCGCCGCCGCGTCCCGCCCGGCCCGCGCGGCCGCTGCTGCTGCCGCCGCGCGAGATGCCCAAGCGCTCCTATGGTGGCGACAAGGGGCGGATCGGGCTGATCCATGCCCTGGCGCATATCGAGCTCAACGCCATCGACCTCGGCTGGGACATCGTCTGCCGCTTTCCCGGCCAGGCGATGCCCAAGGCGTTCTACGACGACTGGGTGCAGGTGGCCGTCGACGAGGCCGATCATTTCGATCTTCTCGAAGACCTGCTGAACCGCCTGGGCGCCACCTACGGCGATCTGCCCGCCCATGACGGCCTGTGGCAGGCGGCGGAGAAGACCGCCGACGACCTGATGGCCCGCCTGGCCGTGGTGCCGATGACCCTGGAGGCGCGCGGGGTCGACACCACCCCGGCGACCATCGTCAAGCTGCTCGCCAACGGCGACACGCTGACACCGCCGGCCCTGGAGGTGATCTGCCGCGACGAGATCCGCCATGTCGCCGCCGGCGTGCGCTGGTTCGCCTTTCTCGCCGAGCGGAGCGGCGAAGACGGGGCGACTGCCTATCACCGGGTGCTGGGGGAACGCTTCCCCGCCGGCCTCAAGCCCCCCTTCAACCATGCCGGCCGTGCCGAGGCGGGCTTTCCGCGCGACTGGTATGAGCCGATGGCGCGGGGATAATCCCGCTCCGTCCCCGTCTTCCCGCAGGCGGGAACTTTCGCTTCGCCACCACGCCACCAAGACACCAAGATGTACGGCGCGAATTCCGTCTGCTTCTTGGTGCCTTGGTGTCTTGGTGGCGATGAAAATGGGAGACGCAGGTGATGGTGATTAAATATAAAATTCCATAAAATTGAAAATGTTGAAGTAACTTCGGCTCCGTCGTATAACAGCAATAACGCAGTTATTTTCCGGGTTGCGTCCATGCGTTTCGTCGTCGCCGAATCTTTCGACAAGAACGAGATCAACCGCTTCTTCGAGGCGGACATTCCGCCGCGCATCGGCGAGCGGCTGCGGACCACGAATGGCCGTCTCTATCGCATCACGGATGTCGGGTGGCAGGCGGACCCATTCGATGGCTCGCCAGCGATCCGGGTCTACCTCCAGCGATTGCAGTAGGCGCTACTGCGCCGTCCAGCCGCCGTCGACGGGCAGGGCGGTGCCGGTCAGGTTGGCGGCCGCCTCCGAGCACAGGAAGGCGGCCAACTCGCCCAATTGCGCCGGGGTGGTGAAACGCTTGCTGGGCTGCTTCTCGGCCAGCAGGTCGCGGCCGGCCTCGACGAACGACTTGCCCCCGGCGGTGGCGCGGGCGTCGATCTGCTTTTCCACCAAGGGCGTCAGCACCCAGCCGGGGCAGATGGCGTTGCAGGTGATGGCGGTTTCGGCGCATTCCAGGGCCACCACCTTGGTCAGTCCGACCAGGCCGTGCTTGGCGG
>JACRFY010000176.1 GCA_016212565.1 Magnetospirillum sp. | reverse complement strand
GGGCCAACCGCCCGAAAAACCTCGCCCGGAGCATGATGTCCTTCTTCAAGCGCGGCATTCGCCGCATCCAGACTTGCCTTCAGCGGCTATGCCCCCTGCCACCCCTCTGGGCCGTCTGGAGAATTTGATGGGTGGTGAGGAGACCCTGCCCCCCAAGCTTGGCCCCGTTGCCCGGGCGTGCTATGGTCCGCGCGAAATTCTCGCCGCCATAGGCCATCTCCTTGAGCAAGCACAAGATTCCCCTCGATCATTCCACCTGGGTGCTGCTGCGCCGGCTGGTCCGCGAAGGGGTGTGGCCCTATCGCTACCGCCTGGGCGGCGCCTTGGCCTGCATGGCCGTCGGCGCCGCCGCCACCGCCATGTATGCGTGGCTGATGGATCCGGTGATCAACAAGATCTTCATGGCCCGCAAGGCCGAATACCTGTGGCCTCTGGCGCTGACCATCCTCGCCACCTTCTCCGCCAAGGCGGCCTGCGAGTACGGCGAGGCGGTGCTGCTGTCGAAGACCGGCCTGCGGGTGATTTCCGACATGCAGGGCCGGCTGTTCGAGCGGCTGATGGGCCTCGATGTCGCCTATTTCCACTCCCAGCAGACCGGCAAGCTGCTGTCGCGGATGACCAACGACGTCAACGCCATGCGCTATGCCGTCTCCAACGCCCTGACCGGCGCCGGCAAGGACGCGTCCTCGGTGGTGTTCCTGGTGGTGCTGATGTTCTATCAGGACTGGGTGCTGGCTTCGCTGACCTTCTTCGTCTTTCCGCTGGCGGTGCTGCCGATCGTGCGGCTGGGCCGGCGGATGCGCAAGGTCACCGCCAACACCCAGGAACAGGTCGGCCAGCTCACCACCTACCTGACCCAGGCGATGCAGGGCATCCGCGTGGTCAAGGCCTACGGCATGGAGGGCTACGAGACCTCGAAGGTCGGCTCGCTGGTCGAGACGTTGCACAAGCTGACCTTCAAGGCGGCGCGGACGCGGTCGGTATCGTCGCCGATCATGGAGCTGCTGGGCGGCATCGCCATCACCGTGGTGATCGTCTACGGCGGCTCGCAGGTCATCGACCGCGCCGACAGCGATCCCGAGCGGGCCGGCGCCTTCTTCTCCTTCATCACCGCCCTGATGCTGGCCTACAAGCCGATGAAGGCGCTGGCCAACCTCAACACCAATCTTCAGGAAGGACTGGCGGCGGCGGCCCGCTGCTTCGAGATCCTCGACGCCCGGCCGTCGATCACCGACCGCCCCGGGGCCAAGCCGCTGGCCGTCACCGACGGCGCGGTGCGCTTCGAGGGCGTGTTCTTCTCCTACGACGGCGGCAAGGCGGCGCTGGACGGCATCGACCTCGACGTCCCCGGCGGGCGCACCGTCGCCCTGGTCGGGCCGTCGGGAGCGGGCAAGACCACGGTGCTCAACCTGCTGCCGCGCTTCTTCGACGTCTCCGACGGCCGGGTGCTGATCGACGGCCAGGACGTGCGCGCGGTGCAACTGGCGTCGCTGCGGGCCAGGATCGCCCTGGTCAGCCAGGAGATTACCCTGTTCGACGACACCGTCCGCGCCAACATCGCCTACGGTCGCTTCGGCGCCACCGACGAGGAGATCGAGGCCGCCGCCCGTGCCGCCGCCGCCCACGCGTTCATCACCGCCCTGCCCGATGGCTACGAGACCATGGTCGGCGAACGCGGTCTCAACCTGTCGGGCGGCCAGCGCCAGCGCCTGGCCATCGCCCGGGCGATGCTGAAGAACGCCCCCATCCTGCTGCTCGACGAGGCCACCAGCGCGCTCGACACCGAATCCGAGCGTCAGGTGCAGCAGGCGCTCGAAGTGCTGATGCGCGGCCGCACCACCATCGTCATTGCCCACCGGCTGTCGACGGTGATCAATTCCGACCTCATCCATGTCATGGACCGCGGCCGCATCGTCGAATCGGGCCGCCACGACCTTCTGCTCACCCAAGGCGGCGTCTATGCCCGGCTGTATGCCCTGCAATTCGCCGAGGAAGCCGGCGGCGCCGGCGCCCGGGTCTAGGCGGTGGCGATGGGACTGGCCAAACGCCTGGGCAAGAGCGATCGTCTTCGCGGCCTGCTGTGCTGGCTGGTGGCGCGGTACATGCGCTTGGTCTTCCTGACCTGCCGCTGGACCACCGTCGGCGCCGACATCCCCGCCCGTTACTGGCAGGCCGGCGAGCCGTTCATCTATACCTTCTGGCATGGGCGGCTGCTGATGATGGCCCTCGCCTGGCGCCGGGGCGTGCCGCTGGAGATGCTGATCAGCCAGCATCGCGACGGCCAGTTGATCGCCCGCACCGTCGCCCATCACGGCATCAGCACCGTGGCCGGATCGAGCACCCGCGGCGGCGCCCAGGCATTGCGCGCCATGCTCAAGGCGCTGCGCGAGGGCCGCAGCGTCGGCATCACCCCCGACGGCCCCAAGGGGCCGCGCATGCGGGCCACCGCCGGCGTGGTCAATATCGCCCGCCTGTCCGGTTGCCCGGTGATTCCCGCCACCTGCGCCTTCTCCCACCGCAAGGTGCTGCGGTCGTGGGACCGTTTCGTCGTCCCGCTGCCGTTCAGCCGCGGCGTCATCGCCTTCGGCGCGCCGATCTTCGTGCCCAAGGACACCGGCGACGTCGGCACCGAGACCTATCGCCTGCTCGTCGAAGAGACGATGAACCGTCAGGTCGACGAGGCCGACCGCATGGTCGGCGTCGTGCCGGTGCCGCCGGCATGATGGTCCGCCTCTACCGGCTGCTGACCGTCCTGGGCGGGCCGCTGATCGCGCTGCATCTGCGCCGCCGCCGCGCCCGCGGCAAGGAAGACGCGCTTCGCTTCGGCGAGCGCCTGGGCCGCACCGGCCTTCCCCGCCCCGCCGGGCCCTTGGTGTGGCTGCATGCCGCGTCGGTGGGCGAGTCGCTGTCGCTGCTGCCGCTGATCGAGCGGCTGTCGGCCCGGGTGACCGTGCTGGTGACCACCGGCACCGTGACCTCGGCGACGCTGATGGCCGAGCGGCTGCCGCCCGGCGCCCTGCATCAGTACGTCCCCGTCGACCGCCTCCCCTATGTGCGCGCCTTCCTCGATCACTGGCGTCCCGACCTGGCCTTGTGGGCCGAATCCGAGTTCTGGCCCAACCTGCTGGCCGAGACCGGCCGTCGCGCCATTCCCCAGGTGCTGATCCAGGGCCGCATCAGCCCCAGGTCTTTTGCCGTCTGGCAGCGCGTGCCCGGCTTCATCGGCGAACTGCTCGGCCATTTCGCCCTCTGCCTGGGGCAGACCGAGGCCGATGCCGAGCGGCTGACGGTCCTCGGCGCCCGGGAGGTGCGCTGCCTCGGCAACCTCAAGATGGTGGTGCCGCCGCTGCCCTGCGCGCCCGATGCCCTGGCGCCGCTGGAGGCGGCGTTGGCCGGGCGGCCGCGGTGGCTGGCGGCCAGCACCCATCCCGGCGAGGAAGCCATCGCCGCGCGCGTCCATGCCGCGGTGGCGGCCCGCATTCCCAACCTGCTGACGGTGGTGGTGCCGCGCCATCACACCCGCGGCGGCGCCATCGCCGCCGAATTGACGGCGGTGGTCCCCGAGCTGCCGGTGGCGGTGCGCTCGGCGGGCGAGGTGCCGCAGACGACGACGGCGCTCTATCTGGCCGACACCATGGGGGAGATGGGCCTGTTCTACCGCCTGGCGCCGGTGGTGTTCGTCGGCAAGAGCCTGACCGTCGAGGGCGGGCAGAACCCCTTCGAGCCGGCCACGCTGGGCGCGGCGGTGCTGTTCGGCCCGCGCATGAGCAATTTCCCCGAAGCCGCCCGCATGGTCGCCGAGGGAGCGGCGTGGCAGGTGGCCGACGAAGAGGCTTTGGCCGAGGCGGTGGCGACCCTGCTCGGCGATCCCGCCCAGCTCGCCCGCCGCTGCGCCCGGGCGCAGGCGTGGATGCAGGCCGAATCCAATGCCCTGGAGGCGGTGTCGAGCGCGCTCGATCCCTTCCTCGCCGCCGTCGAGGCCGGCCATGCGCGCGCCTGATTTCTGGCAGCGGGACGGGATGCCGGCCCGGCTGCTGTCCCCGGTGGCGGCGGTCTATGCCTGGGCCGGGGCCCGCCGCCTCGCCCGCGGACAGCCCGAGCGCGCCGCGGTGCCGGTGATCTGCATCGGCAACATCGTCGCCGGCAGGGCAGGCAAGACGCCGGTGACCATCGCGCTGGCGCAGCGGCTGCGGGCCGCCCACCGTCATCCCCACATCCTCACCCGCGGCTATGGCGGGACCGAGGTGGGGCCGCGGGTGGTCGATCTGGTCCGCCACGATGCCGCCCGCGTCGGCGACGAGGCGCTGCTGCTGGCCGAAGTGGCGCCGACCTGGGTCGCCCGCTGCCGTCCCGAAGGCGCCGCCGCCGCCGTGTCCATGGCCGCGGATGTGATCCTGATGGACGACGGCTTCCAGAACCCGAGCCTGGCCAAGGATCTGTCGCTGGTGGTGGTCGACGGCGCCACCGGCTTCGGCAACCGCCGCGTCATCCCCGCCGGTCCCTGCCGCGAGCCGGTGGCGGTCGGCCTGGCCCGCGCCGATGCGATGGTGGTGATCGGCGAGGACCGCACCGGCGTTGCCGCCCTGGCCGCCGGCAAGCCGGTCCTTGCCGCCCGGCTGGTGCCGGGGCCGGAGGCGGTGGCCTTGCGCGGCCGCGCGGTCGTCGCCTTCGCCGGCATCGGCCGGCCGGGCAAATTCTTCGCCACCCTGGACGAGATCGGCGCCCGCCCGCTTGCCTGCCATGCTTTTCCCGATCATCATCCCTATGCCAGACGGGATATCGAGACTCTGCTGGCCGAAGCCGGTTCGGCGCCGTTGGTCACCACCGCCAAGGACGCCGTCCGCCTGCCCGCCGATCTGCGGCAGCGGGTGACGGTGCTGACGGTGGGACTGCAATGGGCCGACGAGCCGGCGTTGGATCGGCTGTTGGCGGGGGTGTTGGGATGATCTTCGGGGGTTTGCGGTGAAGCCGCTGTCCAAGCCGGCGCGTCGGCGCGTCGAGGCCTGGATCGCCCGCCTGCTGTTCCGCGTGACGGCGATGCTGCCGCTGGATGTCGCCTCGGGCCTGCTCGGCGGTCTGGCGCGGCTGATCGGGCCGCTTCTGGGGCTGTCGCGGGTGGCGCGGCGCAACCTCGCGCGGGCCTTCCCCGAAAAATCCGCCGCCGAGATCGAGGCCATCGTCGCCGACGTGTGGGAGAACCTCGGCCGGGTGACCGCCGAGTTTCCCCATCTCGGCCGCATCGCCCGCGAGCGGGTGCAGATCGTCGGCGAGGAGAACGCCATCGCCCTGCGCGACGACGGACGTCCGGGCCTGTTCTTCTCCGGCCACTTCGCCAATTGGGAGCTCAACGGCGCGGTGGCGGCGCTGCTGGGCGTGCCGCTGCATCTGGTCTATCGCGAGGCCAACAATCCCGATGTCGACAGGCTGTACCGCCAGGCCCGCGAGGGGATCGCCGCCAGCCTGATTCCCAAGGGCTCGACGGGGGCGCGCCTGGCCCTCGACGTGCTGCGCCGGGGCGGCCATCTCGGCATGCTGATCGACCAGAAGATGAACGACGGCATCGCCATCCCCTTCCTCGGCCGGACGGCGATGACCGCTCCGGCGCTGGCCCAGTTCGCCCTGAAATCCCGCTGCCCGGTGGTGCCGGCCTGCGTCACCCGGCTGAAGGGGGCGCATTTCCTCGTCACCATCTTCCCTCCCCTGTCCCTGCCCGACAGCGGCGACCGCCAGGCCGACGTCGTCGCCCTGATGAATGCGGTCAACGCCTTGCTGGGCGAATGGGTGAGGGCCAATCCCGGCCAATGGCTGTGGCTGCATCGCCGCTGGCCCGATTAGCGCGCCGAGCCTCGAATCCGAGGCACGGCGCTCCTGCGAGCATTGAGCGAGCGGCCAAGCGGGTGGACGCCCGCGCCCGGCGAGGGCAAAACCATAAGGACTGAAGCGCGATGCCCATTTTGGGCATCGCGCTTCAGCGCGGCAACCTGCCTCCCCGTCGGGTGTTGGTCGTTCTGGCGGCGACGGGAGGGCGGGACGATGGCCGGCGAGGTTTCCACTCCAGGCTCCCTGCCGGCCCTGACGCTGGCGGCGATCGGCGTCGTCTATGGCGACATCGGCACCAGTCCCCTCTACACCCTGCGCGAGGCCTTCGGCCCCGCCGGCGGTCTGGTGCTGGCCGAGGATTCGGTGCTGGGGGTGCTGTCGCTGATCCTGTGGGCCCTGGTGCTGGTGGTGTCGGTCAAGTACGTGGCCCTGATCCTGAAGGCCGACAATCGCGGCGAGGGCGGGGTGCTGGCGCTGTCGACCCTGGCCAGCCGCCATGCCGGCGCCCGCGCCGCCCGGGTGGCGACGGTCGGCGGCATGCTGGGGACGGCCTTGTTCTACGGCGACGGCGCCATCACCCCGGCGATCTCGGTGCTCTCGGCGGTGGAGGGTGTGGCGGTGGTCTCCCCCGCCGTCGGCCACTGGGTGGTGCCCCTGGCGGTGGCCATCCTGGTGGTGCTGTTCCTGCTGCAAAGCATCGGCACCGGCCGTGTCGGCCGTTGGTTCGGGCCGGTGATCTGCCTGTGGTTCGCGGTGCTGGCCGTGCTCGGGCTGGTGTCGATCGTCGAGACCCCGGCGGTGCTGCGCGCCGTGTCGCCGGTGTATGCGGCGCGCTTTCTTGCCGATACCGGCTGGCAGGGCTTCGTCGCCCTGGGGGCGGTGGTGCTGGCGGTCACCGGTGCCGAGGCCCTGTATGCCGACATGGGCCATTTCGGCCGGGCGCCGATCCGTCTCGCCTGGCTTGGCCTGGTGCTGCCGTCGTTGGTGCTGAACTATTTCGGCCAGGGGGCGTTGCTGCTGCGCCGTCCCGAGGCCCTGGAAAACCCCTTCTACCTGCTGGCGCCGTCCTGGGCGTTGGCGCCGCTGGTGGTGCTGGCGACCTTGGCGACGGTCATCGCCTCGCAGGCGGTGATCTCGGGGGTGTTCTCGCTGACCCGCCAGGCGGTGCAATTGGGGCTTCTGCCGCGGATGGAGATCCGCCACACCTCGGAGAGCGTGGTCGGTCAAGTCTATGTCCCGCGCGTCAACCGGTTGCTGATGGTGGGGGTCATCACCTTGGTGCTGGCCTTCGGCTCGTCGAGCGCCCTGGCGGCGGCCTACGGCATTGCCGTGACCGCGACGATGGTGATCACCATCCTGATGGCGCTGCTGCTCGCCCGTACCGCCTGGGGGTGGCGCCCGTGGGTGGTAGCGGCGGTGTTCGGCATCCTGCTGACGGTCGACCTGGCGTTCTTTTCCGCCGCGACGCTGAAGATCCCCGCTGGCGGCTGGTTCCCGCTGCTGTTGGCGGCGCTGGCCTATCTGCTGTTCTCGACCTGGATTGCCGGCCGCGAGGCGCTGGCGCGCAAGCTGCACCGCGACGCCACGCCGCTGGCCTCGTTCGTGCGCTCGCTGGGCGGCCGGCCGATCCACCGCGTCACCGGCACGGCGGTGTTCCTCTCCGGCCGTATCGGGGTGGTGCCCCGCGCGCTGATGCACAACCTGCGGCACAACCGGGTGCTGCACGAGCGGGTGGTGGTGGTGACGGTGCAGACCGAGGACGTTCCGCGCATCGCCGCGGCGGAGCGGGCGACGATGACCGAGTGGGGCGGCAACGTCCGCTCGCTGACGCTGCGCTACGGCTTCATGGAGGTCCCCGACGTGCCGGTGGCGCTGACCCGGCTGAAACTGCTGCGCCCCGAGGCCGGGCTGTACGACGCCTCGTTCTTCCTGTCGCGCGAGACCCTGATCCCTTCGAACGAGCCCGACCTGTCGCCGTGGCGCGAACAGATCTTCATCCTGCTGTCGCAAGGCGCCCTGCCGGCCACCGAGTTCTTCTGCCTGCCGCCGGACCGGGTGGTGGAATTGGGCACCCAGGTGCGGATCTAGCCCCACGGCCGCGCTTGAATCGGCGCCGCGAACGAATTAAGGTGCCGAGCCTTGTTGGGGCGTAGCCAAGTGGTAAGGCAGCGGTTTTTGGTACCGCCATTCCCTGGTTCGAATCCAGGCGCCCCAGCCAAAGGTTCAGGGGGCTCGCGCGTCCGCAGGGCGCGGGGCAGGGATGGTCGTTCGTTGTTCGGCGGCTTGCTCCCGGTTGCGCGCGCATGCGTCGGCAATTTCCCGGCCCGCTGCGAATTGTCATGGTCGTGGGTGGACGGGCGTCTGCAAGCTGCGCGGATCCACCATCCGGAGAGACCCCATGACGCTTCCCTCATCCACCTTCGAGGCGCTTTGCCTGGCGCTCGACGACGAATACAAGGCCCGCGCCACCTACCGGGCCGTCATCGCCAAGTTGGGTCCGGTGATGCCCTTCGCCAATATCGTCAATTCCGAGCAGTGCCATATCGACGCCTTGCTGCCGCTGTTCGCCGCCCGCGGCTGGGCCCCGCCGGCGGATCGCTGGGAAGGCAACGTCGCCGTTCCGGAATCGACGGTCGAGGCCTGCCGACTGGGCGTGGTCGCCGAAATCGAGAATGCCGCCCTCTACGACCGTCTGTTCGCCATGACCGCCGATGCCGAGGTTCTCGAGGTCTTCGCCATCCTGCGTTCGGCCTCGGCCGACCGCCACCTGCCGGCATTCCAGCGCGGCGCCGCGGGCGATACCGGCAGCTGTTGCGGCGGCGAGGACGGCGGTGGCCATCATCATCGCCACGCGGGTGGGCGCTGTTGCGGCGGTCATCGCGGACGGGGGACGTGTGCGGCATGACGAAAGCGGCCGTCAGGAGCACCGACGGCCGCCACCGCGACGGCGCCCTCGCAAGAGGCCGCCGTCGCGTCTTCGCTTACTTCTTGGTCACACCCAGCTTGCTGACATAGACGGCCAGCAACTTGATGGTGGCGGGGTCCAGACGCCCACTCCAATCCGGCATCGAGCCGTGCTTGGGCTGGGTCACCTGGGCCACGATCCCATCCTTGCCGCCCTT
>JACRFY010000179.1 GCA_016212565.1 Magnetospirillum sp. | reverse complement strand
GACGGGCCAGCTTCAGGGCATGGGCGATGTCGCTGGTCACCGGCTGGCCGGACGCGCCGAGATAGGGCCGCACCACCTTGCCGGTCTGGGTGATCCCCGACAACACCGCCTTGACCAGCGCGGTGGGGATGGCGAAGCCGATGCCGTTCGAGCCGCCGTCCTTGGAATAGATGGCGCTGTTGATGCCCACCAGCCGGCCGCTCATGTCGATCAGGGCGCCGCCGGAATTGCCGGGATTGATCGCCGCGTCGGTCTGGATGAACGAGCGGAAGTCGGTGATGCCGACATTGGTCCGCGCCAGGGCCGAGACGATGCCGCTGGTCACCGTCTGGCCGACGCCGAACGGGTTGCCCACCGCCAGCACCAGATCGCCGACCTCCAGGGCGTCGGAATCGCCGAACGGCAGCACCGGCACCGTCTCGCCCTTGGGCAGGTCGAGCTTGAGCACCGCCAGGTCCGAGCGTTCGTCCGAGCCGACGATGCGGGCCTCGTACTCGCGGCGGTCGGCGAGAACCACGGTGACCTCGTCGGCATCCTTGATGACGTGGTGGTTGGTCACCACCGTGCCGTCGGTGGCGACGATCACCCCCGAGCCCAGCGAGCGCTGCACCCGCTCGCCGCTCATGCCCGGCGGCAGCGAATCGCCGAAGAAGCGACGGAAGAAGGGATCGGCGAGCAGCGGCGACACCGCGGTGCGCACCACCCGGCGGGCATAGATGTTGACCACCGCCGGAGCCGCCTGTCGGACCACCGGGGCGAAGGACATCTGCATCTGCGGCCGCGACGTCGGCACCTGCTGGGCCGACGCGACGGCCGCCAGGAAGGAGAAGACGAGGGCGAAGGCGGGAAGACGAAGGCTCATGGTCGGCTCGCGTCCAAGTGACGGTCACGCATTTATATCATCGGTGACGGGCGGGAGCGAAAGGGGGTTGGCGCTAGCCGGTCAGCGCCAGCCATTCGGCTTCCGACAGCACCGTCACCCCCAGCCGTGCCGCCTCGGCGGCTTTCGAGCCGGCGTCGGCGCCGACCACCACGTAATCGGTCTTCTTCGACACCGAGCCGACCACCTTGGCCCCCAGCGACTCGGCGCGGGCCTTGGCCTCCTGGCGGGTCATGGCGGTCAGCGTGCCGGTGAACACCACCGCCTTGCCGGCCACCGGCGAGGTGGATGCGGTGGGCGCCGCGGCGTCCTCGACCCCGCCGCCCAGCGCCGCCATCGCCGCCACCAGATCGGCGACGGCGGTGCGATTGTGGGCCTCGGCGAAGAAGTCGACGATGTCGCCGGCCACCACCGGGCCGATGTCCTCGATCGAGGTCAGTTCCGCCCATGCCTCCGATTCGCGGTCGGCGGCGGCTGCCATCGCCGCGTCGAGGGCGGACAGGCTGCCGTAATGGCGGGCAAGGCGCCTGGCGGTAGCCTCGCCGACCTGGCGGATCCCCAGCGCGTAGACGAAGCGTTCCAGGCCGATGCGGGCCCGGGCGCGGATGGCGGCGAACAGCTTGTCGGTCGAGCGCTTGCCCCAGCCTTCGAAATTGGCCAGCTTTTGCAGCCGCGAACGGTCCTCGTCCTCAAGGCGGAAGAGGTCGGCCGGGCCGTGGACGTAGCCCTTCTCCCACAGGAATACGACGTTCTTCTCCCCCACGCCCTCGATGTCGAAGGCGACGCGGCCCACGAAATGGCGCAGCCGCTCCATGGCCTGGGCGGGGCAGGTCAGGCCGCCGGTGCAGCGGCGGATCACCTCGCCTTCGGGCCGCGCCGCGTGGCTGCCGCACACCGGGCAGGTGTCGGGGAAGACGAACGGCACCGAATCGGGCGGACGTTTCTCGGCGACCACGGCGACGATCTGCGGGATGACGTCGCCGGCCCGCTGCACCACCACGGTATCGCCGACGCGGACGTCCTTGCGGCCGACCTCGTCCTCGTTGTGCAGCGTCGCCCGCGACACCACCACGCCGCCGACATTGACCGGCTCCAGGTGCGCCACCGGGGTCAGCGCCCCGGTGCGGCCGACCTGGATCTCGATGGCCTTGAGCCGGGTGCGGGCCTGCTCGGCGGGGAATTTGTGGGCGATGGCCCAGCGCGGCGAACGGTCCTTGAACCCCAGCCGTCCCTGCCAGTCGAAGCGGTCGACCTTGTAGACGACGCCGTCGATGTCGTAGGGCAGCCGGGCGCGGTTCTCGCCGATGTCCTGCCACACCGCCAACGCCTCCTCGACCGAGGCCACCGGGCGCGCGAGCGGGTTGACCTTGAAGCCCCACCCTTCCAAGCGGCGCAACAGGTGCCGATGGCTGTCGGCGACCGGCGCGGAGACCTCGCCCAGCGCATAGGCGAACAGCGACAGCGGCCGGGTGGCGGTGACGCGCGAATCGAGCTGGCGCAGCGAGCCGGCCGCGGCGTTGCGCGGATTGGCGAACGGCTTGTCGCCGGCCGCCTCCTGGCGCCGGTTGAGGGCGAGAAAATCGGCCTTGGTCATGTAGACCTCGCCGCGCACCTCCAGCACCGCCGGGGCATCGACCAGGGTCGGCGGCAGGTCGGCGAGGGTACGCAGGTTGGCGGTGACGTCCTCGCCTTCCGCCCCGTCGCCGCGGGTGGCGCCCTGGACGAAGGTTCCGCCTTCATAGCGCAGCGAGATCGACAGGCCGTCGATCTTCGGTTCGGCAACCATGGGGATGGTCTCGGCGGCATCGAGGCCGAGGAAGCGGCGGATGCGGGCGGCGAACTCCTCGACATCGGCGGCGTCGAAGGCGTTGTCGAGCGACAGCATCGGCAGGCGATGGCGGACCTTGGCGAAGCCCTCGGCCACCGCGCCGCCGACCCGCCGCGACGGCGAATCGGCGCGCACCAAGGCGGGGAAGCGGGCCTCGATGGCGGCGTTGCGGCGCACCAGGGCGTCGTACTCGGCGTCCGAAATCTCCGGCGCCGCCAATTGGTGATAGGCGCGGTCGTGGCGGGCGATCTCCGCCGCCAGCCGCTTCAGTTCGGCGGCCGCCTCAATCTCGGTCGCGGGAAGGTCGTCGGCGCTCATGGGTTGGTTATAATCGGAAAGCCCCTCTCCCGCCAGCAGGAGAGCCTGCGAAGAAATCGAGCAGAGACCTCCCCACCCGTCATCCCCGCGAAAGCGGGGATCCATGGCGGTGCAGTAGAGCCCTGAAACATAAGGCATTTTCGCTGACACAGGGATTCCCGCTTTCGCGGGAATGACGGCGGTTGGGGATCTGGCGACATTCCTTCACGCTCGGGAGAGGGGCGTCACACCAAAAACAGCGTCGCCAACCCGAGGAAGGCGAAAAATCCCAGCGAATCGGTGCACATGGTGAGAAAGATCGAGCTGGCCACCGCCGGGTCGACGCCGAACTTCTCCAGCGTCAGCGGGATCACCGAGCCCATCAGGCCGGCGATCAGCAGGTTGAAGACCAGGGCACAGCCGATGATCAAACCGATCGCCGGAGCGCCGAACCAGATCCACGCCAGCGGGCCGATGATGCTGGCGATGACCATGCCGTTGATGGCCCCGACCAGCACCTCCTTGCCGATCACCCGGAAGGCGTTGTCGAAGGCCAGTTCCTTGGTCGCCAGGCTGCGCACCGCCACCGCCAGGGTCTGGGTGCCGGCATTGCCGCCCAGGCCGGCGACGATCGGCATCAGCACCGCCAGGGCGACGATCTTCTCCAGCGTGCCCTCGAACAGGCCGATCACCGACGAGGCGACCACCGCGGTGCACATGTTGATCAGCAGCCACGGCACCCGCGCCCGCACCGTATCCTTGACCGCGCGATAGAGATCGGTGTCGGGCACGCCGGCCAAGCGCAGCATGTCGTCGGCGGCTTCCTCGTCGATGACGTCGACCACGTCGTCGATGGTGATCACGCCGACCAGCCGGCCGGCGCCGTCGACCACCGGGGCCGAGACCAGATCGTGCTGGCGGAACAGGAACGCCACCTCCTCGCGGTCGGCGCCCACCGGCACGGTCATGTTCTCGTCGCTCATCAGCTCCTTGATGCGGGTCGAGCGCTTGGCCCGCACCAGCGGCGCCAGCCCGATCTTGCCCACCGGGCGATGGCGGGGATCGACGACGTAGAGGTCGTAGAACTGCTCGGGGACCGAGGTCGAGGCGCGCAGGTAGTCGACCACCTCGCCGACCGTCCAATAGGCCGGCACCGCCACCAGCTCGCGCTGCATCATGCGGCCGGCGGAGTATTCGGGGAAGGACAGGCCCTGCTCGACGATGGCGCGGATTTCGGGCGGCAGGGCTTCGAGGACGCGGATCAGTTCGTCGCCGCGCAACTGGCTGACCAGCCACACCGCATCGTCGGAATCCAGCTCGCCGATGGCGGTGGCGAGGTCGGCGAAACCCAGCGCGGCGATCACCTCGTCGCGCACCGATTCGTCGAGCTCGGTCAGGATCTCCGGCTCGAAGCGCGGACGCAGGACCTCGACCAGACGGCGGCGGCTTTCCGCGCTCAACCGCTCGATCAGGTCGGCGGCGTCGGAATAATGCAGCGGCTCGACCAATGCGTTGGCATCGTCGCCGCGCCCCGCCTCCAGCGCGTCCTCGACGGCGCGCACGAAGGCGGGATCGAGACCATAGAGGTCGTCCTCGATCTGGATCCGCGCCGGATCGGCGCGGTGTTCGGTGGGCTCCGCCACGCCGTCAGCCTCCGCGGTACTGAGCGGTCATCTGCGCATCCACCGCCGCCAGGGCGGTGACGTTGACGATGTTGCGCACCGTCGCCGAGGGGGTGAGGATGTGGGCCGGCTGCGCCACCCCCATCAGCATCGGCCCCACCGACAGTCCCTCGCCCAACACCTTCAACAGATTGAACGAGATGTTGGCGGCGTCGAGATTGGGCATCACCAGCAGGTTGGCCTCCCCCTTCAGACGCGAGTGGGGGAAGATGCGGGTGCGGATCTCCTCCGACAGGGCGGCGTCGCCGTGCATCTCGCCCTCGACCTCCAGGGTCGGCTCGCGTTCGTGCAGCAGCGCCAAGGCCTCGCGCATGCGGATCGAGGAGGCGGTCGGGCGCGAACCGAAATTGGAGTGCGACAGCAGCGCCACCTTGGGCTCGATGCCGAAGCGGCGCACTTCCTCGGCGGCCAGCAGGGTGACGGCGACGATCTCTTCCGCGCTCGGCTCGGGGGTGACGTAGGTGTCGCAGAGGAAGAAGGTGCCGCGCGGCATGATCAGCAGATTCATCGCCGCCGGAGTCCTGACCCCGGCGCGGGCGCCGATCACCGCCATGATGTGCGACAGATGCTTGTCGTAGCGGCCGACGGTGCCGCAGATCAGCGCGTCCGCTTCCTTGCGCTTGAGCATCAGGCAGCCGATCACCGTATTGCGCGTCCGCACCACCATGCGGGCGTATTCCGGGCTGACTCCCTTGCGGGCCATCAGCTGGTGGTAAAGGCGCCAATACTCGTTGAAGCGCGGATCGTCCTCGGGATCGCACAGGTCGAAGTGCTCGCCGATGCGGATGCGCAGGTCGAGATCGCGGATGCGCTTGGCCACCACCTCGCGCCGGCCGATCAGGATCGGCTGGGCCAGGCCCTCGTCGGCGACCAGTTGCACCGCGTGCAGCACGCGCCGGCTCTCGCCCTCGCAATAAACCACCCGGCGCAGGTCCTGGCGCGCCCGCTCCATCACCGGCTTCATCACCAGGCCGGAGCGGAACACGAACTGCCCCAGCCGGTCGAGATAGGCGTCGAAATCGATGATCGGCCGCCGCGCCACCCCCGAATCCATCGCCGCCCTGGCCACCGCCGGGGCGATTTTCAGGATCAGCCGCGAATCGAACGGCTTGGGGATCAGGTATTCGGGACCGAAGGACAGGCGCTGCTCGCCATAGGCGGCGCGCACCCGCTCGTCGGACTCGGCCATCGCCAGCTCGGCCAAGGCATGGGTGGCGGCGAGCTTCATTTCCTCGTTGATCTGGGTGGCGCCGACATCCAGGGCGCCGCGGAAGATGTAGGGGAAGACCAGGACGTTGTTGACCTGATTGGGATAGTCCGAGCGCCCGGTGGCGATGATGGCGTCCGAGCGCACCGCCTTGACGTCGTCGGGCAGGATCTCGGGATTGGGATTGGCCAGGGCGAAGACGATCGGCTTGTCGGCCATCATCGCCACCATCTCCGGGGTCAGCACGTTGGGCGCCGACAGGCCGAGGAAGATGTCCGCACCCTCGATCACCTCGGCGAGGCGGCGCTTGCCGCTCTCCTGGGCGAAGATCGCCTTGTAGGGATCCATCAGCTCGGTGCGGCCCTCGTAAACCAGTCCCTTGATGTCGCACACCCAGACGTTCTCGCGCCGGACGCCCAGGGCCACCAGCAGGTTGAGGCAGGCCAGCGCCGCCGCGCCGGCGCCCGAGGCGACCAGCTTGACCGCGCCGATATCCTTGCCGACGATCTTCAGCGCGTTGAGCATGGCGGCGCCGACGACGATGGCGGTGCCGTGCTGGTCGTCGTGCATCACCGGGATCTTGAGCCGCTCCTTGAGCGCACGCTCGACCTCGAAGCACTCGGGGGCCTTGATGTCTTCGAGGTTGATGGCCCCGAAGGTCGGCTCCATGGCGGCGATGATGTCGACCAGCCGCCCGGCGTCGAGCTCGGCGAGCTCCATGTCGAAGACGTCGATGCCGGCGAACTTCTTGAACAGCACCCCCTTGCCTTCCATCACCGGCGTGGCCGCCAGCGGCCCGATGGGGCCGAGGCCGAGCACGGCGGTGCCGTTGGTGACCACGGCGACGAGATTGCCGCGGGCGGTGACCTCGAAGGCGGCCGCTTCGTCGGCGACGATGGCCTCGCAGGCGGCGGCGACGCCCGGCGAGTAGGCCAGGGCCAGATCGCGCTGGGTGGCCAGCGGCTTGGTGGCGGTGACGCTGATCTTACCGGGCACCGGCAGCCGGTGATATTCCAGCGCGGCGTCCCGCAGTTCGTCCGACATGCTCATGGGGGCGGTCTCGGATCTTGTCGTTGAAGCGCATCCGCGGGGGCTTGGCCGGAGCGCGGCCCTCCCCCATACGCTTTTCGGCCCGCCGCGGCAAGGCAAAGGCGGCCGCCTTGTGGACATCCGAAACGCCGGCCGTCCTGCACGCCCTCCCCGCGGGAAATGCACTTGTGCATCCCGGGCCGCGCGGCGACGCTAACGGCGGACAGACCGTCGCCCCCAGTCCCTTCGCTCAAGGACCCGCCATGACCGCCGCGCCCGCCCCCGACCGCTACATCAGCTTTGCCGACATCGATGTCGAGGGCAACATGGCGGCGGTGATGCGCCACCTCGACCGCTATCTCGGCGATCCCGCCCACGCCAACGCCCTGTGGGAGCGCTTCAGGCGGCGCCTGGCCAAGGCCGAAGCCGATGCGGTGCCGGTGGCCGACAAACTGCTGCTGCTCCACGCCCACGTCTATTACATGGTCGAGCTGTTCGAGGACCATGACGATACCGCGGCGCTGGCGGCGCTGGCCAAGCTGGAAGAGGAATGCTTCTGAGAGTCCGACTCCAAATTGAACTATTATATATCAATGCGTTAGCGGTCACCCCCGCGAAGGCGCTACGGCATTCACACATCTCAATTTGGTTTTGCCGCGCCCCCAGAATAATCGTCATGGCCGGACTTGATCCGGGCATCCACGTCTTTCCGCATGACTATCGTTGTCGAAAGCGGCACCACGTGGATGGCCGGGTCAAGCCCGGCCATGACGGCAATTCCTTGATTTAAATGGACAAAATGTGTGAATGCCGTAGCGCGAAGGCGGGGGCCATGGCGCAGATGGAACACTGCGGCCGGCATGGAGTCCCGCTTTCACGGGAATGACGGCTGAAGTGCTTTAACGCATTGAATTCAATTGGTTTAATTTTTCGGTCAGCCTCTGAAACGAAAACGGAGGCGGCCGGGCCACCTCCGCATCGTCCACGCATAGGCGCAGGCCTATTCGGTAACGGCCGTCGTGACGCCGGTGCCCTTGTTGTACTTCAGCGTCACCTTCTCGACGGTGCACAGGTCGATCGGATCCTCCCACTCGACGTCGGAACCGTCCTCGAACTTGACCGCCAACTGCCACTTGCAGGCGGTGGTGCTCGACCTGAACTTCACCACCTTCTTGGCATTGTTGGCCAGAACGCCGTCGCCCATGATGTCCTTGCCCCAGCTCTTGGCGTTGGGCGTGGAGACATAGACCTCGTCGATCTGGTATCCGGTCTTGTTGACCAGGGTGAAATCCTGGTCGCCGGCCGTCGCGGCAAACGGAGACAGGAGCGCGGCAACCGTCAGTGCAAAAACGAACGTCTTCATCGTCTATCCCCCTTGATCTCAGAGCGGCGATTCGCCGAAGCGGTTTTGACCGGGCGTGCCCGCCAACACGCCGTTCTCGACGAAAGCCCAGATCGGGCCGACGGCGGGCACCAGATTGATCAGCATCCACCAGCCCGACTTGCCGCGGTCGTGCCACCGCTTGACGGTAACGGCGATCGAAGGCCAAATAATCGCAATGCAAAGCAGCGTAGTCATCAGCGGAAATCCACCGCCGTCATCGCCGGCCAGCATCGCATCGACCGCCACGCCCGCAACCAACAGGAGCGTAATGGCGACGAGAAAGAGCCAATATGTCTTCCGGGGTACTCGCCCATTAAGACTGAAGAGTATGTTTTTCATGTTCCCTCCGCGCGTATTCAATATGCTGAATATCTTCGCGACCAATTTGTGTCAATCGGGGGAACACCTGATCAATTGAAGCTACCGGGTGACTTATCGCGATGTCCCATGAGGCGACGGGCTGCTTCACCACCAAGACGCCAAGGCCACCTTCGGCGGCATCGCCAAGATCACCAAGGGGGCCGTGCCCGATGGTCGTGTCTTGGTGCCCTTGATGTTTTCTTGGCGTCTTGGTGGTGAAGCCGTTGGCTGCCGCCACGAAACCGAAGGTGACGATGGGACATCGCGATCGGTCTTGCTGCCGGATCCGGCGTTTCCCGCGCGCCCCCGTGCCACGCAGAAAACCCCGGAAACGCCAAGCGTTCCGGGGCTTCTGAGGCCGAATGAGCCTTAAGTTTGGTGCGACCGGGGAGACTCGAACTCCCACGACTCACGTCACACGCACCTCAAGCGTGCGCGTCTACCAGTTCCGCCACGGTCGCATCCTGGTAGCTCTCCGTTGGGGCTTGCCAACGAGGAGAGAGGGGAATACCAAATCGCCTCCGGTTTATCAAGCGCAGTCTGAGGGCTCCGATGACCTCCACCCCGATCGAGTGGCGCATCTCCGACGGCCCGGTCGACTATCCCCAGGCGGTCGCCGCCATGGAGGCCCGCGTTGCCGCCATTCGTGCCGGCACGCAGCGCGAATGCGTGTGGCTGCTCGAGCATCCGCCGCTGTATACCGCCGGCACCAGCGCCGATCCCGCCGATCTCAAATGGCCCGACCGCTTCCCCGTCCACGCCAGCGGCCGCGGCGGCCAGTACACCTATCACGGCCCGGGGCAGCGGGTGGCCTACGTGATGCTCGACCTCAAGCAGCGCGGCGCCGACGTGCGCGCCTATGTCCACACCCTGGAGGACTGGCTGATCCGCACCCTGGCCCGCTTCGCCGTCAAGGGCGAGCGCCGCGACGGGCGGGTGGGGATCTGGGTCGACCGCGGCCGTGGCCGCGAGGACAAGATCGCCGCCATCGGCGTCCGCGTCCGCCACTGGGTCAGCTTCCACGGCATCGCCCTCAACGTCGATCCCGAATTGGACCACTTCGCGGGCATCGTCCCGTGCGGCATCCGCGACCACGGCGTCACCTCGCTGTGGGACCTGGGCCATACCGCGACCCTGGAAGAAGTCGACCTCGCCCTGATGACCGCCTTCGCCGACGCCTTCGGGAGCGAATGAGCTACACCTTCCGCACCGCCGCCCGGCCGACGCGTCCGTGGGATAATCCGCGCCGTCGGTCGCCGGAGGATTGGTCGTGCAGGTGGAGAAGGCCCGCGAAATTCAGCGCATGCTCGACCGCGCCGCCATCGAGCACCTGTCCTGGCTGACCCGGATCCATTGCGCGCTGATGTTTCCCGATCCGGTCCCCGCTGCGCCGCCGCAGCCGCCGACCATCCCGGCGTGCGAACCGGTCCTGGGGCCGGCGCAGGCCGCCCATCGGGCGATGGCGGCCCAGGCAACGGCGATGATGGAAGCCGCCGCCGCCGACCGGCGAGTCGATGCCGGGCGCTATCGCGCCTTCATGGCCGCCGTCGACGCCTATTCCCGCGAGGCCCGCAAGGCCGAGACGCTGTGCAGACGGGTGGTGATGGAGACCGATCCGCTGACCGGCATCCACAACCGCCAGGGCATGATGCGCGAATTGCGCCGCGAGTGGACGCGGACCATGCGCACCGGGCGGCCCTGCGCCCTGGCCCTGGCCGATCTCGATCACTTCAAGCGCGTCAACGACACCCACGGCCACACCGTCGGCGACTTCGTGCTGTGCGCCGCGGCCCGCTTCTTCCAGCGCCGGTTGCGGCCCTACGACCTGGTCTATCGCTATGGCGGCGAGGAGTTCCTGTTCTGCCTGCCCGATACCACCGTCGCCACCGCCGCGCAGGTGCTCGACCGTCTGCGCGGGCTGATGGCGCGGGTGCCGGTCGTGCTCCCCGACGGCGCCCGTCTGGCGGTCACCGTCTCGATCGGCGTTGCCGAAATGGCCGCCGGGCGCTCGGTGCAAGAGACCATCGACGCGGCGGACGCCGCTCTCTATGCCGCCAAAACCGCCGGCCGCGACCGGGTGGTCACCACCCAGAGCCGCGCCGTCCCCCGCACGGCGGAGCCGGGAAGCGCCACCGCCCTGGGGGGATAGGCGGACGCCCCGCCCTACTTCTTCTTGGCAGCAGCCTGCTTCTTGCCCGCCGAGGCGACGTAGGTGGCGCCGCCCTTGCCGTTGGAGGTGAACTCGACCGGGATTTCGACCGGCTTGCCGCAGGCGCGGAAATGCCACGTCTCGCTCCACTTGCCGCCGGCCAGCAGGCCGTTGGGGGCGATGGTCACCGGCTCGATCATCTTGCCCTTGCGGATGTCGGAGACGATCACCTTGCTGGAGTCCTTGCACCCGCTCTTGGCCATCGCCGCCTGGACCGCCGGACGCAGGGCGCCGCTCTGGATGAAGGGCGGAGCCGGGGAATCGCCGGGCAGTTCGAGACCGAAGCTCGGCGGCTTGTCGGCGTTGGCGCGGACGCGCAGGTTATGGATGACGGTCTTGCCGCAGCGGTTGATGGCGATCTTGTCCAGCCACTCGCCGGCCACCGGATAGCTCACCCCCTCCTTGAACGCCGGCTTGGTGCCGAGCATGTAGCCGACCCGATCCATGTTGCCGGACTTGCATTCGGGAGCGATGTCCTTTTCCCCCTGCGACACCACGTAGCGCGCCGCCTCGATGTATTCCTTCGAGTTGAGGTAGACGGTGATCTGGGCGATTTCGGTCGGGACCTCGATGCCGCCTTGCGCCGGCGCATTGGCGGCCGGGGCATTCTGGGCGAGGGCGGGAGCGGCAGCCAGAAGGGCGGCGGCAAAGGCGGTGACGACGAAGGCGCGCATTCTCTTCTCCCTGTCCAAACGGAGGGACAACATAACCGATCGTCGAGGACGGAACCAGACGGAGGTCAGGCGAATTCGAGAATCTTCTGGTCAACCGCCAAACTCTCGCCGGCAACGGCGTGCAGCTTGCCGATGGTGCCGTCGCGCTCGGCCTTGAGGATGTTCTCCATCTTCATCGCCTCGACCACCGCCAGCGGCTCGCCGGCCTTGACCTCCTGGCCCTCGACGACGGCGACGCTGCGCAGCAGGCCGGGCATCGGCGACAGCAGGAAGCGCGACATGTCCGGCGGCGCCTTGAACGGCATCAGCCGGTGCATCTCGGCGGCAGGCCGCGTCAGCACCAGGACGTCGACCCGCGAGCCGGCATGGAACAGGCGATAGCCGATCCCGACCCTGTCGACCTGGACGCACACCGTGCGGCCGTCGACCAAGGCGCGCAACAGCGCCTGACCGGGCTGCCAGTCGGTCTGCACCGTCAGGGCCTCGTTCTCCACCGCCACCGCGTAGCCGCCGGCCGCCGGGCGGACCTCGACGTCGTGATAGGCGCCGCCGAGAACCACCGTCCACCGATGGGGCACGATGTTGTCGTGACCGGCGAAACGGCCGGACAGGCTGGCATCGCGCTCGGCGGCGCGGCGGTGCAGCGCGGCGGCACAGGCGATCAACGGCGTCGGATCGTCGGCCGGCAGGTCGCCGGCGTGGAAGCCGTTGGGGTATTCCTCGGCGATGAAGTTGGTGGTCAGCGCCCCCTTGACGAAGCGCTCCTTGCTCATCAGCGAGGCGAGGAAGGGAATGTTGTGCGACAGGCCGCGGATGTAATACTCGTCCAGCGCCTGGCGCAGATGGCCGATGGCGGCGTCGCGGGTCGGGCCATAGGCGATCAGCTTGGCGATCATCGGATCGTAGAACATGCTGATCTCGCCGCCCTCGTAGACGCCGGTATCGACGCGCACATGGGCCGATTCGGCGGGGGGCGTGTAGCGGCTGAGGCGGCCGGTCGAGGGCAGGAAGTTGCGGAACGGATCCTCGGCATAGACGCGGGCTTCCACCGCCCAGCCGGTCAGCTTGATGTCGTCCTGGGCGAAGGGCAGCCTTTCGCCGGCGGCGACGCGGATCATCCACTCCACCAGGTCGATGCCGGTAACCATCTCGGTGACCGGATGCTCGACCTGCAGGCGGGTGTTCATCTCCAGGAAGTAGAACTGGCCGGTGGCGCCGCCGACGATGAACTCGACGGTGCCGGCCGACTTGTACTGCACCGAGCGGGCCAGGGCGCAGGCCTGCTCGCCCATCGCCTTGCGCACCTCGGGGGTGAGGAACGGCGACGGCGCCTCTTCGATCACCTTCTGGTGCCGACGCTGGATCGAGCATTCGCGCTCGCCGAGATAGAGCACGGTGCCGTGACCGTCGGCGAGGACCTGGATCTCGATGTGGCGCGGCTGCTCGATGAACTTCTCGACGAACACGCGGTCGTCGGCGAAGGACGACTTGGCCTCGCTGGTGGCGGAGACGAAGCCCTCGCGGGCCTCGGCGTCGTTCCACGCCAGGCGCATGCCCTTGCCGCCGCCGCCGGCCGAGGCCTTGATCATCACCGGATAGCCGATGTCGTTGGCGATCCGCACCGCCTCGTCGGGGTCCTTGATGACGCCGAGATGGCCGGGCACGGTGGAGACGCCGGCTTCGCGGGCCAGCTTCTTCGACTCGATCTTGTCGCCCATGGCGAAGATGGCGTGGGCGTCGGGGCCGATGAAGGCGATCCCGGCCTTGGCCAGCGCCTCCTGGAACTCGCGCTTTTCCGAGAGGAAGCCGTAGCCGGGATGGACCGCCTGGGCCCCGGTCGCCTTGCAGGCCTCGACGATGCGCTCGATCAGCAGGTAGGACTGCGCCGAGGGGGCGGGGCCGATATGCACCGCCTCGTCGGCCATCTGCACATGCAGGGCCTCGCGGTCGGCATCGGAATAGACGGCGACCGTCTCGATGCCCATCTTGCGGCAGGTCTTGATGACCCGGCAGGCGATCTCGCCGCGATTGGCGATCAGGATCTTGGTGAACATCGTTAGGCGATCCCCCTGAGACTGGAGTACTCTGTGCCGTTAGTTTCACCGCCAAGACGCCAAGAAGGCACCAAGGCGCCAAGATGTACGAAACAACCTCTGCCGAGGACCATATCGCCAAGGCCGTCGTCGACGCGGCATTCAAGGTTCACTCGGCCCTTGGCCCCGGGCTGATGGAATCGACCTACGAACTCTGCCTCATGCATGAACTTGACCGCCGAAACATCGCCGTTTCCCGTCAAGTGCCCGTGCCGGTCGTCTACGAGGATTTGCGGCTGGAGGCCGCCTATCGCATCGACATTCTCGTCGGTGGTCTGGTCATCGTCGAGATCAAGGCGGTCGAGCGGATGAACCCGATTCATCAGGCGCAACTGCTGACCTACCTCAAGCTCGCCGACAAACATCTTGGCCTACTCATCAACTTCAACGTTGCCCGCATCCGCGATGGAATTCAGCGCCTGGTGCGCTGAATCCCCTTGGCGCCCTTGGCGTCTTTTGGAGCCTTGGCGGTTAATCTTCCCTTTTACCTAAAGCGGAATGTTCCCGTGCTTGCGCCACGGATTCTCCAGCTTCTTGTCCTTCAGCATCGCCAGCGAGCGGCAGATGCGCCGCCTGGTGTTGCGCGGCATGATCACGTCGTCGATGAAGCCGCGGTGGCCGGCGATGAACGGATTGGCGAATTTCTGGCGGTATTCCTCGGTCCGCGCCGCGATCTTGTCGGCGTCGCCCATATCGGAGCGGAAGATGATCTCCACCGCGCCCTTCGGCCCCATCACCGCGATCTCGGCGGTCGGCCAGGCGAAGTTGACGTCGCCGCGCAGGTGCTTCGAACTCATGACGTCGTAGGCGCCGCCATAGGCCTTGCGGGTGATGACGGTGATCTTCGGCACCGTGCACTCGGCGTAGGCATACAGCAGCGTGGCGCCGTGCTTGTTGATGCCGCCGAATTCCTGCGCCGTGCCGTGCAGGAAGCCGGGGACGTCGACGAAGGTGACGATGGGGATGTTGAAGGCGTCGCAGAAGCGCACGAACCGCGCCGCCTTGATCGAGCTGGCGATGTCCAGGCAGCCGGCCAGCACCATCGGCTGGTTGGCGACGATGCCTACGGTCTGACCTTCCATGCGGGCGAAGCCGACAATGATGTTCTTGGCGTGGTCGGGCTGGATCT
>JACRFY010000168.1 GCA_016212565.1 Magnetospirillum sp. | reverse complement strand
CGGCTATCCCGCCAACCGCGAGCCGATGCTGAAGGTGATCCGCAACCATCGCCGCGCCGCCTATGGCCTGGGCTCGGGCTACGAGGGTCTGGCGATCCTGCCGGTGCCGCTCGACGCCGACAATTGCCCCGACGGCGAGTTGGTGGCTGCGGCGCGGCTGGCCTGGGACGAGGCGCTGACGCTGGGCGAAACGCACGGCTTCCGCAACGCCCAGTCCACCGTGGTGGCCCCGACCGGCACCATCGGCCTGGTGATGGATTGCGACACCACCGGCATCGAGCCGGATTTCGCCCTGGTCAAGTTCAAGAAGCTGGCCGGCGGCGGCTACTTCAAGATCATCAACCGCATGGTCCCCGAGGCCCTGCGCACGCTCGGCTACGGCGAGGCCCAGGGCGAGCGGATGGTGCGCTACGCCGTCGGCCACGGCACGCTGAAGGGCGCTCCCGGCGTCAATCACGAGCGTCTGGCCGCCAAGGGCTTCGACGCCGAGACCCTGGCCCGGGTGGAGGGGGCGCTGGAGAGCGCCTTCGACATCAAGTTCGTCTTCAACAAGTACAACCTGGGCGAGTCGTTCTGCACCGACCAGCTGGGCATTCCGCCGGCCAAGCTCGACGATTTCAGCTTCGACATGCTGGCCTTCCTCGGCTTCACCAGGGACGAGATCGAGGCGGCCAACACCTACGCCTGCGGCTCGATGACCCTGGAAGGCGCGCCCGGCCTGCGGCCCGAGCACCTGCCGGTATTCGACTGCGCCAGCCCGTGCGGCAAGCTGGGCAAGCGCTTCCTCTCCGCCGAGAGCCATATCCGCATGATGGCGGCGGCGCAGCCGTTCATCTCGGGGGCGATTTCCAAGACCATCAACATGCCCAACGCCGCCACGGTCGAGGACTGCAAGAGCGCCTACATGCTGTCGTGGCGCCTGGGCGTGAAGGCCAACGCGCTGTATCGCGACGGCTCCAAGCTCAGCCAGCCGTTGCAGGCGGCGCTGCTCGACGATACCGGCGAGATGGCCGAGGACTTCGCCGCCATGCCGATGGCCGCGCGCACCGAGTTCGTCGCCGAGCGCATCGTCGAGCGCATCGCCGCCGCCCGGCGCAAGCTGCCCGACCGCCGCAAGGGCTATACCCAGAAGGCGATCATCGGCGGCCACAAGGTCTATCTGCGCACCGGCGAATACCAGGACGGCAAGCTGGGCGAGATCTTCATCGACATGCACAAGGAAGGCGCCGCCTTCCGGGCGATGATGAACAACTTCGCCATCGCCATCTCGATCGGCCTGCAATACGGGGTGCCGCTGGAGGAGTTCGTCGAGGCCTTCACCTTCGTCCGCTTCGAACCCTCGGGCATGGTCGAGGGCAACGACACCATCAAGATGGCGACGTCGATCCTCGACTACATCTTCCGCGAGCTGGCGATCAGCTATCTCGGCCGCAACGACCTCGCCCACGTCGAGCCGGCCGACCTGCTGCCCGACTCGCTCGGCCGCGGCAACAACGAGGGACAGCTGGAGCCGGCCGCCCAGACGGTGATCTCGCGCGGCTACGTCCGCTCGTCGACCAATATGCTGATGTTCAAGCGCAGCGTCGGCGGCCATGCCGTCTCCGCCGACCTCGGCGCCGGCTCGGCGACCCTGACCCAAAGCGCGCTGAGCATGACGGTGGACACCGAAGCGATGATCCAGGAGTTCGACGCCCGCGCCGAAGAAATCCGTCGCGCCCGCATGAAGGGCTACGAGGGCGACGCCTGCGGCGAGTGCGGCAACTTCACCCTGGTGCGCAACGGCACCTGCCTGAAGTGCGACACCTGCGGCGGGACGTCGGGATGTAGCTGAGGCTTGGAATCAGCCAGCCGCACGTCTCCGGTGCGGCTGGCTGCCCCTGCCGATCTCAGCCGTCGCCCCGAGGCACCGAGCCGAGGCGCAGCAGAAATTCCGGCTCGTCGTAATCGCCCATCTCCGGATCGGCGGTCTGGCGGACGACGTCCACGCCGGCGACGGTCCCGCCATCCATCATCCGCTGGGCCCGCTGGGTGGCCTGGGGTTCGGTCTTGTAGGCAATCGGCGGCTGCGGCTTCAGGCCGCCGCGTTTGCCGAGCGCATAGGGCTGGCAGATGAACAAGGTTTCCCGGGCCATGGCATTTTCCTGGTCGAGACTGGACACGGCGACGGACCACCGGGTCCCGGTCGCGGGCGAGGTCAGGACGGCTTGTCGTCGTCCCTCATGATCATTTCGCCCTGGCGTTCCCACTTGGCTTTGTTCGCCGGCCGGAACGCCCACCAGACGATGCCGAGAAATATCGCCATCAACCATAGGCCCCAGATGGAGCGCAGGAATTCGAACACAGCCATCATCGCGAGGTCTCCCCGGCGGCCGATCCCGCCAAGCTCCAACATGTTCACTGTCGGGCCGAGAAAGCCACAAAATATTGACACCCGGCCGGCGTCGACTAAGATTGCACCCCATCGACCGAGTGCAGCCGGGGCCTCTTCTCTCCGAGAACGAACGGGACCTCGCGACGGCGGGCCGGTCTCCGCAAGGAGGCCGGCCCTTCCGCCCCTCCTACATCACCATCACCCGTTCGCCGCGCGCCATCTCCGGCACCGGTTCGTAGGCCACCAGCCAATAGCCGCCCTTGGCGTGCCAGCGCGCCGACAGCAGCGGCTCGACGACCTCGCGGTCGCCGCCGACATGAACCGCGGCCGCCTCCACGGCCTCGTCGGCACTGTCGGCCACCCGTTCCAGGACTTCGGTAATGCGAAAAGGATGGCCGTTGCAGTCGGGGACGGTGGTCTGGATGACGACGAGAGGCATGGTCCTGGCGCTCCTGGATGAAAACGTAACGACGCCCGTTCCTAGCCTCGGGGCCCTTGCCCCCATGTTAACGCCGGACGCGTTGCCACGTGCTCGACGGTCCCTACTCCCTGATTGCTTACCCCGGTTTGCCGTCGGCGCGCGGACGGGTGAGGATGGGGAAATAGATCACCGCGAACACCAGCCATCCCAGCGCCCACAGGGCGCCGCCGGCATGGGTGAGCCCGAGCGCCGCCCCACCGGCCATCGGCGCCGCCACCCGCAGCGCCGCGCCCAGCGACAGCAGCAGATAGGCGCCGACGATCGCCGAAGCCACCTCCAGCGGCCGCCCGGAATGGCCGAGCGCCGCCCGGCTCATGATGCCCATCACCATGGTCCCGGTCGCTCCGGCGGTCAGGGCGTGCACCGCCGCCGACACCGGCAGGCCGGGGAGGAAGCTGGCCAGGCCGAGCAAGGCCAGCCCGACCACCAGCCACAGATAGCCCAGATGCAGCACCCACAGGACGGGATTCGACAGCGTCGACAGGCCGCGCCAGCCGGCCATCCTCAAGCCGTGGATGAGAGCCGCCGCCAGCAGCACCACCCCCGCCGCCGCCGAGCCGGGCGCCGCCGCCGCCAGGACCAGACCCAGCGCCACCGAACCGACCGCTCCGCCCTTCTCGATCCACGCCACCGGCCGGATGTCGCCGACGCGCCCCTCCATCATCAGCCAACTGAGGGTGAAGCCGGGCACCACCCGGCCGCCGACGATGGCGATCAGTACCAGGACCAGGCCGATGGCGATGTAGGCCGCCGCCATCCCGTCGCCCACGCCCAGCGCCCAGTCGAGCTGCATCGCCCCGTCGGCCAGCCAGAACAGGCCGAGCACGGGCAGGAAGATGAAATTGCGCGCCCGTCCCGCCTTCAGCAGCGGTCGTCCCACCAGCACCGCCAGGATCGGCAGATAGAGCATCTGCACCCCGGCCACCACCAGCGCCGGCAGCATGCCGCAGGCGAGATAGGCCACCCGCGCCGCCAGCCAGGCGGCGAAGGCGAGCATCAGCGGCCGCCCGGAGACGTGGGCGGTGCTGGTCCAGTTGGGCACCGCGGTGAGCAGGAAGCCGCCGATGGCGGCACCGGCAAAGCCGAACACCATTTCATGGGCGTGCCACAGCGCCGGATTCATCGGCAGGGCGAGATCGAGGCCGCCGCCGTAGACCATCAGCCACAGCGGCACCATCACCGCCGCCTGGATGGCGCCACCGAGAAAGAACGGCCGGAATCCGGCGGCGAAGAACACCGGGCCGGAGGCGTGCGCAACGGTCGGCTCGTTGAGAGGAATCGTGGCCATGGCGGGATCCGGACCTGTGAACGTGGACAATGGTATGCCACGGGCAATAAAGGCGTGCCATTGACGGGAATCAAGCCGCGACGGCGCTTGCCAAGCGGGTCGGCCTCGGCCAGTGTTCCTGCCGTCAACAACACGTCGGCCCGATCATGAGCGACACCCTCGACACATCGTATCCGATCCGCCGCCTGTTCCGTCGCCGCGTCGCCCCGGCCTTGCTGATCGCGGCCTTGGTCTTCGTGCTGGTCAGCTGGTTCGCCATTACCCGCGTCGAGTTGCACATCTACCTCGAAACCACCGAGCGCCGGGTACAAACCACCGTCAACCTCGCCCGCACGCTGGCCCCGATTTCGTGGACCCGGCTGGTGACCGAAGCCGATCCGGCCGCGGTGCTCGGAGCGCCCGAAGCGGCGGTGCTGGCCCATACGCTGCGCGCGCTGGCCAAGGACGGCCATGTCGTCCATCTCAAGCTGTTTTCCAATCAGGGCATGACCCTGTTCTCCACCGACACCGCCAATATCGGCGTCCGCGAGGAAAACAAGCTGCTGCGCGCCGTCATCGCCTCCGAGCGCTCCGAGATCGAGACCACCCAGCGCGACAAGGCCGTCCTGTATGAAATCTACATCCCGATCCGCGACGAGGCGACCGGCCGCCTGGTGGTATTCGAGGTCTACGAACCCTCCAGCGTCATCGACGAGATCATTCTCGAAAGCTTTGCCCAGAATACCCTGGTGCCGCTGCTGGTGCTGCTGGCGGCCGGACTGTGGCTCGACCGCCTGACCGGCCGTGCCCAGGCCGACATCGACCGCCGCGTCGACGCGCAGAAGAGCCTCCGCCAGCAATTGGAGCGCTTCGTCTCCTCCAGCGCCGTCGGCGCCGCCCGGTCCTCGGACGGTGGTGCGGTCGAGTCGCGCCGCGTCGGCATGACCCTGTTCTATTCCGACGTCCGCGACTTCACCAGCCTGGCCGAGTTCCGTCCGCCGCAAGAAACGGTGGCCTTCCTCAACACCCTGATGACCATCCAGGTAGAGGCGATCTGCCGCCACGACGGCGATGTCGACAAGATGATCGGCGATGCCGTGCTCGCCCGCTTCGAGGGCGGCGACCGCGAGGCACGGGCGGTCAAGGCCGCCCAGGAGGTTCTGACCACCCTGGCCGGGATGTCGCTGGCGCGCGGGATCGGCATCGGCCTTTACGACGGCGAGGCGATCCTCGGCGCCATCGGCCCCATCGAGCGCCAGGACTTCACCGTCATCGGCGACAGCGTCAACGTCGCCGCCCGCTTGTGCTCGCTGGCCGAAGCGGGCGAGCTGGTGATCGACGAACTGGCGCTGCGTCGCTCCGGCCTGCCGGACACGGAATTCTCGGCACCGGAGAACCAAGGCGTCAAGGGCCGCGCCGGCATCCTCAGCCTGTGCCGCTGGCGGGTGGGCAGCCTCGCCCCTGCCCCGGCGCCCTAATTCTACTGCGTCATAAAGCAACCCATTCTGGTATCAATGGAGATTCGTTCTGCTCGATAGGGGGCGAGCGTGGGTCTCCAGGGAATGGCTGGCGACAGCGAATTGCGATTTGAGTCGTATGTCGAGGACCTTTGCCGCCCGGTCCGGCATGCCGACCGGGCGGCGCCGTTGCGGGCGTATTGCCTGGGTTTGATGCTGCCGGGCGACCGCAAGAGCGTCGAGCCGATGGCGGCGCGGGTAGAGCCCGGGCGCGTGCGCACCAGTCGATGCCCCACTTCGTCGCCAAGGCCGACTGGTCGGACGAGGCGATGCTGGCAGCGGTGCGCGCCTGGATCATCGACGACACCGGCCTTCCCAAGAAGGGCATTCACTCGGTGGGCGTGGCGCGGCAGTATTGCGGCCAGCTCGGCAAACAGGACAAGTGCCAGGTGGCGGTGACGCTGTCGGTGGCCAACGACCATGCCAGCCTGCCCATCGCCTATCGCCTGTATCTGCCCGAGGACTGGGCCTCGGACCCGGCACGGCGCAAGAAGGCGGGCGTGCCGGACGACAGCCGGTTCCGGACCAAACCGCAGATCGCCCTGGAGCAGGTCTGGGCCGCCCTGGCCGAAGGCGTGGCGCCGGGGGTGGTGCTGGCCGATGCCGGATATGACGTCAATACCGCCTTCCGCACCGGCCTGTCCCAACTCGGCCTGGCTTATGTCGTCGGCATCCAATCCACCGCCAGAGAGCCGGCCTAGGAAATTCGGACAAGGCGATAAGTGGATTTCCGCCTGACAGCGGCGACACTGCCGCGCAGGAGGAGAGACCATGACGAGACGAGCGCGCCGGACGCATTCCCCGGCTTTCAAGGCGAAGGTGGCATTGGCGGCCATCAAGGGTGACAAGACGCTGGCCGAGCTGGCGCAGCCGTATGACGTTCATCCGAACCAGATCACGACCTGGCGGGCCCCGTTGCTGGAGGGGGCTGCCGGCGTGTTCGGCTGCTCGCCCGCCGAGGCGTTGGAGCCGGCGGTGGATCTGGCGGTGATGCGGCGGATCGATCAACTGCATCTGGATTTTCCGTTCGCCGGCAGCCGGATGCTGCGGGATTTCCTGCGAGCCGAAGGCGTCAAGATTGGCCGCTGCCGCGTCATCACGCTGATGCGGCGCATGGGCATCGAGGCTCTGTACCGCCGGCCCAACACCTCGAAGCCGGCGCCGGGGCACCAGGTTTTCCCGTACCTGCTGCGCAAGCTGACGATCGACCGGCCGAATCAGGTGTGGGCCATGGACATCACCTACATTCCCATGGCCCGGGGCTTCGTGTATCTGGCCGCCGTGGTCGATTGGTACAGCCGGCGGGTGCTGTCCTGGCGGGTGTCGATCACCATGAGCGTGGATTTCTGCCTGGAGGCCGTCGAGGAGGCCCTGGCCAAACACGGCAAGCCGGAGATCTTCAATACCGACCAGGGCAGCCAGTTTACCAGCGGCGACTTCGTCGGCCTGCTGGTCGCCAACCGCATCGAGATCAGCATGGACGGCAAGGGATCGTGGCGCGACAACGTCTTCGTCGAGCGGCTGTGGCGCTCGGTCAAGTACGAGGAGGTGTACCTGCGGGCCTACGACAGCGTGACCGAGGCCCGTGCCTCGCTCGGGCGCGACTTCGACTTCTACAACGGCAGAAGGCCGCATTCGAGCTTTGGCGGCAGAACGCCCGACCGGGTCTACTTTGACAACCTGCCCCAGGCGATGGCAGCATGAATTTCGCCGAACTCTGTCCAAACAAATCCGGCCAGCTCTACGCCTGGACACCAGACCGCCAATATCCATAACTATATCATGCGGACTTCGCGAATATATGCCCTTTACACGCTCGCATAACTCGGATGCAATCGCGGCATTAACGCATAGACACATCGCAAAGATAATTTGCACGCATCCACAGCAACACCTCCACAACAGGCCACGATGGCTAACCACAGAGGAGCCCGAACCAATGATGATATTGGGACAGGGGCGCCACTTCCAGCCGCACCGAACACAACCAAATGCACCTTCAATAAGCTTGGTCAGCGCTACGCCATAACCTTCTTTTTCCACCCATCGTTCGATCGGAACTATATCATATTATTTTCCTCGAAACACACATCACTCACGTCACATATCTCTGGATGCTTTCCCCCGTATGTTGCCAATAACGGCATGCCATTTACAATAAGTTCCTTGAATTCTTCTATTTCTTCTCTTGTTGGTTTCGTGCCATTGACGTTGTAGAATGCTTGAACAAAATGCGGTATCGCCAATCTATCAATATCATAGCGGATGGTTATGTCCATCTTGAACGGCACGCCCGTCTTGCTATTTACTAGCGTGCGCTCTTCGCGGGTCGGCTTTGCAGAAACAACCAAATCAATTAACTTGTTTGTATAGCGAACCGGGATGGCCCAAATCGGGTCAGCTGGGCGCGATCCGATTCGAAGCACTGCCCCAGTCATCTGGTCACGCACCAACATTTCCTTTTCATCGTAGATAAATCGATCACCCGTCATTTATATTCCTCACAAATCCTGGTGCAGCCCACGCTTAGACAAATCCTCAAGAGTAAACGATCCATGGGGGCGGAGTGCCATTTGCAGCGGCGCCAAGCCCATCCCCGGGTGGCATTCATCGGTCTCGACGTCACACGGTTCACGGAGCCCCCCTTCACGGCCGCATCCGCATCCACCGCCGGCATCACACATGAAGGATGTGCCCGCGCCGGCACATTCATCGCCCGGCACCATGCCCGCTTTCCGCCATGGCTCGCCCGCTTCCGCAATGAGTTCCGTTCGGACGTTCGGGCAACACTCCAGTGCGCCGTCAACGAGTGGGGTCAACGTAAGTGCCATGCCCCCTCAATCCACTATTGCATCGAAACGTCTAGTCGCGCCGACTCTCATCGAAATGTACGCGCTCTGCCTCACATATCTCAGGATGCTTCCCGCCATATGTGGCCAGCAACAGTATTCCTGACGAGACCATATCTACGAATGACTGCACATCATCTCTCTCAGGAGGTGTGGCGTGAGTTGAAAAATATGCTTGTACAAATTTTTGCACTGCACGCGATTCCACAGAAAAACTCACTGGAACGAAAAACGCATGTGACTGTCCAGTTACATTACTTACGCGCTCCCGCTTTTCTTCTATAGATTTTACATAAAATAGCACTTCAACCCCGTCCATCACAAACTTATAAAGAACACCGAGCTGTGGCTCACCTAGCCTCGAACAGAGTCCGAGCAGAGCTCCAGTTTTCATGTCGCGCACCGACCTGCTTTTTTCGTCAAATACAAAACGCTCGTCAGACATCCCCCCACTCTCCCGTAGACCAAAACGACGAAATTGGATTTAGAGTGCCATTTTCAGATGGGAGTTCGGTGGCATTATAAGGCCATTATTGAGGTCGGAGGACAATTTTCACGAAGGCCCCCTCACGGCCGCATCCGCAGCCATCGGCAGTCGCCGCCCCCAGCGCCCGCCAGCATCGCACTCCGTCCAGGACGGCATCCTGAGCTGCAACACCCGTTTCGTCAATGCGAGTTCAGCGACAAAACGCGCATAACGCGTTATGTCAACAGCGAGGCGTATGAATGCGGCATTGTGAATTGGCCACCATCTTCCATTGCCACAGGCGCCTATTGACCTAATTTTCATTCGCAGAATAAGCTATCATCATCTCTATCGGACCGCGCGGCGCCCCCTCCCCAAGGTGGGCCGGATATTTTCGCGTTGTAATCCGCTGCCCCCTGGAAGGATGGAATATGACCCAAGTGGTATGGGATCTGTCCAGCCGACAGAGGGGGCGAGCGGGTTGAAATTTGCTGGCGGCGCGAATGCGGTCTGTATTTTGATTAGAATCCCCCCCATGAATCTGGATGTGAACGATGGATGGAAAGCGATTAGTGAAGAATGTTTCTACGTTTTTTATCGCCCCGCTCGTCATATCGTTTGTCGCAGAGCATTTATGCAGCGCTTTCTTCCTCCGCAGCGATCTTTTTGGGTACGCGCCGCCACAAGTATATCCATTTCACAGCGCACTGTTTAATCTGGCAACAATCAACACGTATTACATCGCTATACAGTCTATCCGCAGAGACCTGGTTGCGATATTTGCCGCGACGATCTGGAATGTAGCGTCTCTCGTTGGCGTTATGTTTCTCGGAACATTTTCCGGAGCGATGACCGTTGTGACCGCCGTAACATTTTCATTTATGGCCGTCATGTAAAAGGCGTCCCCGCTTGCGAAAGGGGGGCTCGACAGCGCTTCCAGCGCGCCATCGACAAGACCCAGGCGCGTCTGGGCTATCGCAACGAACCGTCAATTCCCGTCCATCAACCGGGAAAAATCTCCATATCTATTTTTCGTCGAAGGCCTTGAGCCCGAAGATGTCCGGCAGTCGCGACGCCCGTCCCTTGGCGACGGCGTCAAGGGTGCCTTCCTGCAGGTGGGACAACCCGTCGTCGGATCCCACCGGTTTCATGATCGCGACTTCCACGCGGTCGCCATGACCCAGCGCCTTCCAGCGCACCTCATCCTCGGGGGAGTCGAGGCGGAGATCGGGCAGCAGCACGCTGATCTGGAGCGCGTCGATCTTGAGGCGCTTCGCCTGCGGCTGACAACCAAGATCCATGCCGTCGTCGATGCCTTGGGCAACCCCGTACTGGCCGACGGCCAGGGCAACGTCATCGCCGGCTATGGCCGGCTCGCTGCTAGGTCCCTGGGTCTGGACGCGGTGCCGGTGGTGGCCCTCAACCATCTGACCGAGGCCCAACGCCGCGCCTACATCGTGGCCGACAACAAACTGGCGCTGAACGCCGGGTGGGACGACGAAACCCTGGCGGCGGCGATGTTCGCCAGGGCTTCGTCGCGGGTTAATGCGGCCGACCGTGGGAGTAATACCGGTGAACGCTCGATCCGACTCGGCGGGACTTGCCAAACAGCGGCCCCCATGAATCACTGGGGTTCCACCAGATAGAGGGGGAACCATGTTCGGTCGTCTCAAGATATCGGAAGCGATGACGGCGGCGGAGCTT
>JACRFY010000171.1 GCA_016212565.1 Magnetospirillum sp. | reverse complement strand
TGGCGCGACGACTACCGCAACGGCTATGGCGTCCACTTCTTTCCCAGCGGCCATCGTCACGAGGGCGAGTACCGCGACGACAAGCGCAACGGCTACGGCCTGATGGTCTATCCCGACGGCGACCGCTACGAGGGCATGTACCGCGGCGACAAGCGCGACGGCATGGGGATCAACACCAAGGCCAGCGGCACCACCTTCGCCGGCACCTGGCGCGACGACAACTTCGAGACGGCGTTCCCAGCATCGCGGTAGGGAGGCGTAATTTTGACACAGATGAACACGGATAAACACAGATGGGGTTTTTGTGGAAATCCGCGGCAGTGGATCTGCGTTCATCTGTGTTCATCTGTGTCGATTTTCATTTTTGTCTTGGCCCTGTTGTTCTGGCCAGCCCACGCCGCAGAGGAGCGCCGGGTCGCCCTGATCATCGGCAACGACTCCTACAAGAGTCTGAAACGGCTCGACAATGGCGCCAACGACGCCCGCGCCATGGAGAGGGAGCTGAAGGCGGCGGGGTTCGACACCACGCTCAAGGTCAATACCGGCCGGCGCGAAATGCTGGCGGCGATCAACGAATTCTCCGGTCGGCTGTCGGCCGGGGCGGTGGGGCTGTTCTACTATGCCGGCCATGGCATCCAGGCCCGCGAGCGCAACTACCTGATCCCGGTTGACGCCCAGGTGGAAAGCGAGGACGACTTGGAGGCCGACGGCATCGAGGCGGCCAAGGTGCTGCGCGGCATGGAGGAGGCCAGGAACCACCTCAACATCGTCATCCTCGACGCCTGCCGCGACAATCCATTGCCCAAAAGCGGGCGCAGCGGTGCGCGCGGGCTGGCGGTGATGCCGGCGTCGACCGGGATCTTCATCGCCTATGCCACCGGGCCGGGCCAGATTGCCCAGGACGGCGACAAGGGCGCCAACGGTGTCTTCACCGGCGAGTTGGTCAAGGCGCTACGCGAACCGGGGCTGAAGATCGAGGACGTGTTCAAGCGGGCGGCCACCGGCGTGCGCGAGCGCACCGGCGGCAAGCAGGTGCCGTGGACCCAGGCCTCGATCCAGGGCGACTTCTATTTCCGTCCCGGTGCGGTGCGGCCCGATCCGGTGGCGGGCGGCGCCGACAGGGAGGCGCTGTTCTGGTCGTCGATCAAGGACAGCCGCAAGGCTACTGACTTCACAGCCTATCTAACACAATTTCCGCAGGGCACATTCGCTGCTTTGGCCCGCAACCGGATTGACGAATTGGGCAGCAAGGCGGTTGTTGCCGGATCGCCTGCAGCTTTGGCGCGTCCAATACCGATCGTCGATGCTATGGACAAGGTCCTGGTCGCCAGCCGCGCGGCCACTATTCGCGAGCTGCCGGATGCACGGTCGAGGCAATCAGCACTGGTCCCAGAAGGGGACAGAATTCACGTCCTTGGTAAGGTGAAGGGCGAGAATTGGTACGCTGTATCGCATGGTGCCCGCACTGGTTATATCGTAGTGGATGCGCTTGAAGACGCCAATGCCGTCGTCAGGCGCAAGACACAAGATGTGAATACTGAAGGCAATGATGCTCGGGTGTCCCCGTCTGCCACATCTGTTCCGGAGATCCCGGTGCCAATGCCGGAAATTGTCTCTCCAAATGCGGGTCCCCAAGCTAGCTATGATGCCGCATATGCCGCTGCTCAGCGTGGTGACTACGTAGCCGCGGCACAAGGGTTTGAAGAATTTTTGTCAAAGTTTCCAAGTCACCAATTGGCAGGAAACGCTCAGTACTGGATCGGTGATATCCATTTCGCAAAGCGGGATTATCCATCTGCATTAGTGGTATTTCTTGATGCTTACAAAAAACACCCGCGGCATGGTAAATCACCTGACATGCTGTATAAATCCGCCGCTTCGTTCGGAGCAATGGGGAAGCCAATAGAGGCGTGCAAAGCACTTTCCCTTTTGTTTCGCGAGCATCAGGATATGCCGGAACGTGTTCGTCGTGCTGCTGCCTCGCAGAAGCAGGCATTGGCATGTGACTAGGGCCAAGAGGGTTTACGGAGGGGGCATGACGTCGACACTATCCCGGGTTCTCGCCGTAGCCTTGGCGCTGCTGCCGACGGCCGCGCTCGCCCAGACCCCGTCCGATCCCGCCGCCGTTTCGGTGTTCGAGAAGATCGGCGACGAACTGGTCGGCAGTGGCCTCGGCGGCGGCGGGCTGATCGACGAGTGGAAGAGCAAGCTGATCGGCGGTGGAGCCATCGCCATCTGGCCGTTGGGCGACAACGACGTTCCCCTGCCCAAGCCGGTGCTGGAGGCGTGGAACGACACCCTGACCAGCACGCTGTTGCGCAGTGCCAAGGGACGCTACCGCTTCGTCACCAGGGCCGACCTCAACGCCGTGATCCGCGAGGCCAGCCATGCCGAGGTGGTCGAGGACGGCAATCCGGTGGCGGCGGTGCTGAAGGGCTCGAAGGCCGATTTCGTCGTCACCGGCCGGGCCCGCATGGTCGACAACGGCGTTGCCGTGTCCTATCGCCTGCTGGAGGCCAAGACCGGATCGCCGCGCTCGGCAACCCGCGAATACGTGGTCCCGCTCGACTTCGGGCGCCTGTCCGCGCAGCAGGGCAGTCTGGCCCTCGACGCCGCGGTGGCCGAGGCGGCCGGCCATTTCGCCAAGACCATCCCCGACCTCAGCGTCGTCCGCCGCCGCGGCATCCGCCATGGCGACAGCGGGGAGGAGACGGCGCTGGGGCGTTACCTGTCCGACCGGGTCGTCGACGCCCTGGTCGAAAAGGCTTCCAACGCGCTGACCGAGCGCCGCGTCAAGGTGGTCGATGCCGGCCTCGACGCCGCCACGGTCAAGACCATGCAGAAGAGCCGCAGCGCCGGGCCGGCGGTGGTCAATGCCGCCCTGGTGGGTTCTGAGCCGGGCAGCTACGTGCTGGAGGGGGCCTACTGGGTGGTCGACCAGTTCGTCGAGTTGCGCATGGCGGCCATCTCGGCCGGCGGCGAGCGCTACACCTGGAATCGGCGCATCTTCAAGGGCACGGTGCGCCCGGATCTGCTCGGCGCTTCGGCATCCAAGCCGCCCGCCAACGGCTGGGGCAAGAGCGGCGGCATCGGTCCCATCACCCTGGAGCTGACCAGCAACAAGGGGCAGAATCCCTCGTATCGCATCGGCGACAACGTGGTGTTCCTGGTCCGCTTGGGCGAGGAGGCGGTGGTCAATTGCTTCTACCGCCAGGTCGACGGCCAGACGATGAAGATCTTCCCCAACCGCTACCAGCCCTCGGGCAAGATCGCCGGCAAGGCGCTGATGGGCATTCCCGGCGAGGCGATGCCCTTCGCCTTCCAGGCCTCGGCGCCGGAGGGAGTCGAGCGGGTCAAGTGCTTCGCCATCGACCGCGACGTCTCGGCGCAATTGCCCAAGGAGATCGGCGCCCAGGACCTGACACCGCTGTCGGCGGCCACCGCCGAACGTCTGAGCGAGATCTACCGCGCCGTTCCCAACGCCAAGATCAGCGAGGCGACGATGGTGGTGACGGTGCACAAGTAGCCAGGTAATCCCGCGTCATCGGCACCGCATCGGCTCGCCGGGCGAGCTGCATCTGGAACACCATCTGCCCTTGATGGGTGAAGGCGGCTTCGGCGCCGGCGAGGTAGAACTCCCACATGCGGCAGACGCGCTCGCCGACCAGCGCCACCGCGCGATCCCGGTTGGCGGCGAAGCGGCCGCTCCAGGCGCGCAGGGTGCGGGCATAATGCCCGCGCAGGATCTCGATGTCGGTGACATGAAGGCCGCTGGGCTCCACGGCGGCCAGGACTTCCGACAGCGCCGGGGCATAGCCGCCGGGAAAGATGTATTTGCGCAGCCACGGATTGGTCGTCCCCGGGCCATCGGAGCGGCCGATGGCGTGCAGCAGCGCCACCCCGTCCTCGTCGAGACGCTCGCGCAGGGCGGCGAAGAAGCGGGGGTAGTGGCGGCAGCCGACATGCTCGAACATCCCCACCGAGACGATGCGGTCGAAGCGGCCGCCGATGCGGCGATAGTCGGCGAGTTCGAACTGCACCCGCTCGGCCAGCCCGTTTTCGGCGGCGCGGCGACGGGCGGTCGCCAGTTGCTCGCGGGACAGGGTGATGCCGGTCACGCTCACCGCTTCGCTCGCGGCCAGGGTCAGCGCCAGCCCGCCCCAGCCGCAGCCGATGTCGAGCACCCGCTGCCCGGGGGCGAGCAGCAGCTTGGCGGCGATATGGCGCTTCTTCGCCGCCTGGGCCTCGTCGAGGGTCATGTCCGGAGCGGCGAAATAGGCGCAGGAATACTGGCGGTCGGCGTCGAGGAACAGGGCGTAGAAGGCCTCGTCGCGGTCGTAATGGTGGCCGGCATTGCGCCGGGCGCGGAACACCGGGTTGTGCTGGTGAAACCGCCGCAGCAGCCGTGCCAGACGGTCGCCGGGTCCGGGGGCCGCCTGCTGGACGTTGGCGCAGGCCAGGGCGAGGAAATCGGTCAGGCTCCCGTCTTCGACGGTCAGCGTGCCGTCCATGTAGGCCTCGCCGACCGCCAGGGTCGGACGCAGCGCCAGTCGGCGGTCGAGCGCCGGGTCGTGAATGCGGATGGTCACCGGCGCCACGCCCGCCAGCGCCGCTCCGGCAAAGACATGGCGCTTGCCGTCGGCGGCGATGACGGTCAGGTTGCCCACGCGGATCAGGCGGCCAAGCAGGGTGGCAAAGGACATGATGGCGTTGTAGACCCGGAATGGGCGTGGACGCACGGTCGCGAACGGACAGGTCCTAGGGTATCCGCGCCTGCCCCCGGTAGAGGTAAGTGAGGACCCGCGGCCCCTCCATATAGGCGGTGTCGAGGGCCCCGATGGCGAAGCCGGCGGCGCGGATCAGGTCGTCCATCTTGCGGTCGAGGTGGCAGCCGCCGCCGACGCGGCGCCATGCCGGGGTGAGGCGGCGTTGCCAGGCCCGCACCCCGGCATCGGGGGCCAGACCGTGCTCGACGAACAGCAGCAGGCCGTCGGGCCGCAACACCCGCCGCAGCTCGGCCAGAGCGGCGGCGGGGTTGGGGATCGAGCACAGCGTCCAGGTCATCACCGCGGTGTCGATGGAGTGGGCGTCGAGCGGCATCGCCTCGGCCGAGGCCTGGAGCAGCGTCACCGGATGCCCGGCCTTCTTCGCCCGTTGTCGCGAGCGGGCGAGAAGGGCGGGGGAGGGATCGATGCCGATCAGCCGCTCGACCGCCGGGCCGTAGAAGGGCAGGTTGAGGCCCGAGCCGATGCCGATCTCCAGCACCGTGCCGCGCGCGGCGGCCAGAAGCTGCCGCCGATAGTGGGCCAGTGTGGGCTGGCGCATCGCCAGATCGAGGATGCGGGGCAGCAGCCAGGTCGCGTACAGGCCCATGAGCGGTGTTCCCCCTGATCGTTCTCACCATCAACCGGTTGAATTGCGGTGAAAATCCGACGGATGGCGTGGACATCATCCGTCGAATTCTCACCACTGGCCCATCGGCCTAAACACAAACGGCCCTCGCCGGGCGGGGCCGCCGCAATGGCGGCTGGTTTCATCCGCTGTGGGGCCGCGACGTCGGTGGCAACTCAATGGGCGATGTTTTTCTGCGCCGCCCGACAGGAGGCTTCGCAGCTTCGGCACGATTCGGCGCAGATGCGGCAGTGTTCGTGGCTGTCGGCATGGTCCTCGCATTCCTCGGCGCACAGGCCGCAGGCGATGGCGCAGGCGTCGAGCATGGCACGGATCACCGGTTCGTTGGAACCGCTGCGGCGGGTGGCGACCGCTCCGGCGGCGGCGCAGAGGTCGGCGCAGTCGAGGTTGAGGCGAATGCACTGCACCAGGTCCGCCACCGTATCCTCGGCGAGGCAGGAATCGGCGCAGGTGATGCAGGTCTGGGCGCAGTCGTAGCACTGCTCGATACATTCGATCAGGGCGTCGTTGACGTTGCCGCGGACCTGCGGATGGGTGCTGATCATTTCCCGGGCATGCATGGCTCGACCTCCAGCAAACGCGGCCGCCGGAGCGGCGGCCGCTACGCATGCTGAACGCCGGGCGGAGGCGTGTGTTCCGGGGGGCGGCGACATCCGGCCCGGATCGCCCCCGGGCCGTGCCGCGCTCCCGCTCGGCGATGGCTCAGGCCACGCGGACGTTCTTGAACTGCCACGGGTCGTTGCCGTCGACGTCCTCGGGGAACAGCCGGCCGCGATCGGTCAGCGGCGTCCACGCGGTATAGGCCCCGACCACATCGCCGAGATAGGGGCGGCAGATTTCCAGCACGCGCTGGAAATCCAGGTCGTCGGGCTCGACCACCCCGCGGCGGGGGTTCTCCATCGCCCAGATCATCCCGGCCAGCACCGCCACCGTCACCTGGAGGCTGGTGGCATTGTTGCACGGGCACAGGGCGCGCGCCTGGTCGATGGAGAGCTGCGAGCCGTACCAGTAGGCGCCCTTGGCATGCCCGGCCAGCAACACGCCCAGTTCGTCGATGCCCGACGAGATCTCGTCCATCATCAGCCGTTTGGCCGGCTGGAGGTGCCAGTTCTTGCCCGCCAGCTCGTGCACCGACAGCACCGCGTCGTCGCAGGGATGATAGGCGTAGTGGACCGTCGGCCGGTAACGCACCGCGTCGCCGTCGCGGACCGTCAGATAATCGGAGATGGAAATCGACTCGCCGTGGGTGATCAGGAAGCCGTGGAACGGCCCTTCCAGGGGCGTCCAGGTGCGCACCCGCACGCTGGCGCCCGGGCGCATCAGATAGATGGCGCTGTCGCGGCCGAAGTCGTGGCGCTGGGCGTCGGCCGGCCAGTGGCGCTCGTGGCTGCCCCAGCCCAGCTCGCAGGGCTGGTTGCCTTCGCCGACGAAGCCGTCGATCGACCAGGTGTTGACGAACTCCCCGACTGCCTTGGGCTGGTGGGCGGCCACCTGGGTATCGCGTTCGGCGTCCGCTTCGTCAACCAGCCGGTGACGCGCGACAATTACCGCGAGGTACTGGCGCCGCTGCTGGGCGACGGCGACTTCCTGCTCAATGTCTCGGTGGACGTGTCCTCGGTGGCCCTGATTGCGCTGTGCCG
>JACRFY010000170.1 GCA_016212565.1 Magnetospirillum sp. | reverse complement strand
GGGCCGTAATGGACGTCCTTGCCCAGCATCGCCTGGGTGCGGCACACCACATCCTTGAGGATCTTGTTCAGGGCGTGGCCGAGATGCAGGTTGCCGTTGGCGTAGGGCGGTCCGTCATGGAGCACGAAGCTGGTCCGTCCCTGGGCCGCCTCGCGCTGGCGGGCGAACAGGCCGATGTCCTCCCAGCGGGCGAGCAGCTTCGGCTCCAGCTCGGGCAGGCCGGCCTTCATCGGAAAGTCGGTCTTGGGCAGGAAGACGGTGGATTTGATGTCGACGGTGGTCATGACGGTTCTCTCTTACGGCTCCGCCACCGGCACCATCGGGCCGGGATTGGCGGGGAAAGGGCGGGCGGCGAGCAGGCGGCGCCCTTCGGCGACGTCGGCGGCGATCTGCGCCTTCAGCGCCTCGATCGCGGCGAAGCGCTGCTCGGGGCGGAGGTGCTCGACCAGGGCCACCCGGAGATGGCGGCCATACAGGTCGCCGGAATAATCGAGCAGGTGGACCTCAAGCAGCTCGTCGGTCTTGTCGAAGGTGGGACGACGGCCGAAATTGGCCACCCCGTCGTGCCACTGGGTGGCGCCGCCCTGATCGATGCCGGCGCGCACGGCATAGACGCCGGTCGCCGGGCGCTGATACTCGCCGAGATGCAGGTTGGCGGTGGGGAAGCCCAACTGGCGGCCACGGGCGTCGCCCTTTTCCACCCGTCCCTCGACCTCCCAGTAATGGCCGAGCAGGTGGGCGGCCTCGGCCGGGCGGCCGGCGACCAGATGATTGCGCACGCCGGTCGAGGAATAGACCTCGCCCGAGGGCGCCATCGCCGGCGGAACCACGGTGACGCCGAAGCCCAGACGCTCGCCGGCGCTTTGCAGGTAGGCGCCGGTGCCCTGGCGGTTGTGGCCGAAGACGTAGTCGTAGCCGACCACCACATGGCGGGCATTGAGGCAGTCGGCCAGCACGTCGGTGACGAAATCGGCGGCGGTGGTGGCGGCGAAGATGGCATCGAAATGCTGCATGAACAGCAGGTCGACCCCCTGGGCCTCGATCAGCCGCGCCTTGACCCGGAACGGGGTGAGGCGGAACGGCGGCTCGTCGGGGCGGAAGAAGGTGCGCGGATGCGGCTCGAAGCTCATCGCCGCATTGGGGGCGCCCAGGCCGGCGGCGATCCGCCGCGCCGCGCTGATCACCGCCTGATGGCCCCGATGCACGCCGTCGAAATTGCCCAACGCCACCACGCAGCCGCGATGGTCGTTGGTCAGTTCGCCGCAATGTCGGATCAGGCGCATGGACGTCCCGGGACTCGATGGAGGGTAAGGGGTAGTCGATTGGCGGGCCGAGTGCAACCCCGTCGCTTTCTCCGCCGCATGGGGTACTCCGGCCTCTGGATTTCCCCCTCCTTGTGGGAATAGACGAACGGCAGCCTCGGCCCTACTTTCAGGCACGGTCGAGCAAGACATGAGGGAGTAACGGGCAGATGTGCCGGGTTCTGGTGATCGACGACGAGCCGATGGTGCTGCGGGCGATGCAATTGCTGATCGAGTCGCGCGGCTATACCGTCGCGGCGGCGGCCGGCTTGGCCGAAGCGCTCAATCTGGTCGAGAACGGCTATCGTCCGGAGGCGATTCTCGCCGACTACCGCCTGCGCGGCCAACAGACCGGCGTCGGCGTCATCCACGCCGTCTGCGGCGCCTGCGAGCAGGCGATTCCGGCGGTGATCGTCACCGGCGACACCGCCCCCGAGCGCATTTTCGAGATCCGCTCCCACGGCTACGAGATCCTGCACAAACCCGTCCACCCCGACCGCATCGATCAGGTGGTGGCCTCGCTGTGCGCCGAAGCCCACACCGGCAACGCCGCCGGCTGCACCGTCTGCTGACTCACCACGCCATCGCCCCCGCGGCCGCCAGCCACAGCGCCGCCAACGCCATCGACACCACGGTCATCGGCACCCCGGCGCGGGCGAAGTCGGCGAAGGACAGCCGGATCCCCACCGCCGCCGCCCGCTCGGCGACGATGATGTTGGCCAGGCTGCCGACCAGCAGCAGGTTGCCGGCCAGCGTCGACAGCACCGCCAGCCCGTAAAGGGCGCCCTCGGGCAGGCTCGGCCACATGGCGAGGATCAGCATCGTCGCCGGCACGTTGCCGATGGTGTTGCTCGCCGCCACGGCCAGCGGCACCATCACCGCCAGCCGCTCCGGCAGCCAGCCGGCGGCGGCCAGGGCCTCGACGCCGCGCGCCGCCACCCCGGTGGCGGCGAAGGCATCGGTGACCACGAACAGGCAGGCGAACAGCAGCAGCAGATGCCAGTCGACGGCACCGATCATGTCGCGGCTGGCGAGACGACGCGACAGCAGCAGCACACCGGCGATCACCAGCGCCCCGACCTCGCGCGGCAGCGGCGTGGCGAACAGGACCAGCAGGGCGGCCACCGCCAGCAGCGCCTTCAGCGAATGCCAGCGCTGCGGCGGGACGACCGGCGCGACGACCGGGGCCGCAACCACCGCCAGCTCGCGCCGCCACACCCACGCCAGGGCGAGGACCGCCACCGCCAGGGCCATCGCGCCCGGCCCGGCGCAGGCGAGCAGGAAGCGCCAGAAATCGAGCTGCCCGACCTGACCGATGAGGATGTTCTGCGGATTGCCGATCAGGGTCATCGCCGACCCGGCATTGGCTCCCGCCGCCAGTCCGAGCAGATGCGGCCGGGGATCGAGCCCGCGGGCGCGGATGCCCGCGGCGACGATGGGAGTCATGGCGAAGACGACGATGTCGTTGGCCAGCACCGCCGACAGCACCCCGGCCACCGCCACCGTCAGCACCAGCAACCGCCGCCCCGAGCCCGCGGCCCCCGCCACCCGGTCCGCCGCCCAGCGGTACAGCCCGGCGGCCTGGAACTGCGCCGAGACGATCATCAGCGCGAACAGCAGCAGCAGGGTGGGACCATCGATGGCGGCGCCGACCCGCGCCACGGCGACGTCGCCGCTCGCCAGCAGGGCCACCACCGCCAGGAGCGCAATCCCCGAACGGTCGAGCCGCAGCCCCGGCACCCCGCCGAGGGCCATGCCGAGATAGGTGAGAAGGAAGACGGCGGTGGGGAGGGACATCACGGCAGCGGATCGTCGAAGAAGGGCGGCATTACGGATCGCCGATGATCGCTACGCCTTCCGCGCTCGCGGCACGAAGCAACGCAGAATCCAAGCTCGCCAAGGCGGCACCCCGTCGTTGCGCCAGTTCCAGATAGGCCGCGTCATAGACCGACAGTCGGTGCGTTCGCGCCAGTCGCAGGACCTCGGGCTCCTCGGGCGTGCGGTCGAAGGTGACGCCCACCCGGGAAAGATCGCGCAGAAAGGCGGCACTATCGGCCTCGGTCAAACGCTTGCGGCGTTCGTTGACGATCAGGATATTGCGGATCTCGAACCACCACAGGCTGGGCGCCAGCGCCGTGTCGGTGCGCAACCGCCTCAGCGCCAAATCGGCGGCGGGGTGATCCTCATCGGCAAAGGCCCAGCAGGCGGCCGTCGAAGCGTCGAGGACGAACGGCATCAGGACCGCCGACCTTCGTCGCGCGCCGACAGGATATCGTCCGCGGTCACATGGGCGGCCCCCCGCCGTCGCGCGGCGATGGCCGCGATGGCCCGGTCGACGTCTTCCCGGCGACACCCCTCTTCGGGCACCAATCGGGCGACCGGCCGGCCGTGTCGGGTGATGATCAGCGTTTCGCCGCGCGCCACATCGTCGAGCAACTGGGCGAGATGGGCCTTGGCTTCGGAAGCCTGAATTTCACGCATGGCAGTTTATACCGGTCAATTTGATTGGTTAAAATGGCGCCCCGGCCGCTCCCCGTCAAGGCGGAGGCGGATTTCCCCCCTGTCCGCCCCGCGCCGTTCGCACTATATTCCCCGCCATGTCCGACCCCTTCGCCCTCGACGACGATCCGCCCGCCCCCTTTGGGTCCCAATCCGTCCGCCCCGCGCCCGGCCCGGCCCTGCCGCCCGATGCCGTATGGCTGAAGGGCCTCAACCCCGAACAGACCCAGGCGGTGACCACCACCGACGGGCCGGTGCTGGTGCTGTCGGGCGCCGGGACCGGCAAGACCAAGGTGCTGACGGCGCGGCTCGCCCACATCCTTGCCGGGCGCAAGGCGCAGCCGTGGCAGTGCCTGGCGGTGACCTTCACCAACAAGGCGGCGCGCGAGATGAAGGAACGGGTCGCCACCCTGATCGGCCCGGTGGCCGAGGGCATCTGGCTCGGCACCTTCCATGCCCTGTGCGTGCGCATCCTGCGCCGCCACCCCGAGGCGGTGGGGCTGAAGTCCAACTTCACCATCCTCGATTCCGACGACCAGCTCCGCCTGCTCAAGCAGGTGATGGAATCCGCGCACGTCGACAACAAGCAGTGGCCGGCC
>JACRFY010000172.1 GCA_016212565.1 Magnetospirillum sp. | reverse complement strand
TGCCGCGCCTTGTCGACCGCCCGGCGCTCGGCGTCGCGGTAGCGGGGCAGGCCCAGCAGCCCCGCCAGCGAGAACAGGCTGGCGCGCATCAGATGGGTGTGCTGGGCGACGATCAGGTTCTCGAGCACGCTCATGCGCGGGAACAGGCGGATGTTCTGGAAGGTGCGGGCCACCCGGGCGTCGCGGGCGATGCGGTGGTCGGGCAGACGCTCCAGCAGCCTGGTGCCGTCGGGGTGGTGCAGGGCCAGCCGTCCCACCTGCGGCTTGTAGAAGCCGGTGATGCAGTTGAACAGGGTGGTCTTGCCGGCGCCGTTGGGGCCGATCACCGCGGTGATCTGCCGCGTCCGGGCGGTGAAGGACAAATCGCCGACCGCCACCAGGCCGCCGAAGCGCATGGTGACGTGCTCGACGTCGAGCAGCGGTGCGGCGTTCATCGTCCGCTCCCGGCCAGGGTGATGGTCGGATTGCGGTTCGACAGCAGCCCCGACGGCCTCCACAGCATGATCAGCACCATGGCGCCGCCGAAGGCGAGCATGCGGTACTGCTGCAACTCGCGGAACCACTCCGGCACGCCGACCAGCAGGACGGCGGCCAGCACGATGCCGATCTGGCTGCCCATGCCGCCCAGCACGACGATGGCCAGGATCACCGCCGATTCGATGAAGGTGAAGCTCTCCGGGCTGATGAAGCCCTGGCGGGTGGCGAAGAACGAGCCGGCGAAGCCGGCGAACATCGCCCCCGTCGCGAAGGCCGACAGCTTGATGGTGGTGGGGTTGAGGCCCAGCGAGCGGCAGGCGATCTCGTCCTCGCGCAGCGCCTCCCAGGCGCGGCCGACCGGCAGGCGGCGGATCCGCAACGTGAACAGGTTGGTCAGCAGCGCCAGGGCCAGGATCAGGAAATAGAGGAAGATCACCCGATGCTCGGGGGCATAGCCGAGGCCGAAGAAATCGCCGAAGCTCTGCTGGCCCGGCAAGGGGTCGGCGGCGAAGACCAGGCCGAACAGCTTGGGCCGCGGGATGGCGGCGATGCCGGCCGGGCCGCCGGTGAGGCTCTGCCAGTTCTGGATGACGACGCGGATGATCTCGCCGAAGCCCAGGGTGACGATGGCCAGATAGTCGCCCTTCAGCCGCAGCACCGGGAAGCCCAGCGCCAGACCGAAGCTGGCCGCCAGCAGGCCGGCCAGCGGCAGGCAGAGCCAGAACGACCAGCCCAGCTGGGTCGACAGCAGGGCATAGGAATAGGCGCCGACGGCGTAGAAGGCGACGAAGCCGAGGTCGAGCAATCCCGCCAGACCGACGACGATGTTCAGTCCCCAGCCGAGCATGACGTAGATCAGCACCAGGGTCGCCTTATCGACCAGGCTGCGTTCGGAGAAGGGCAGGAAGGGCAGCAGCACGGCGAACGCCGCCATCGCCAGCCCGACCTGACGGCGCGACACCGGCAAGGCGGGCAGGGACAGCGCGGGCAGGCGCGGGCGGACCAGCGACAGGGTCAGGCGGCCGGCGAACACCGCCAGCGCCGCCCACGCCACCCACCACCAGCGGGTCATCAGCGTCAGGCCGGTCGAGGAATCGAGCAGGCGGAAGCCGAGCAACGGAACCGCCAGCGCCGCCGCCACCACACCGCCGGCCAGGGCGTCGAGGAGAAGGGGGCGGAGAGACGCCCGCACCATCAGATCTTCTCCACTTCCGGCCGTCCCAGCAGCCCGGTGGGGCGGAACAGCAGCACCAGGACCAGGATCGAGAAGGCGGCGACGTCCTTGTACTCGATGGAGAAATAGCCCGACCACATCGCCTCGATCATGCCGATCAGCAGCCCGCCCAGCATCGCCCCGGGCAGCGAGCCGATCCCGCCCAGCACCGCGGCGGTGAAGGCTTTGATGCCGGCGAGGAAGCCGATGTAGAAGTCGATTACCCCGTAATAGACCGTCACCATCAGCCCGGCCACCGCGGCCAGGGCGGCGCCCATGACGAAGGTGGCCGAGACGATGCGGTCGACGTCGACGCCCAGCAGCGCCGCCATGGTCATGTCCTGCTCGGTGGCCCGCTGGGCGCGGCCGAGGCGGGTGCGGGCGATGATCAGGGTGAAGACGGTCATCAGCACCACGGTGAGGACGACGATGGCGATCTTCAGCCAGCTCACCGACACCGCCCCATCGAGGAAGGTGAAGCCGCCCTGGAACACCGGCGGCAACGGTTTGACCCGCGCGCCCTGGGTGATCTGAACCACGTTCTGCAAGACGATCGACATGCCGATCGCCGAGATCAGCGGCGCCAGCTTGGGGGCGCCGCGCAAGGGGCGATAGGCCAGACGCTCGATCGCCCACCCCCACACCGCGGTCAGCACCATGGTCGCCACCAGGGCCAGCACCAGCCCGGCCGCCGGGTCGATGCCGCCCAGCAGGGTGGCGGCCAGGAAGGCGATCAGGGCGATGAAGGCGCCGATCATGTAGACCTCGCCATGGGCGAAATTGATCATGCCGATGATGCCGTAGACCATCGTGTAGCCGATGGCGATCAACCCATAGATTGCTCCCAGGGTGATGCCGTTGATCAATTGTTGAAGGAAATACGCCATTCACCCACCCTAGAGGCCCCCACACCCTGCGCGCCGCGGAGCACCAGAACCCTACCCGACGGATCCGTCCTGTCAACCGGCTGTCGCACCTGTACCGAGTCTGTTAGACTGCCCTGACCGGGGTGGGGGCGAAAGGGCGACCGTATGGGCAGGGACGACGTCATCCGCATTCGTGTCGACATGGCTCGGGCGGTGACGGAATTTCAGGATCTGCTGGCCCGCCAGGCTGCCGAGGGCGAGACCCGGGCGCCGGCCAAGCCGGCCAACCGC
>JACRFY010000169.1 GCA_016212565.1 Magnetospirillum sp. | reverse complement strand
TCCGCCCGGTGGCCCGCCGGACGGCAGGTCGGGACGGGGGGATGGCCAGCGAACTGATCGAACAAGAGGATATTCAGCTGCAGGTAGGCGATCCGGTCACGCCGGAAGCGCCCCATTTCCACTTCCGACGTCGAAGAGGCCAAAAAGACGGCAATCCCAGCCTTGTTTGTCGCCTCGATGTGGGCCGCATGCGCTTCGGCGGAAACCCCCGCCGCTGAATACGAGAGGTTGTTGGCTCAGACGCCGTGGCAGAGCGAGAATGGCCGAGAAACCCGGGAAATCGCACTTCAGGGAGGCGTCGTGGTGATAGAGGAGCGCAAAGGCGAAGAAGTGATTTCGCACCTGGAATTCGACGCCAGCGGCCATGGTGCGGTCCTGTGCTCCTGGCAGCTCTATTCACGAATGTATGCTGGATTGGCGGTCTGCGGCGATGGGAACGATGAATGGAAGGCGGAGTTGTTCACTGCCCTGGAAAGGATGAACGAATTTATCGTTGCCAACACCCTAACAGCGGTCTCGAAAAATGATTTGCAAAACGAAATCTCAAATAAAGTGATGGTGATTGAAAGAAGTATGGATGGAAAATATGGTGCCAGACGGGAGATGGTGTGCGGATTGCTTCATAATTATTCACGTTTTTTTCATTGAAATTGTTGGGTCGTGAGGGATTTCGGGCGGTCGTGGATGATCTTCTCTCGATTCCACGTGCTGCGGTATTGGCGCCATGCCTATAAATTAGGTATAGCAAAAATCTTCACTTCACATCCGCCGGTCCGCCATAGGGCGAGCCCTCGCCATCCCCAGGCGTGCCGTAATCCGATTGCGGCACCTCGATGCGGATATCGTCCATCGCACCGGCATCCGGCCGGGCATCGACGAACGAGGTCACCAGCTCGGGGACGAAGATGACGATCGTCACCAGGATCAACTGCAACCCGACCCAGGGGATGGCGCCGCGATAGATGTCGCCGCTCTTGATCTCCGGGGGGGCGATGCCGCGCAGGTAGAACAGGGCGAAGCCGAACGGCGGGTGCATGAACGAGGTCTGCATGTTGGCGCCCAGCAGCACCCCGAACCAGATCAGATCGATGCCCAGTTTCTCGGCCACCGGGGCCAGCAGCGGGATGATGATGAAGGCGATCTCGAAGAAGTCGAGGAAGAAGGCCAGCACGAAGACAAAAATGTTGACGAAGATCAGGAAGCCGACCGCTCCGCCGGGCAGGTTGGACAGCAGGTGTTCGATCCACAGATCGCCGCTGACGCCGCGGAACACCAGACCGAACACCGTCGAGCCGACCAGGATGAACACCACCATGGCGGTGATGCGCATGGTGGTCTCCATGCCCTGCCACAGCAGGTCCCACGACAGCCGCTTGTGCAGGGCGGCCAGCACGATGGCCCCCACCGCGCCCATCGCCCCGCCCTCGGTGGGAGTGGCGAGGCCCATCAGGATGGTGCCCAGCACCAGGAAGATCAGCACCAGCGACGGCACCATCCCCCACAGGCACTTGGCGATCAGCGGCCAGCCGGCGAGCGTCCGCGCCTCGGGCGGCAAGGCCGGCATGGCGTGGGGACGAAGGACGCTCAACACGAACACATAGAGGCAGAACAGCAGCACCTGGACGATGCTGGGGCCGATGGCGCCGGCATACATGTCGCCCACCGAGCGCCCCAACTGGTCGGACAGCACCACCAGCACCAAAGCGGGCGGGATCAGCTGGGTGATGGTCCCCGAGGCGGCGATCACCCCGGTGGCCAGGCGGGGGTCGTAGCCGTAGCGGGTCATGATCGGCAGCGAGATCAGCCCCATGGCGATCACCGAGGCGGCGACGGTGCCGGTGATCGCCCCCAGCACGGCGCCGACCAGGATCACCGCATAGGCGAGGCCGCCGCGCACCGGGCCGAACAACTGGCCCATGCCCTCCAGCAGGTCCTCGGCCAGGCCGCAGCGCTCCAGCACCGCGCCCATGAAGGTGAAGAAGGGGATCGCCAGCAGCAGGTCGTTGGCCATGATGCCGAACACCCGCTCGGGCAGGGCCTGCAACAGGGCGAACTCGAAGAATCCCAGCTTGATGCCGAGGACGCCGAAGGCCAGCCCCACCGCCGACAGCGAGAAGGCCACCGGGTAGCCGATCAGCAGGAACACCACCAGGCCGCCGAACATCAGCGGCGCCATCGCCTCGAAGCTGATCATTGCAGCGGCCGGTCGTAATGGGGATCGTAAGCCTGGACCCCGGCCAGGGCGGCGGCGCGCTTGATCATTTCCGACAGGCCTTGCAGGGTCAGCAGCAGGAAGCCCAGCGGCAGGAACAGCTTGATCGGCCAGCGCAGCAGGCCGCCGGCATTGCTCGACACCTCCTGCTGGGCGAAGGAATTGGCCAGCAGCGGCCACGACAGCCAGCCGATGAGGATTGTGGTCGGCAGCAGGAACAGCAGCCCGCCGATCAGGTCGATCCATAGCCGGGTGCGCGGCGCGACATGGGCGAAGACCAGATCGACCCGCACGTGCTCGCCCCGCTTGAGGGTCACTGCGGCACCGAGCATGACCATGGCCCCGAACAGGTACCACTGGATCTCCAGCCAGGCGTTGGAGCTGTAGCTGATGGTGTAGCGCATCACCGCATTGCCGGCGCTGATCAGGCAGGCCAGCAGCACCAGCAGGCTGGCGACCTTGCCGCAGGCGGCGTTGACGCGGTCGATCGCCGCACTGAACCGAAGCAGTCCCCTCACGCCCCGAAACTCCCCTGGCACCGGCACGGAGTATGCCACAGGGGGTAATGAGGCGCCAACTACCCCCAGTTAGCGCGGCGACACCCCGCCGGGCTTGATGGCGACGAAGAAATCCCAGCCCAGGGAGACGGTGGCGTTGGTATTCTCGCTCCTGGGAACCAGCATCACGACGTTGCCGTCGTCGAGGGTGCCGACGCGATAGCCGACCAGCCCCTGCATGGGATGGACGCCGCGGCGCTCCTTGAAGCGCATGCGGCTGTCGAAGGTGGCGATGTCGCTCGGCCACTGGTTTTCGTGTGCCAGCCGCCTCACCGTATCGACCGAGAAATGCTGGGGATCGAGCAAGGTCATGGACCTGCCGGCAAAGTCGTAGGTCGACATCACCTCGCCGGCATTGCCGATTCGCAGCGGCGGCAGCCGCATAACCGGTGGTAATGGCGGGGACGGGGGGCGGAAGCCGGCGGGATGGCCGCGCGGGGCAACGCCGGACTCGTTCAGCACGACGAAGAAGTCGTGGGTGACGGCAAAGCGCGCGTTGGCGTTCTCGGCCCTCGGCACCAGCATCAGGACCAGAGAACCGTCGACGGTCCCGGCCCGGTAGCCGACCAGCCCCTGCATGGGGTGGGCCCCGCCGCCGGTGTTGCGCCGGTCGAAGGTGGCGATTTCTGCCGGCCAGCCGCTCTCGTGCGCCAGGCGGATCACGGTTTCGGGGGCAAAGCGAGGGGCGACGATGTTCAGCCGTGCGGGCTTCAGGTCGAGCGTCGACAACACCTCGCCGGCATTGGCGATGGCGATTGGGGCCAGGGCGGGTGGGGCCATGGCGGGCCCGGCGAAGGCTCGGGTCGGCGGCGGAACGGGAGCTGTCGGTTCAGCCGCCCCGGCCGACCCGATTGCCAGCGTCAGCAACGCTAGGGCCAAAATCCACCGCCGCATCCTCGCCCCCTGGGTCCGTCCCGTTCTCCAACTGTATAGGAAAGGGACGGGGGGAGAAATTCCCTTTGGCTAATCGGTGGCGTCGGGATCCAACTGGCGCCAGCCGTTGGGGCCGAAGGCCTCCAGCGGCTGGAAGCGGGCCTTGTAGGACATCTTGCGGCTCTCGGCGATCCAGTAGCCGAGATAGATGTACGGCAACCCCTGGCGGATCGCCTCCTCGATCAGCCACAGCACCACATAGGTGCCCAGCGAGCGCGCCGACAGATCGGGGTCATAGTAGCTGTAGACCGCCGACAGCCCGTCGGACATGCGGTCGGTCAGGCAGGCGGCGGCGAGGGTGCCGTCGGGATGGCGGAACTCGATCAGGAAGGTGTCGATGGGGCTATCCTCGACCATCGAGCGATAGTCGTAATAGCCCATCAGGGCCATGTCGCCGCCGGCGTGGCGGCCTTCCTGGTAGCGGGCGAACAGGCGGTATTGATCGGCGGTGGCGCGGGCGGGAACACGGCGCGCCACCAACTCGGCATTGGCCTTGGCAATGCGTCGCATGGTGCGGTCGGCGCGGAACCCCTCGACGACGATGCGCACCGGGACGCAGGCGTTGCAGCCGGGGCAGGCGGGGGTATAGGCGATGGCATGGCTGCGGCGGAAGCCGGCGCGCGACAGCGCTTCATGCAGGCTCTCGGCATCCGGCCCGTTCAATTCGGTGACGATCTTGCGCTCCAGCCGGCCGGCGATGTACGGGCACGGCAGCGGCGCCGTGGTGAAGAAGAAATGCGGCCGCTTGAGGGGAATGTGATCCATCGCGTCCCGTGTCTGCTGATGACGGCGTTCCAGCGTCACCCCGATATGGTGGCCCTCCGCCACGGGCACAAACGGACTCGAAGGGGGGAGGGCGACCTCTCCCGTCCGGCGGCATCGCTCATGCGGTCTCCCGCCTCAGACGTGGCTGACCACCACCGTTCCGGCCAGCCAGTCGTGCAGCGTGCGCCGTCGCGGGTTGAACAGGGCCACCAGCAGCACCAGCGATCCCGTCAGCGCCATCGAGGCATAGAAACCGACCGTCTGGATCATGGCCTGGAACAACGTCGGCCGTCCATCCCCCGCGTGTGCGGGGCCGGCATCGAGGGGCTGCGCTACGCTCATGACCCGCAGTCCCATCGTCCGCATGCCGACCGTGGCGGCGCGCGGAGAGGCGATCAGCAGCGTGTGGTAGGCGAAGGGCAGCAGGAAGATCGCCAGCGCCTGCAACGGCAGCAGCAGGCCGAGGGTCATCAGCCCGAGCAGGCCGAGTCCCAGCCACAGCGGTACCGCCAGCGCGGCGATGACCAGGAGGTCGATGGCATAGGCCAGAACGCGGCGCAGGGTGACCCCGCGATAATAGGCGGGATAGGTCCAGGGATCGCCCCAGGGCGGCAGGTTGTCGATGATCGCGGGAGGGGAAGAAGGCATCGCCGGCTCCATGGTTTACCCCACCCACATAAGTCCCGGGGATCGCCGCGCCAGTCGGTGGCCCTTGGCCTCAGTTGCCCTTGGCCGGTACCGGCTGGTTGGGCAGGGCCGGCGGGGGGGTAAGGTCGTTCTCGCGCAGCAGGATGATGCTGATGCGACGATTGCGCGGCGCCTTGGGGTCTTCGGTGACCAGCGGATCGGTGGCGGCGCGGCCGACCACGCGGTCGACGCGGTCCTCGGCAACGCCCGAGGCGAGCAGCATGCGCCGGCTGGCCAGGGCGCGATCCGCCGACAGCTCCCAGTTGGTGTAACCCTGGGGATCGCGGAAGGGAATGCCGTCGGTATGGCCGGAGATGGCGATCTTGTTGGGCAGCTGATTGACCACCCGCGCCACCAGATCCATCATCGCTCGCGTATGGCCATAGCCGGCCGAACTGCCCGACGGGAACATGGCCAGCCCTTCCTGATCGGTGATCTGGATGCGCAGGCCTTCGGGGGTGTTGTCGACCAGCATCGAGCCCTGGAACTGCTTCAACTCGGGGATGCCCTTGACCGCCTGTTCCAGGACCTCTTTGGCCTTCTCGAACTTCTGCTGTTCGCGCTGCGCCATCTTGTCCTTGAACTCGTCCTCGGTCAGGCCTTCGAGCGGCTCGGTGACGCTGGAGGTGAGATCCTCGCCGCCGGGGCCGATCGACGACGGCGGCAGGTGCTGGACCAGACTGGGCGAACTGGACTGCGAGGTCAGCGCCCCCTGGCCGATCACCTGGCCGCCGAGGATGGCGCCGGCACCCGACTGGCTTTTGGACGCCATGGTTGGGGCGAAGTAGTTGGAGATGCCGGTCAACTGCTCCTCGGTGACCGCATTCAGCAGCCACAGCAGCAGGAAGAAGGCCATCATCGCGGTGACGAAGTCGGCATACGCCACCTTCCAGGCGCCACCATGGTGGCCCCCGGCGATCTTCTTCACGCGCTTGATGATGATTTGCTGGTCGGCCATGAACGGGGAATGCCTTCAGGCGGAAATCAATCCGGTGGCAGGTTGGTGATCGTTTCTTCCAGTTCCTGGAAGGTGGGCCGCAATTCTTCGGGCAGGATCTTGCGGGCGAATTCGATCGACACCTGCGGCGCATAGCCCTGCATGTGCGCCAGCAACCCGGACTTCATGGCCACCAGATAATAATGGTCGGAATCGAAGCACATCTGCAGATTGCGGCCGATGGGGGCGAAGAAGCCGTAGGACAGCAGCACGCCCGAGAACGTTCCCACCAGCGCGGCGCCGATCAGGTGGCCCAGCACCTCGGGCGGTTCGGTGATCGAGCCCATGGTGTGAATCACGCCCAGCACCGCGGCGACGATGCCCAGGGCGGGCATGGCGTCGGCCATCAGCACCACCGCGTGGGCCATCTCGTGATATTCCTTGTGGTGGGCATCGATCTCGCCGTCGACGATCGATTCCAGCTCGTGGGCATTCGAGGTGCCGAGGGTCAGCAGGCGCAGATAGTCGCACAGGAAGGTGCGGTTGTGGTGGTCCGAGCTGAAATTGGGGAACTTCTGGAACAGCGGGCTCTCGTCGGGCTTTTCGACGTGGCTTTCCAGCGCCAGGTCGCCCTTGGTCTTGGCCAGCTTGAAGACCGCATAGAGCATCGACAACAGCTCGACAAAACTCTCGCGGTTGTGGTGTGGCCCTTTGAAGACCTTGCCGAGATTGGCAATGATACCAAGAATCGTCGACTTCGGATTGCCGAGCAAGAGCGCTCCGGTTGCCGCACCGATGATGATGACGAACTCGAAGGGTTGCCAGAGAACGCCGAGATGGCCGCCGTTGGCCGCGTAGCCGCCGATCACGGATAAGATCGTGACGACGATGCCGATGATCGCGAACATTCACTTCCCCTGTTGCGCTCCCACCCTGGGAACGGCTGATCGGTAGCTTATGAAGATGCTATAATTCCCCTCGGCTGTCGCGAGTCAACTACGTCGTGGACGGAAAAAAAGTTTGCCGGGGTTGCGCACAAGCCGGGCCGGGTTCGAGTCATTTGACCTTGACCGACAAACCTCATTAATGTCGCGCCATCGTTTCCTTCTACAGTCGAGCACCGCCCATGTCCGTAGACCAGCGTTCCTTCCGCAGGGCCCTCGGGTGTCTTGCCTCCGGCGTGACCGTGGTGACGGCGCTCGACCCGGCCAGCCGGGCTCCGGTCGGGGTGACGGTGAGTGCCTTTACCTCGCTGTCGCTGGAGCCGCCGCTGGTGTTGTTCTGCCTCGGCGTTCATACGTCGAGCCTGGATGCCTATCGCAGCGGCGGTCATTTCGCCATCAACATGCTGTCGGAAGCGCAGAAGGATCTGTCGATCCGCTTCGCCAGCCGCGGCGCCGACAAGTGGAAGGGCCTCACCTACGAGACGTGGGACAGCGGGGTGCCGATTCTGTCCGGCTGCCTCGCCAATCTGGAATGTTCGCTGGTCGAGACCCATCAGGGCGGCGACCACATCATCCTGGTCGGCAAGGTCGAGCGGCTGGCCTATCAGGAAGGCGGGGCGCCGCTGCTCTATTTCCGCGGGACCTATGTCGAGTTGGACAAGCCGGCCGATATCTAGGCGTCATTCCCCGGTCGCGGCACTGGTTCCCAATTGGCGCGTGGGATAGCCGGCTTGGCGCAGGGCGGCGATCATCGCCTGGAGGTGGGCGGTGTCGGTGGTCTCGACCACGGCATCGAGTTCGGCACTCTTGACCGGCACGTCCTGGAACAGGCGCTGGTGATAGACCTCCAGGATGTTGCCGCCGTTGGCGCCGATCAGGCTGGCGACCTTGGCCAGGGTGCCGGGCGCGTCGGAGATCTCGATCCGCAGGCGGGCCAGTCGTCCCGCGCGCACCAGACCGCGCATCAGGATCGAGGCCATCAGCCGATTGTCGATGTGGCCCCCCGAGACGACGACGCCGACGATGCGGCCGGCGAAACGGTCGGGCTGGGCGAGGATCGCCGCCAGGGCGGCGGCGCCGGCGCCCTCGGCGACCACCTTCTGGCGCTCGACCAGCAGTTCCACCGCCCGCTCGATATTGACCTCGTCGACGGCCACCACGTCATCGACCAGGGCGTCGATGATCGTCCGGGTGAGGCCGCCGGGGCGCTTGACGGCAATGCCCTCGGCCAGGGTCACCAGCGGTGCCGGTGTGGTGTCGTCCGATGGCGGTTGGCGGACCATGGTGGCGTAGCTGCGGGTCTGCACGCCGACGATCTCGATCGATGGCTTCAGCGCCTTGGCGGCGACGGCGATTCCCGCGGCGAGGCCGCCGCCGCCGACCGGCACCACCAGGATGTCGAGATCGGGACGGGCGGCGAGCATCTCGCGGCCGACCGTGCCTTGTCCGGCGACGATGTGGGGATCGTCATAGGGGTGGATGAAGGTCAATGCCCCGGCCTCGGCCAGGGTGCGGGCATGGGCTTCGGCCTCCGACAGGCCGGCGCCTTCGAGGACCACCGTGGCGCCCAGTGCCTGGGTGCGTTCGACCTTGGTAAACGGGGTGATGGCCGGCATGACGATGGTGGCGGGGATGCCCAGCCGGTGCGCATGCCAGGCGACGCCCTGGGCGTGGTTGCCGGCCGACATGGCGATCACGCCGCGACGGCGTTCCGACTTGGACAGCGCCAGCAGCCGCACCAGGGCGCCGCGGGCCTTGAACGAGCCGGAGACCTGGAGATTTTCCAGCTTGAGGACGATTTCCGTCGGCGACAGGGCGCCGAGGCCGGGGGCCGAGAGGGTCGGCGTTTCGAGCACGGCACCGCGGATGGCTGCCGCGGCCGCCTCGACATCCGCGGCGGTGACGCTCAATAGCTGGGCTCCAGAACCAGGACGGCGGCGCGGTCCTCGGCCGGCTTGCCAAGCGTGATGCCACGGTTGTCGCGCCACCGCTCCATCATGTCGCGGTAGTGGCGCGACAGCGCATTGCCCGATTGCCCGGTGGCGAGGATGAAGCGGCTGTTGTCGAGGTCCGAGAGGTCGTAGACCGCCCGCAAGCCGGCACCGTGGACATGGGTGAAGCTGGCCGGTGGCGTGGTCCCGCGATTGACGGTGAAATCATCGCCGCCGGTGGCGACCGACAGCGTCGCCAGATGGCCGAGCAGGGGAATCTTGCCCAGCACCGGGGCGTCGAAACGGGCCTGATGGGCCTCGCCCCAGCTCCAACTGGCGGGATGAGGGCCGAAACGGGCGGTGAGGTCGACCACCGCCTGTTCGAGGCTGGCGGTGATCAGGTCGCCGCACGGCTCGATGACCGCGGTGGCCGTGTCGTCGCACCAGCGGCGATGCGTGGTCAGCACGCCGGCCAGCACCAGGGGACGGACGCTGGCGAAGGCGGCCATGTCGTCGCCCAGTTCGTCGTCGAAAACGGCATGCCACAGACGGTCGACCCAGGCGGCATAGATCAGCGGCTCGGGGCCGTCGCGGTCGGCATGGCCATCCCAGGCGGCGATCAGGCGCGCGGCTTCGACGGCATCCGTGCCGGTGGGCGCGGCTGCCGCCAGCAGCCTCTTCAGGTCGAGCGCCGCCAGCGACAGCGTGTCGAGCTGGAAGGCGGCCATGTCGGCGACCGTCAGGCGTTCCTTGCCGGCCAGCAGGTCGCCGATGCGCCGGGCGCGGTAGGGCTCGGGCCACTCGGTGGAAATCCGGTAGGGGTAGCCGGGCGGCGTCACCTTGTTGTTGGCGTTGATCACCACCCCCGAGGGCGGATCGAGCGCCTGGGGCAGCTTGGCCGGCGGCACCCAGCCGGTCCACTCCTGGTCGCCGGTCCAGCCGCGGGCGGGAAGGCTGCCATCGCCGCCCTTGCGGATCGGCACCCGTCCCGCGGTGATGAAGCCGATATGGCCCAGCGTGTCGGCATAGGCGAAGTTCTGCACCGGGCTGTGGAAGTCCTTCAGCGCGGTGGTGACCCCGCGCCAGTCGACGGCGCGGTTGAGGCGCAGCATGGCCTGGGCGGTCAGGTCGTCGGGTTCCAGCGCCGTCGCCCGCATCGTCACCACCTGGTTCTCGCCCGCCAGACTCTTGGCCGTCAGGTCGGAGATCACCGGGCCGTGGGCGGTGGCGCGGACGTCGAGAACCTCGTCCGCCTTGTCCTTGACGCGAATGGTCTCGCGGCGGTGGGTGAAGGGTTGCGCACCCTTGGCGGTGAGAACCGAATCGTCGTCGGCCAGCGTCTCGACCACCAGATCGACGGTGTCGGCATGGGTGGTGGTCATGCCCCAGGCGATGCGGCGATTGTGACCGATGAGATGGAACGGCACGCCCGGCACGGTGGCGCCGGCGACCGTCAATCCCGGTGCGTCGATGGCGGCGAGATACCACAGCACCGGGGCCTGGAAGCCGAGATGGGGATCGTTGGCCAGCAGGGGCTTGCCGCTGGCGGTGAAGCCACCGGCCACCGCCCACTCGTTGGAGGCCAGCCGCGGCTCGGCCACCGCGGGCACGGCGGCGAGGACGGCATCGGCGATGCGCGCCGACAGGGTGACGGGCGCATTGGCGGGATAGCCGGGCCACAGCTCGGCCAGCCGTCCGGCATCGAACCGGTTGGCCAGCTTGGCCTTCAGCACCTCGTCGCGCCAGTTGCCGGTCAATTGCAGGGCCATCAGCCGCGCCCATACCAGCGAATCGGCCGGCTTCCACGGTTCGGGGCGCACGCCGAGGACCAGGAACTCCAGCGGCAAGCGATACCAGTTCCGATCCACCCAGGCGTTGACCCCCTCGGCATAGGCCGACAGCGCGTCGCGCGCCGGCTTGTCGAGCTTGTCGACGCTGCCCTCGGCCAGATGGTAAAGGCCCAGCGTGCGCATGAAGCGATCCGAGCCCAGCGCCTTCTCGCCCACCACTTCCGCCAGCCGACCGGCGCCGATGCGGCGCTGCATCTCCATCTGCCACAGGCGATCCTGGGCATGGGTCCAGCCGAGCACGAAATAGGCGTCGCGTTGCGAGCGGGCGGTAATATGGGGCACGCCCAGCGCGTCGCGAGCGACGCTGGCGGGCAGTTCCAGCCCGTGAATCGGGACGCGTCCCTCGATGCGGGGCAGGGAACTCATCAGCCACAGGAACAGCACCGATGCCGCGATCACCAGGGCCAGCATGACCGAATTGACGACTTTGCCGGTCAGGCTCATGTCGACACCGATCATCTCGCCGTCGAGCCGAAGGCCGTGGGTGTCGCGGGGCGGCGGTAATGGGTCCTGCACCAAGGTCTCCGAGGGGCTTAGAGCGCCGAGCCTCAAATCCGAGGCACGGCGCTCCTGCGAGCATTGAGCGAGCGGCCAAGCGGGCGGATGCCCGCGCCCGGCGAGGGCTAACGATGAAACGAGAGCATCGTGCGCCATATTTGGCGCTCGATGCTCTAGGAGGAACGTGCTTGGTAGTCCGGATCCTCGCCGCAGTGCAAGAGCGAACGCATGCATGGCGGCGTTTCCCGGCCGCGGCCACCCTGTGGTATAGGGTGTCCCAACACTTCGTGCGAGGAACTCATGATCGGCAAACTCAATCACGTCGCCATCGCCGTCCCCGATCTGGAGGCGGCGACCCGTCTCTACCGCGAGACCTTGGGAGCCACCGTCTCGGCACCGGTACCGCAGCCGGCACACGGCGTGACGGTGGTGTTCGTCGAACTGCCCAACACCAAGATCGAATTGCTCCATCCCCTGGGTGACAAATCGCCGATCGCCGCCTTCCTGGAGAAGAACGCCTCCGGCGGCATCCACCACATCTGCTA
>JACRFY010000174.1 GCA_016212565.1 Magnetospirillum sp. | reverse complement strand
GCTCGGCGGAGATCGCCGCCGCCGCCGCCGCGGTCGTGGCCGCCGCCGCCGCCGTGACTCGGGCGGACTGGACGCTGTCGCAGCGCAGCGCCGCGGCGCCCGAGGCGGCGCTGGTCGAGGACGTGCTGTTCCGTCCCGGCGAGGAGGTTGCCGCCGGCCAGGCGGTGGTCAGCCTGCTGCCGCCCGACAATGTCCGGCTGCGCTTCTTCCTCGGCCCGGCCCTGATCGGCCGGCTAACGGCGGGGGCGCCGCTGACGGTGGCGTGCGCCGGCTGCCCGCCCGGTCTCGCCGCGACCGTCACCGTCGTCGCCCGCGAGGCCAGCTACGCGCCGCCGGTGATCTATTCCCGCGACAACAAGGACAAGCTGGTGTTCCTGGTCGAGGCCCGGCCGGCGGCCGCCGCCGGTCTGCGTCCCGGCGAGCCGGTCACCGTGACCCTGCCGTCGGCGTCGAAATGAGCCCCGCCGCCGCCATCGAGGTGGAGGGATTGAGCAAGTCCTTCGCCGGCCGGGTGGCGGTCGACAGCCTGTCGCTGGCGGTGCCGGCGGGACGGATCCTGGGCTTCCTCGGCCCCAACGGCTCGGGCAAGACCACCACCATCCGCATGCTGTGCGGGCTTCTGACCCCCGATCGCGGGCGCGGGACCTGCCTCGGCCTCGATATCCTCACCCAGGCCCACGCCATCAAGCGGCAGGTCGGCTACATGACGCAGAAATTCTCGTATTACGAGGACCTGTCGATCGTCGAGAACCTGGACTTCGTCGCCCGCGTCTACGGCCTGCCCGAGCGCAAGCGCAAGGTGGCGGCGGCTTTGGAGCGGCTCGGCCTGACCGACCGGCGCCGGCAACTGGCCGGGCAATTGTCGGGCGGCTGGAAGCAGCGCCTGGCCCTGGCCGCCTGCATCCTCCACGAACCGCGGCTGCTGCTGCTCGACGAGCCCACCGCCGGCGTCGACCCCAAGGCGCGACGCGAGTTCTGGGAGGAGATCCACCGGTTGGCCGCCGACGGCCTGACCGTGCTGGTCTCGACCCATTACATGGACGAGGCCGAGCGTTGCCACGCCATCGCCTACATCGCCTACGGCAAGCTGCTCGCCCAGGGGTCGGTTTCCGAGGTGGTGGCCGAGGCCGGCCTGTCGACGTTCACCGCCACCCCCGCCGCTCCGGAGGCCGACATGGCCGCGCTGGCGCGGCGATTGAGCGGATTGCCGGGAATCGAGCTGGTGGCGCCGTTCGGCTCGGCGCTGCATGTCGGTGGCGCCGACCGCGACCGCCTGCTCGCCAGTCTGGCGCCATTCCGCGGCGACGCCGCCTTCGCCTGGCGCGAGGACGCGCCGACGCTGGAGGACGTGTTCATTCACCTGATGGGGCGTTCGCGCGACAACTTCGCCGGGGCGGCACCGCCATGAGCGACCGCTTCTCGCTCGGCCGGCTGTGGGCGATGGTGACGAAGGAATTCGTCCAGATGCGCCGCGACCGCATGACCTTCGCCATGATGGTCGGCATTCCGCTGATCCAGTTGGGCCTGTTCGGCTTCGCCATCAATTCCGATCCCCGCGCCCTGCCCACCGCGGTGCTCGACGCCGATCGCGGTCCGTTCGGCCGCGCCGTGGTCGCGGCGATGCAGGCGTCGAGCTATGTCCGCGTCACCGGGCTGGTCGACAGCGAGGCCGAGGCCGACCAACTGCTGGCCGAGGGCAAGGTCCAGTTCGTCGTCAACATCCCTCCCGGCTTCTCGCACCGGGTGGCGCGCGGCGAGCGTCCGCCGCTGCTGGTCGAGGCCGACGCCACCGATCCGGCGGCGACCTCGGGGGCCATCGGTACCTTGAACGTGCTGGCCGCCAGTGCCCTCGACCGCGACCTCACCGGGCCGCTGGCGCGGCTGAAGCCGTCGCCGCCGCCGTTCGAGCTGCGCATCCACCGTCGTTACAACCAGGAGGCCAACACCCAGTACAACGTCGTGCCGGGGCTGATGGGGGTGGTGCTGACCATGACCATGGTGATCATGACCGCCCTGGCGGTGACCCGCGAACGCGAGCGCGGCACCATGGAGACTCTGCTGGTGATGCCGTTGCGGCCGCTCGAAGTGATGCTGGGCAAGATCGCCCCCTATGTGGTGGTCGGCTATATCCAGGTGGCGGTAATTCTTCTCGCCGCCAAGCTGGTGTTCCGGGTGCCCGTCGTCGGCAGTCTGGGGCTGCTGACCGTGGCCAGCGTCGTCTTCATCGCCGCCAATCTGGCGGTGGGGTTCACTTTTTCGACGGTGGCGCGGAACCAGTTGCAGGCGATGCAGATGAGCTTCTTCTACTTCCTGCCCTCGATCCTGCTGTCGGGCTTCATGTTTCCCTATCGCGGCATGCCCGCCTGGGCGCAAGCGGTGGGCGAGATCCTGCCGCTGACCCACTTTCTCCGTGTCGTGCGCGGGATCATGCTGAAGGGCAACGGCCCGGGGGAGATTGCCGGCGAGGTGGGGGCGTTGTTCCTGATCCTGCTGATCGTCAGTGTCGTTGCGGTGCGGCGCTACCGCCGGACCCTGGACTGACCCTGTCGGTGCGTTCCGGCAGGGGCGGCCGTGAAAATAGGCTGTGCCCGGCCACCGCGATCCCGTACCATCGTTCATTAGATGCCGGGAATGAACGCCGAAGGAGATCGACGATGTCGACGGATGACCGGGAAGCCGCGGCCGCGCAGGCCGAGCGGCGTGCTTTCGAAATGGAACTGGCCTACGGCTGCTGTCCGCAATGCGTCCTGGCGGCGGTCAAGGAGACGGCCGGGGCGGGAATCACCGACGAGACCATCAAGGCCAGTCATGGCCTGTCGGGCGGCGGCGCCCTGATGGGCAGCGGCGCCTGCGGCGCTCTGACCGGCGGCCTGGTGGCGCTGGGGGCGAAGAAGGGCCGCGATGCCGACAAGTTGGACAAGGGCCGCGGCATGGCCAATTTCAACGCCGGCAAACAATTGGTCGACCGCTTCCGCGCCGAATTCGGCGGCGTCACCTGCCAGGAGTTGCAGCAGGAATTCACCGGCCGGACCTGGGACCTGTGGAATGCCGCCGAATACAAGGGATTCTCCGACGCCCGCGGCGAAAAATGCGCCCGCGCCTCGGCCCTGGTGGCCCGCTGGGTGGTGGAAATGCTGTAACCGGTCGTCTTTCCGGGTGGTGCGGCACGACGTTCGTCATGTCGGGCCTGGACCAAGCGCGACCGGTCTTCTGGTGGGGGGATGTCGACTCGGCTGGTGAGGCGCCGTGCGCAGCCCCCAACTTGACATTCTTCTGTCGCAGCGGTACATAAGCCTACCCGGGAGGGTGGCTTAACCCACCCGGGTGGCCGGTTTGCTGACCGCTTTGGGTGGGGGCTCACCTACGCACGCATACGGGTGGTGTAATCGCGCGCTTGAGGTTATTGTCTGTCGCCGGGAATTCCCCCCGGAGCTCGTTCGAGCATTCGCAATCTGTCCTTTCCGTCACGGCCTCGTCCGGGGTCTTTCGTCGAGGGTACCGGTCGGATGAATGAGCGCGCCGCGAGGCGCTGCGGGGGAGTCCGGGTGGACGCTTGGGAGTGAAGGGCCGGAACGATGGACGCTTGGCTGCTCGAATATCTGCCGATCCTGATTTTCCTCGGCATTGCCATTGCCATCTCCGTGATCGCCGTCGGCGCATCGTGGCTGGTGGCGCGGCAGAAGCCGGACACCGAGAAGGGAAGCGCCTACGAGTGCGGCTTCGACGCCTTCGGCGACGCACGCTCGAAGTTCGATGTCCGCTTCTATCTGGTGGCCATCCTGTTCATCATCTTCGATCTCGAAGTGGCCTTCCTGTTCCCGTGGGCGGTGGCCCTGGGCAAGATCGGCCTGTTCGGTTTCTGGTCGATGATGGTGTTCTTGGGCGTTTTGACCATCGGCTTCATCTACGAATGGCGAAAGGGAGCGTTGGAATGGGAGTGACCTCGTCGGGTCTCGTCACCGCGACCGCTTTGCCGCAAGGCCCGGATCAGGACCAGGTGCTGCGCCTGGTCGGTGACGAACTCCAGGAAAAGGGCTTCGTGCTCGCCTCGGTCGACAAGCTGGTCAACTGGGCGCGCACCGGCTCGATGTGGCCGATGACCTTCGGTCTTGCCTGCTGTGCGGTGGAGATGATCCACTCGGGCTGCTCGCGCTACGACCTCGACCGCTTCGGCATCGTCTTCCGCCCCAGCCCGCGGCAGTCGGACGTGATGATCGTCGCCGGCACCCTGACCAACAAGATGGCCCCCGCACTCCGTCGGGTCTACGACCAGATGGCCGAGCCGCGCTACGTCATCTCGATGGGGTCGTGCGCCAATGGCGGCGGCTACTATCACTATTCCTATGCGGTGGTGCGCGGTTGCGATCGCGTCGTGCCGGTGGACGTCTACGTGCCCGGCTGCCCGCCGACCGCCGAGGCGCTGCTGTACGGCATTCTGCAATTGCAGAAGAAGATCCGCCGCACCGGCACCATCGCCCGCTGACCGCTTCCGAGGACGCCATGAGCCAAGCGCTGAAGGATCTGGGCGAGACCATCGCCGCCGCCCTGCCCAACGACCTGCTTTCCGCCGAGGTCAACCGCGTCGGCGAGCTGACGGTGACGGTGCGCGCCGCCTCGATCGTCAAGGTGCTGACCTTTCTCCGCGACGATACCGGCTGCCTGTTCAAGCAGTTGATGGATGTCTGCGGCGTCGATTGGCCGGCGCGCGAGGCCCGTTTCGACGTCGTCTATCACCTGCTGTCGCTGAAGCACAACCAGCGCATCCGGGTCAAGGTGGCGGTCGACGAGGATACGCCGGTTCCTTCGGTGACCGGGGTGTTCTCCGCCGCCGGGTGGTTCGAGCGCGAGGTGTGGGACATGTACGGGGTGATGTTCGCGGACCATCCCGACCTGCGCCGCATCCTCACCGATTACGGGTTCGAGGGCCATCCGCTGCGCAAGGACTTTCCGCTCACCGGCTATGTCGAGATCCGCTACGACGACGAGGCCAAGCGCTGCGTCTACGAGCCGGTAAAACTGACCCAGGACTACCGCAGCTTCGATTTCCTCTCGCCGTGGGAGGGCCCCGGCCCGCTGCCCGGCGACGAGAAGGCGTGAGAGGGGACCGCTGACCATGGCCGAGGCGAAGATCCACAGCTACAACATCAATTTCGGTCCCCAGCACCCGGCGGCCCACGGCGTGCTGCGCCTGATCCTGGAAATGTCGGGTGAGGTGGTCCAGCGCGCCGACCCGCATATCGGCCTGCTGCATCGCGGCACCGAGAAGCTGATCGAGAACAAGATCTACCAGCAGTCGATTCCCTATTTCGACCGTCTCGACTACGTCGGCACCATGAACCAGGAGCACCCGTTCTGCCTGGCGGCGGAGCGGCTGCTGGGCATCGCGGTGCCGGAGCGCGGGCAGTGGATCCGCACCCTGTATTGCGAGATCGGCCGCCAGCTCAACCACATCCTCAACGTCTGCTCGTTCGTCTTCGACGTCGGCGGCATGACCCCGATCCTGTGGGGCTTCGAGGAACGCGAAAAGCTGATGGAGTTCTACGAGCGCGCCTCCGGCGCCCGGCTCCATGCCAATTATTTCCGCGTCGGCGGTGTCGCCGCCGACCTGCCCGACGGGCTGCTCGAAGACATCGACCGCTGGTGCGATACCTTTCCGCAGGTGCTCGACGACATCGAGACCCTGGTCACCGAGAATCGCATCTTCAAGCAGCGCACCGTCGATATCGGCGCCATCAGCGTCGAGCAGGCGCTGGACTGGGGCTTCACCGGCCCCAACCTGCGCGCCTGCGGCCTGGCCTGGGACCTGCGCAAGGCGCAGCCCTACGACAAGTATGCCGAGGTCGATTTCGACATCCCGATCGGCAAGGCCGGCGACTGCTACGACCGCTACCTGATCCGCATCCTCGAGATGCGCGAAAGCCTCAAGATCATGAAGCAGTGCATCGCCACGATGCGCCCCGGCCCGGTGCGGGTCGACGACCGCAAGGTCAGTCCGCCGCCGCGCGCCGAGATGAAGCGCTCGATGGAGGCGCTGATCCATCACTTCAAGCTGTTCACCGAAGGGTTCCACGTCCCCGCCGGCGAGATCTACGCCGCGGTCGAGGCGCCCAAGGGCGAGTTTGCCGTCTACATCGTCGCCGACGGCACCAGCAAGCCCTACCGCTGCAAGATCCGGCCGCCGGGCTACGTGCATCTGCAAGCCCTCGACCTTCTGTCCAAGGGGCACATGCTGGCCGACGTCGTCGCCAACATCGGCTCCATCGACATCGTTTTCGGCGAGATCGACCGATGAGCAATCACAGCGAACCGACGTCCTTCGCCTTCACGGCGGAGAATCTGGAGAAGGCCAAGAAGGTCATCGCCCGCTATCCCGCCGGCCGGCAGCAGAGCGCGGTGATGCCGCTGCTCGACCTCGCCCAGCGGCAGGACGGCTGGGTCAGCCGCGCCACCATCGAGGCGGTGGGCACGATGTTGGAGATGGCGCCGATGCGGGTCGAGGAGGTGGCGACCTTCTACACCATGTACAACCTGAAGCCGGTGGGGAAACACCATGTCCAGGTGTGTACCAACATCTGCTGCCTGCTGCGCGGCTCCGACGGCGTCGGCGCGGTGGCGCAGGAGGCGCTGGGCGTGGGGTGGGGCGAGACCACCGCGGACGGGATGTTCACCCTCTCCGAGGTCGAATGCCTGGGCGCCTGCGTCAATGCGCCGATGATGCAGATCAACGACGACTACTACGAGGACCTGACCGCCGACAGCACGCGGAAGATCCTCGATGCCCTGAAGCGCGGCGAGACGCCGAAGCCGGGCTCGCAGACCGGACGGCAGTTCTCGGCGCCCGAGGGCGGCCCGACCACCCTCATCAAGACCGGGGAGAAGGCCTGATGCTGCGCGACCAGGACCGAGTCTTCACCAACCTCTACGGCCTTCACGACTGGCGCCTCAAGGGCGCCAAGGCCCGCGGCGACTGGGACAACACCAAGGCGATCCTCGACAAGGGCCGCGACGCCATCGTCGAGGAAGTCAAGAATTCCGGCCTGCGCGGCCGCGGCGGTGCCGGCTTCTCGACCGGCATGAAGTGGTCGTTCATGCCCAAGCAGCCGGGCGTGCGTCCGCATTACCTGGTCATCAACGCCGACGAGGGCGAGCCGGGCACCTGCAAGGACCGCGAGATCATGCGCTTCGACCCGCATAAGCTGGTCGAGGGCGCCCTGATCGCCGGTTTCGCCATCGGTGCCAACACCGGCTACATCTACATCCGCGGCGAGTTCGTCCGCGAGGCCGAGACCCTTCAGGCGGCCATCGACGAGGCCAACGACGCCGGCCTGCTGGGCAAGAACGCCTGCGGCTCGGGGTTCGAGTTCAACCTCTACGTCCATCGCGGCATGGGCGCCTATATCTGCGGCGAGGAATCGGCGCTGATCGAAAGCCTGGAAGGCAAGAAGGGCCAGCCGCGCCTCAAGCCGCCGTTCCCGGCCGGCGTCGGCCTCTACGGCTGCCCGACCACGGTCAACAACGTCGAATCGATCGCCGTGGTGCCGGCGATCCTGCGCCGCGGCGCCGCCTGGTTCACCGGGCTGGGGCGGCCGAAGAATTCCGGGACCAAGCTGTTCTGCATCTCCGGTCACGTCAACAAGCCGTGCACGGTGGAAGAGGAGATGGGCATCCCCTTCCGCGAGCTGATCGACAAGCATTGCGGCGGCATCCGCGGCGGCTGGGACAACCTGCTGGGCGTCATTCCCGGCGGCTGCTCGACCCCGGTGCTGCCCAAATCGGCCTGCGAGACGGCGCTGATGGACTTCGACGGCCTGCGCGAGGCCGGATCGAGCCTGGGCACCGCGGCGGTGATCGTCATGGACACCTCCACCGACATCGTCCGCGCCATCGCCCGTCTGTCGCGCTTCTACAAGCATGACTCCTGCGGCCAGTGCACGCCGTGCCGCGAGGGTACCGGCTGGATGTGGCGGCTGATGGAGCGGATGGTCACCGGCGACGCCGCCATCGAGGAAATCGACCTGCTGCTGACGGTCACCAAGCAGGTGGAAGGCCACACCATCTGCGCTCTGGGTGACGCCGCGGCTTGGCCGATCCAGGGTCTGATCCGCCACTTCCGCCCGGAAATCGAGCGCCGCATCAAGGCGCGCGGCAAGAGCGCGGCCTGAGGAGACGAGACGACATGCCCAAACTGACCATCGACGGGACTGAGATCGAGGTCGAGGCCGGGACCACCATCCTCCAGGCCGCCGAACAGCTCGGCATCGAGATTCCGCGCTTTTGCTACCACGAGCGCCTGGCCATCGCCGGCAATTGCCGCATGTGTCTGGTCGAAGTGGAGAAGATGCCCAAGCCGGTCGCCTCGTGCGCCCAGCCGGTGGGCGAGGGCATGGTGGTGCACACCAACAATGCCGCCGTCCGCAAGGCCCGCCAGGGGGTGATGGAGTTCCTGCTCATCAACCACCCGCTGGACTGCCCGATCTGCGACCAGGGCGGCGAGTGCGATCTCCAGGACCAGGCGATGGCCTATGGCGGCGACCGCGGTCGCTACCGCGAGGACAAGCGCGCCGTCGAGGACAAGGATTACGGTCCGCTGGTGCAGACGTGGATGACGCGGTGCATCCAGTGCACCCGCTGCATCCGCTTCATCACCGAGATCGCCGGCACGCCGGTGCTGGGCGGCCTCTACCGCTCCGATCACCTGGAGGTGTCGAAGTACGTCAATTCCGCCCTGTCGTCGGAGCTGTCGGGCAACCTGATCGACCTCTGCCCGGTCGGCGCCCTGACCAACAAGCCGGCCGCCTACACCTACCGCGCCTGGGAGCTGAATAAGACCGAATCGGTCGACGCCATGGACGGCCTCGGCGCGGCGATCCGCATCGACGCCCGCGGCAACGAGGTGGTCCGCGTGCTGCCGCGCATCAACGACGACATCAACGAGGAATGGCTGGGCGATCGCTCGCGCTTCGCCTGCGACGGCCTCAAGCGCCAACGCCTCGACCGTCCCTACGTGCGCCGGGACGGCGGCCTGAAGCCGGCGAGCTGGAACGAGGCCTTCGCCGCCATCGCCGCCGTGCTGAAGGGGATACCGGGGGCGAAGATCGCCGCCATCGCCGGCGACCAGACCGATTGCGAGACGCTGGTGGCGGCCAAGGACCTGCTGGTCAGCCTCGGTTCGGCCCATATCGACTGCCGCCAGGACGGCGCCGCGCTCGATGCCGCCGTCCGCGCCTCCTACCTGTTCAACAGCACCATCGCCGGCATCGAAGAGGCCGACGCGGTGCTGGTGATCGGCGCCAATCCGCGCAAGGAAGCCCCGGTCCTCAATGCCCGGCTGCGCAAGCGCTGGCTGAAGGGCGGCTTCAAGGCGGCGGTGGTGGGCCCGAAGGCGGATCTGACCTTCGGCCATGACTGGCTGGGCGATCAGGCCAGCGTGCTGGCCGACCTCGCCGCCGGCAAGCATCCGTTCATGGACGTGCTGAAGGCGGCCAGGAAGCCGGCGCTGATCCTCGGCCAGGGCGCGCTCGCCCGTGCCGACGGCGCCGCCATCCTCGGCCTGGCGCGCAAGATCGCCGATGCCGCCGGCATGGTGACGGACGGCTGGAACGGCTTCAACGTGCTGCACACCGCGGCCGCCCGGGTCGGCGGTCTCGACCTCGGCTTCGTCCCCGGTGCCGGCGGTCGCAACGCCGCCGCCATCGTCGACGGCGCCGCCAAGGGCGACATCGCCGCGGTGTTCCTGCTCGGCGCCGACGAAGTGGACATGAAGGGCTTCGGCAATGCCTTCGTCGTCTACCTCGGCAGCCATGGCGATGCCGGTGCCCACCGCGCCGACGTGGTGCTGCCCGGCTCGGCCTACACCGAGAAGAACGCCACCTACGTCAACACCGAGGGCCGGGTGCAGCGCACCCGTCTGGCCGTCTTCCCGCCCGGCGAGGCGCGCGAGGACTGGAAGGTGATCCGCGCCCTGTCCGACGTGCTGGGCAAGCCGCTCGGCTACGACACCCCCAAGCAGGTGCGCGAGCGCCTGGCGGCGGTCAATCCGCTGTTCGCCACCCTCGACACCGTCACCCCCGCCGCCTGGGGGGCGTTCGGAACCGCGGGCACGGTGGGCGACACGCCCCTGGCCTCGGCGATCGACAACTTCTATCAGACCGACCCCATCAGCCGGGCCTCCAAGGTGATGGCCGAGTGCACGGCGGCGTTCGGCTGCGGCTGCAACCACTCGAAGAAGACGGGGACCCATGGTTGAGATGCTCCAAGGCCTGGTGCCCGCTGAGATCTGGCGCCTGATCGTCATCGTGGTGCAGATCGTCGCCATCGTCCTGCCGATGCTGGTGGCGGTGGCCTACCTCACCTATGCCGAGCGCAAGGTGATCGGCGCCATGCAGCTGCGCAAGGGGCCCAACGTGGTCGGTCCCTTCGGCCTGCTGCAACCGCTGGCCGACGGCGCCAAGCTGTTCCTCAAGGAGACCATTCTCCCCACCGGTTCGAACCGGGCGGTGTTCCTGATCGCGCCGATGCTGACCTTCTTCCTCGCCCTGGTGGCGTGGGCGGTGGTGCCGTTCGATGCCGGCTGGGTGCTGGCCGACATCAATGTCGGCGTGCTGTACCTGTTCGCCATTTCGAGCCTGGGCGTCTACGGCATCATCATGTCGGGCTGGGCGTCGAATTCGAAATACGCCTTCCTCGGCGGCCTGCGCTCGGCGGCGCAGATGGTGTCCTACGAGGTGTCGATCGGCTTCGTGATGATCTCGGTGCTGCTGTGCGTCGGCTCGCTCAACCTCACCAAGGTGGTCGAGGCGCAGAAGACGGTGTGGTTCATCGTCCCCCACCTGCCGATGTTCATGATCTTCCTCATCTCCGGCCTGGCCGAGACCAACCGCGCCCCCTTCGACCTGCCCGAGGCGGAGGCCGAGCTGGTGGCCGGTTACAACGTCGAATACTCGGCGATGCCGTTCGCGCTGTTCTTCCTCGGCGAATACGCCAACATGATCCTGATGGCGGCGACCACCAGCATCCTGTTCCTCGGCGGCTGGCTGCCGCCCGTGGACATCTGGCCGCTCAACGCGGTGCCGGGGATCATCTGGTTCGCGCTGAAGATCGCCTTCATCCTGTTCATCTTCCTGTGGGTGCGCGCCACCTTCCCGCGCTATCGCTACGACCAGCTGATGCGCCTGGGATGGAAGGTGTTCCTGCCGTTTTCGCTGTTCTGGCTGGTTCTGACCGCGGGCGTTCTCGTCGCCTTCGGTTGGGTCCCGGGCCAGGTTTGAGGAGGCCAGTCGCAATGTCGTTCATCGACCGCACCGCCCGCGCCTTCCTGTTGACGGAGCTGATCCAGGGGCTGGCGCTCACCTTGCGCTACATGTTCAAGCCCAAGGTGACCATCAACTATCCCTATGAGAAGGGTCCGCTGTCGCCCCGCTTCCGCGGCGAGCATGCGCTGCGCCGCTATGCCAGCGGCGAAGAGCGCTGCATCGCCTGCAAGCTGTGCGAGGCCATCTGTCCGGCCCAGGCGATCACCATCGACGCCGAGCCGCGCGCCGACGGGTCGCGCCGCGCCCGGCGCTACGACCTCGACATGACCAAGTGCATCTATTGCGGGCTGTGCCAGGAGGCCTGCCCGGTCGACGCCATCGTCGAGGGGCCGAATTTTGAGTTCGCCACCGAAACGCGGGCCGAGCTGATGTACAACAAGGAAAAGCTGCTCGCCAACGGCGATCGCTGGGAAGCCGAGCTTGCCATGCGCATCGTCGCAGACGCGCCTTACCGGTGAGGGAACCAGGCCCATGTTCACGGCACTGATCTTCTACATGTTCGCAGGCGTGGCGGTGGCGAGCGGGGTGATGGTCATCTCGGCGCGCAATCCCGTCCATTCCGTGCTGTTCCTGATCCTCTGCTTCTTCAACGCGGCGGGGCTGTTCCTTCTGCTGGGCGCCGAATTCCTGGCGATGGTCCTGGTGGTGGTCTATGTCGGCGCGGTGGCGGTGCTGTTCCTGTTCGTCGTCATGATGCTCGACATCAACCTTTCCGAGTTGCGCGAGGGCTTCCTCACCTACCTGCCCACCGGCGGGGTGATCGCCCTGGTGCTG
>JACRFY010000024.1 GCA_016212565.1 Magnetospirillum sp. | reverse complement strand
CCTGCTGCCGCAGCAGGGGGGCCTGGTCGACGGCAGCGTGCTCGACAACATCACCATGTTCGAGCCGGCGTTGCAGGATCGCGCGCTGGAGGTGGCGGCAACGCTGGGCCTCGACCGGGTGGTGGCGAGCCTGCGCCAGGGTTACGACACCCCGGTGGGCAACCGGGCGATGCCGGCGGGGATCGTCCAGCGCATCGCCATCGCCCGCGTCCTGGTGCGCAACCCGGCGGTGCTGTTGTTAGAAGAGGCCAACATCGCCCTCGATGCCGGCGGCGACGAGGCGCTGCGGACGGTCCTGGAGGCGCTGAAGGGGCAACGGACGCTGGTGCTGGTCACCCATCGTCCCAGCCGGCTCGGCCTGGCCGACCGGGTGGTGACCCTCAAGGACGGCCGGCTGCTCGACGGGGAGGACGGCGAGGCCGCGCCCGTCGACGCCGCGCCGCTGCCGCCGGCACCGGAGCGGCCGGCGGGCGACGAGCGCTTGTCGGTCGCCGTGATCGGCCATTTCCCCCGGACCTCCGACCTGGCGCTGTGCCTCACCGCGCTGCTGAAGGCCAGCGACTGGCGCGGCGGCGTCGGCCCGCTGGTCGAGGCGTTGCCGCATGGGGACGACAGCCTCGACCTCGACGGCCTGCGGCGGGTGATGGGCAATCTCGGGTTCACCGGCGATCGGCGCGCCACGACGCTGAAGGCGGTCGATCCAAGCCAACTGCCGGCGCTGTTCCTCCCCCGAGACGGCGCGGCGCTGGTGCTGGTGCGCGCCGAGGCCGGGAAGGGGCTGTTCGTCTTCGACGGTGGGCAGGGACGAACCGCGTGGCTGGCGGCCGACGCCGCCGCCGGGGAGCTGTATGTCTTCCGCCGCTCGGAGCCGTCGGCCGCGCCGCGCGACGGTGCACGCTGGCTGCGGTCCCCGATGCGCGCCGGTCGTCCGGCCCTGGCGTTGGCGGCGGCGTTGTCGGTGGCGCTCAATCTGCTGGCCCTGGCGGCGCCGCTGCTGGCGGTCGGCATCTACGACCACTGGATCCCCGACGGCGATCTCGCCCGTCTGCCGCTGCTGGCCGTCGGCCTGCTCCTGGCCCTGGCCCTGGAGGGCGTGTTGCGTTTCGTCCGCGCGCGGCTGCTGGCGGCGCTGGGGGGGCGCTGGGCGGTCATGGTCGGCGGCGCAGTGTTCCGTCGCATCGTCGCCTTGCCGGCCTGGGTGGCCGAGCAAACCGCGCTCGACCGCCGGATGCGGTGGCTCCGGGATGTGGAGACGCTGCGCCATGGCGGCCTCGCCCTGCTGGCCTTTGAGGGGGGGGCGAGCCTGGTGTTCGTCGCCGCGCTGGGGGCGATCGAGCCGTGGCTGACGGTGGTGGCGGTGGTGGCCCTGGCCGCCTTCGTGCTGCTTGGCTTGCTGGCCCAGCCGCGCGGTGCGGCGCTGGCGGCGGCGGCGGCACGGGCCGGTGCCGCGCGCCAGGAGTTCCTCGCCGATGCCTTGACCAAGATGCGGGCGATCCGCCAGTCCGGCGCCGAGAGCCGGTGGCTGGGGCGGTTCCGCACCCTGTCGGCCGAGGCCGCGGACACCGACCGGCGCTGGCGCGAGCATGAGGCGCGAGTGGCGGTCGCCGGCTACGCCCTCGGCCAGGGAACGGTGCTGGCGGCGGCGGTGGTCGGGGCGCTGGGCGTGATCGAGGGGGCCGCCTCGGGCCTGGTGGTGGCGGCGATGCTGGTGACGGCGCGGCTGGTGGCGCCGTTGCAGAGCGGCTTCGCCTCCGTCGCCCCCCTGACCCGCGCCGCCGCCGCCCTGCGCCGCATCGACCGGTTGATGCGGGAGGGATCCGAGGGCGAAGCGGCCGCGGCCCGGCAGACGCCGCGCAGCTTTGCCGGCGAGATCCAGTTCTCGCGGGCCTCGTTCCGTTATGCCAGAGAGGCCGAGCCGGCGGTACTGGGGGCCAGTCTGCTCGTCGAACCGGGGCGGATGGTGGCCATCACCGGCCCCAACGGTGCCGGCAAGTCGACGCTGCTGAAACTGGCCACCGGCCTCTATCCGCCCCAGGCGGGCAGCGTGCGCATCGACGGCATCGACCTGCGCGAGCGGAGTGCGGCCGATCTTCGGGCGCTGGTCTCCTATGCTCCGCAACGTGCCGAGGTGTTCTCCGGCACCATCGCCGACAACCTGCGCCTTGCCCATCCCGGCGCCAGCGAGGACGAACTGCGCTGGGCGGCGGTGCTGGCCGGGCTCAACGACGATGTGCTGGTGCTGCCGGCGGGGTTCGAGACCATGCTCGGCGATGCGGCCGGCGAATCGTTGCCCAACGGCTTCCGCCAGCGCCTGTCCCTGGCCCGCACCTACCTCAAGCCGGCGAAGGTGTTGTTGTTCGACGAGCCGGGCAACGGCCTCGACGCGGCCGGCGACCGTCTGTTCCAGGCCGCCATCGCCGCGTTGCGCCGCCACGCCACCATCGTCATCGTCTCCCACCGCCCCAGCCACCTGCGTCTCGCCGACGCGGTGGTGACCATGGAGGGCGGCTGCATCCGCACGGCGGGCGGCGTCGCGCAGAAGGAGACCGTCGTCATGGGGACCCTGAGATGACCGAGCCTTTCTCCACCATCGTCCGCGGCGGCCGGCAACGCCGGTGGCTCACCGCGCCGGTTGCCGGCGAGGCGCCGGGCGTGCCGGCGACCTTGCGCGCCGGATTGCTGATCGCGGCGGCGCTGTTGAGCGGATTGCTCGGCTGGGCGTCGCTGATGCGCATCGACGCGGTGGTCGTCGCCGCCGGCGAGGTGCTCCCCAGCGGTCAGGTGCGGGCGGTTGTGCGTCCCGACGGCGGCGTGGTCGCCGAGGTGTTGGTCGCCGAGGGGCAAAAGGTGGCCGAGGGCGACGTGCTGGTGCGCCTGGACCCGGTGCCGATCCGCGCCGAGTTGGACCAGACCCGGGCGCGGGAGGCGCTGCTGCTGCTGCGCGCCGAGCGGCTTGCCGCCCTGATCGCGCACCGCAAGCCCGACTTCGCCGCCGTCACCACCGCCTATCCCAACGTCGCCGCGGCGCAGGAGAAGGTGTGGACCGGACAACTGGAGGCGCGCCGCACCGCGCTCGACGCCCTCGATGCGCAGATCGAGACCCGCAACCGCGACATCCGGCAGCTGAAGGACGCCCTGGCGATCGCCCAACAGCAGTTGAAGCTCGCCGCCGATCAGGCGTCGATCCGCAGCAAGGCGGTGGAAAGCGGGGTGGTGTCGCGGCAGGTCTACCTGGAGACGGCCCGGGCCAAGGTCACCGCCGAAGCGGAAGTCAACCGGCTGGCCGAGCAGGTCCGGGTCGCCGGCGACACCGTGGCCGAATTGCACACCCGCCGGGCCAGCCTCGACGCCACCCAGGAGCAGGAGGCGCAGGGCGAACTGGCCACCGTCAACACCGAGCTGGAGCAGGTCAAGGCGACGCTGGCCCGGCTCCAGGAGCGGATCGACCACGCCGAGGTGCGGGCGCCGACCGCCGGCCTGGTCCAGGGCCTGCGCGTGCACGCCGCCGCCGATCCGCTGCCCGCCGACGGCCTGCTGCTGAAGGTGGTGCCGACCACCGATGCCCTGGAGGCGGACCTGCACATCGCCGCCAGCGACATCGGAGCGATCAGGGTCGGCCAGCCGGTGCGGCTCAAGGTGCCGGCCTACGACGCCGCCCGCTACGGCACCCTGTCGGCAACCCTGACCCGGGTGTCGGCGGCCACCGCCCTCGACAGCCAGGGGCGGATTCCCATGCACCGGGCGACGGTGCGCATCGAGCGCCCCTACCTGGGCGCCGATCCCGGACAGTACCCGGTGATGCCCGGCATGGCGGTGGAGGCCGACATCGTCACCGGCGACCGGCCGCTGATCGCCGCGCTGTTCGCGCCGGCCGCGGGGGTGCCGCGGCGGTCGCGGTGACGGGTGGGACCAATCTACGCCTGCAACGCCCGCATTACGGCCTCGGGGTCGCGCTTGATCGCCATCAGCAGCGCTCGCGCCGGACCCTCGGGCACTCGCCGGCCTTGCTCCCAGTTTCGCAACGTATGGGGGCTGATGTGGAAGGCCTTGGCGAAGCGGTCCTGCGACAGGCCGGTCCGAGCACGAATCTCTGCCACGTCCAGCGATACGGCAGCGCGAAGGCGCCCCTCCGCCACAGCGGCATCGAGATCGAGGTCGTCGGTGGCGGATCCGTCCTCGGCGGCATGACGGGCAATGTCGCCCTCGGTGGTTGCTGCAATCGCGGCGCGGTTGGCGCGCGCGCGGCGGCGAAGCTCATCGGCCGAAAGCCTGACGGTAGGCATCGCGTTCCCTCCGGTTGGCAAGGCGGGCGGAAATGATACGGCGAGCGTCCCGTCTCCAGGTGTAGACCACAGGGCAATCGGGTGAAGGACCACAGTCCTTTGCATTGTCCGTCATCCCCGCGAAGGCGGGGATCCATGGTCGGGACGGATGATACGGAAGGCCGAAGATCACGCCCGCGGACGCCTGGATCCCCGCCTTCGCGGGGATGACGACCTTGTTTGTGAGACCGCATTCCTTCACCCGATTACCCTGACGGGGCAAGGCCTACGCCTTCTTGGCCCCTGCCGGAGTCGGGAAGCGGCTTTTCAGATCGTCCCAGCCGGGCATGGTCTCCGAGCGCGCGGGCCGCGCCAGCTTCGCGGCATCGGCGGTCAGGCGGTCGATGCGCTCCTGGGTGCCGGGATGGGTCGAGAACAGCGAGGTGGTCTCGGACGCCGACTGGGGATAGATCGCCTTCAGGGTGCGGAAGAAGTCGGCCGCGCGGCCGGGGTCGCGGCCGGTCTTGGCGAAGATGCCGAGGATGTGATGGTCGGCCTCGAACTCGTTGGTGCGCGAATAGCCGTTCAGCACCAGACCGTACAGCGGTCCTTCCAGCGCCGACAGCACCTCGGCCCCCAAGGCCCCGCCGCCGATCCACGCCGCCAGCGCCTGCTTGCCGACGCCGCCGGCCGTCTGCAACAGGGCCTGGTTGCGCATCTGCGACAGGCCGTGGCCCTTGTCGGCGTGGCCGATCTCGTGGGCGATCACCGAGGCCAGTTCGTCGGGATGGTTGCAGTGGCGCACCAGCGCGGAATTGACCGCCATCTTGCCGCCGGGCAGGGCCCAGGCGTTGACCTGGTCGTTGTCGAGCAGGGTGATCTCCCACCCCAGGCCCTTGCGGTCGGCGGCACCGATCAGCGGCTGGGCGAAGCGCCTGAGCGCGTCCTGTGCGGTGCGGTCGGACACCGCGCCGCCGGATTGGGCCAGCAGCTGCGGATAGTGGGTCTCGCCGATCCTGACCTCGTCGGCCTCGGAGGCCGAGAAGGCGCCGATCACCTGGCCGGCGCCGCCGAGCAGCGACTTGAGATCCATCTGCGCCCGGGCGGGCAGGGCCACACCGGCCAAGGCGAGGCCGGCGACGACGGCGCGGCGGGAACAGGTCATGGCAATGCCTCCTGGAGAAACCCGGGACACAACTGCCTTACCGCGGCGGTGCGAGTCAACCGGGGACGGTGGCCCGCAGGTCGGCGACGATCAGGTCCTCGGCGATCACGTCGCAGAACAGGTTGACCTCGGGCACCGCGCCGGGACAACTGACGTTGATCTCGGTCATCAGGTCGCCGATGAAGTCGAGCCCGGCCAGCACCACGCCTTCGCGGTTCATGAAGGCCATCGCCTGCTGGGTAAGGCGCGTCTGCGCCGGGGTCAGCGGCGCCCCCCTCTTGACGTCGGACAGGCCGCCGCCGAGCGGGATCAGGCGCTCGATCACCCCCACCACCCGGCGATGGGTGAGCAGGACGCGGATGTCCGGCGGCGTGCGGCGGTCGCCGGGGCCGAGATAGGGCTCGACGATGACATAGCCGAACAGCGGTTGCAGCTCGGCATAGACCGCCTCCAATTGGGCGGTGTCGTCGATGGCGATGAAATGGATGCCCTTGCTGCCGAACAGCGACGGCGGCTTCAGGACCGCCATGGTCGCGCCGCCGGCCTTCAACTCGGCGATGGCGCGGCGGAACTCGGCCAGCGAGAAGGCCCCCCAGGCGCAGCGGGGCGAGAAGGCCAGCGCCGCGCGTTTGTCGTGGACGGTCAACACCGACCGCGGCGGATTGACGATCCGGGCGTCGACATGGCACAGCGCCCGCAATGTCTCGTACCAGCGGATCTTGTCGCTGGGGTCGAGGCGCAACCACACCAGGTCGCGGGGACCGACCGGCATGCCGCCCAGCAACAGGGTGCGGCCGCGGATCAGGATGTCGTCGCAGGTACACCAGTGGGCGGTTTCGCCGCGGCGCCGGTGGGCGGCCATCAGGCGCAGGCTGGTGTCCCATTCATGGTCGAGACTCTCGTCGGGGTCGCCCAAAAAGAACACCGTGCCTTCGCCGGAGCCGCTCGGCTCGTGGCGATCGGCGATGATATCGCCACAGTCGAAATCCAGGGTCATGCCGTCCGAAGCCGGGGATCAGGGGTGCGAGGCGCAAGTGAAGCACTTCCCGACGCGTTTGAACAGTGAGGAACGCGGCCGGCTCATACGGACGTATGGTCATCCTCCCATCGCCTTGCCTTCCGCGGCCATTCCCGCGTTTGATCGTCACAACCCGTCACAAATTCGCACCATTCGTCGATGGCCGGTCTCGCCGGCCTTCCGCTAGGATCGGTGCCATGATCGGGTAGGGTCACCGGAGTCGTTCGCCATGTTGGGTCAATCCGTCCACGCCAAATGCTTCGAGGCGCGCATTGCGCAAGCCGGCGCGCATGTGGTGCGGGGCGAGTGGGCCAGCGGACACGTCATCGCCGCCCGCCTGCTGGACTGCGCCCAGCGTCAGGGCTGCGCCCGCTGCACCGACTGCGCCGGCGCCGCCAACCATCTGCTGGGCGACATTCGCCGCCTGCTGGAGCATTGAGGCCGGTTCGCGCCAATCCTTGACACGCGACCGCGGCCGCTCCGCCGGTTATTCCTGAGGCGACACCAACAGCCCGGGAGTTGCACCGATGAGACTTCTCGACCGCACCATCGCCAAAGCGTTCGCCTTCGATATCGTTGCCGCTGCCATTGGCATGGCGGCGATCGGTTTGCCGATGATGTTTATCGGCGCCCTGGCCTGAAAGCGGAGCCTCCTTCCTGCAGGGCGGTTCAGTCCTCCGTCAATGGCTTATTCCGCTGTTTCAGGGTGCCTGCGACACGTTCACCACCAAGATGGGGTAATCGGGGCTGGCGCTGAGGCTGGCAAGCAAGGTGGCTGTCCCGCAAGCTGTTGTTGGATACGGAGTCCGCGAAGCGGCTCGAAGCAACAGAGGGGACAGCCATGAAATACTATGCCGCAT
>JACRFY010000020.1 GCA_016212565.1 Magnetospirillum sp. | reverse complement strand
GTGGGCGAAGCCCACAAGCGAGCGGAGCGAGCGCCCGGCGAGGGGCCGATAGCCGAGTCACGTCAGTGGCTCGGCGGTATGAAACGAGGTCTTTATTCGTCGTCGAACCGGCCCGGGTAGGGAACGACCGCCAGCGGTTCGTCCTCGTCCGGTTCGGCTACCGCCTTGGCCTTCAGCGCCCGGCGCAGGATCTTGCCGGTGGTGGTCTTGGGCAGCGTTTCGACGAAGACGATTTCGCGCGGGGCCAGCGCCGGCCCCAGTTCCTGACGGGCGAAGGTCAGCAGCTCCGCGGTCAGCGCATCGCCGGGCTCGAAGCCGGGATTGAGGGCGACGAAGGCCACCGGCACCTCGCGCAGCAGCAGGTCGGGCTTGCCGACGACGCCGATCTCGGCCACCGCCGGATGGTCGGCCAGGGTGCATTCGATCTCGAACGGGCCGATGGTGTGCGCGGCGCACTTGATCATGTCGTCGGCACGGCCGACGAACCAGAAGAAGCCGTCGCCATCGCGGCGCACCTGATCGCCGGTCAGATACCAGCCATCGACGAAACAGGCCCGGCGGCGTTCGGGATCGCCGAGATAGGCCGAGAACAGCGACGGCAGCCCCTTCAGGGCCAGTTCGCCGACCACGTCGGGCTCGGCGATCACCTCGACCGAGGTCAGGCCGCGGCGAACCACCGCCGTCTCGACGCCGGGCAGCGGCCGCCCCATGCTGCCGGGGCGGCAGGCGCCGGGCAGGTTGGCGATGGCAATGGCCCCGGTCTCGGTCTGCCACCAGGTGTCGTGGAACGGGACCCCCAGGGCCTTCTCGCCCCAGGCCACCGCTTCCGGATTGAGCAGCTCGCCGACGCTGGCCGCCACCCGCAGCGATCCCGGTCCGTGCGAGCGGGCGAGGGCGGCGCCATAGCGCATCAGCATGCGGATTGCCGTCGGCGTGGTGTACCAGGCGGTCACGCCCTGGTCGCGCAGGGTGGCGTACCAGCGCCGGGCGTCGAAATCGGCTTCGTCGACCACCGAGACGGCACCGCAGGCCAGGGGGGCGATGATGCCGTAGGCGGTGCAGGTCACCCAGCCCGGATCGGCGGTGCACCAATAGACGTCGTCGGCGGACAAGCCGAACACCAGTCGTCCGGTGCGGCTTTGGGCGTGGACGGCACCATGGGTGTGAACGGCGCCCTTCGGCGTCCCGGTGGTGCCGCTGGTGAAATGCAGCAAGGCCGGATCGGCGGCGGTGGTGGCGGCGGCGGGAGCGGCGGCGGGATCGGCCGCGGCCAGCAGGGCGGTGAAGTCGTCCTCGCCGGGGGGAACGCGGTCGTCGCCGTCGGCGACCAGCATCACCCGGGTGAGCCGCGGCAGCGCTTCGCGATGGCCGGCGACCTTGCGGGCGTAAAGGCCGGTCCCGGCCACCAACGCCTTGGCGCCGCCCAGTTCCAGACGGGCGCGGATGGGGCCGGGGCCGAAGGCGGCGAACAGCGGGCAGAAGACGGCGCCGATCCGCCAGGCGCCCAGGGCGGTGGCGAACAGCTCGGGTCCGCGGGGCAGCAGGGCGGCGACCACATCGCCGGCAACGATACCGCGATCGGCCAGTACCCGGGCGGTGCGGGCGGCCATCTCCGACAATTGCGCGAAGCTCACATCGCGGCGGCCGTGATGGCGGGACAGGAACCGCAAGGCCACACGCGCCCCACGCCCTTCGGCGACGTGACGGTCGACGGCCTCGACGGTGATGTTGACGGGCTCACCCGTACCAAAAGGCTCCGTAGTCCGGTTGGGCTGCGGCGGCGCCATCCTTCCTCCCCATGGGCGTGGTCGGCATCAGAGTGCGCCGATTGTGACCAGCCCCGCCGACGGCGGCAACGGCCGGAAATGCAGGGCAGCGATGCGCGGGCTAGGGAAGCAGCTTGTCGTCGGCGATTCGTTTGGCGATCGACGCGGCGATGGCGCGGTTGAAGGCGGGGCTGTAATGGACGTTGTCGATGTAGGCGTTGCCCTCCGGCTCCAACTCGGCCAGCCACATCAGATTGCGGGTGTGCAGCTTGCCCTCGGCCATCCGCGCCGCCATCCGCGGGTAGCCCTTGCCGGAGTTGACGTGGAAGTCGAACATCTCCTGCTGGATCGGGTAGGGGCGCTTGGCATTGTCGTAGGCATAGGTGGGCACCGGCTGCTGCACGAACAGCGCCTTGAAGCCCAACCGCTCGGCGGCACCGTCGATGATGCGGCGGTTGGTATCGAGGCGGGCGATCACCCGGTCGATGTCGCTATCGGAATTGCACAGCGTGCCCCAGCCGATCATCGGCGTCTTGTCGGAACCGCTCAGGCGCCGGGCCAGCGCCGCCACCTGCGAGCGGGCGGCCAACTCCACGCCCAACGGCTGGCGCGCCCGGGCCCGGGTCGTCGCCTCCAGGCGGTCGTTCCACGAGCTCTGGTCGGGAACGGTGCAGTAATAGAAGTCGTTGAGGCCATCGATGAACACCGCAACATCCGGCTTGATGCCGGCGGTCAACAGGCGTTCGAAGGCAATGCGCTCCTGGGTGGAGAAATAAGCCACCGAGCCGAAATTGAACACCTGGACGTCGGCGCGGCCGGAATCCTGAAGGATGCGCTCGAGATAGGCGGGAATGGTCTCGTCGTCGGGCACGCCCGAGCCGAGCGTGGTCGAGCCGCCGAACACGAACACCTTCGGCCCCGGGCGGGACAGGTCCTGCTCGGAGCGCCCGTTGTAGCGCCAGCCGCCCTCGGTGATGGTGAAGTGCTTGCCGGCATAAGGCAGCATGCGATACTCGACGAACGGGCTATAGACGGTCTCGCCCATGCGCCAGCTTTCGGCGATGGTCTGGCGGTACAGCTCGGGGTCTTCGGTGTTGTAGAGCTTGCGGATCGCGTCTTCGCTATAGGCTTCCATGTAGGTGGGGCGGCCGGACTTCATGCGCTTGAGCGCAATGCCCGCCGCGCCCTCCGCCAGCACGATCAGCAGCGTGCTGACGAGGAACATGATCGCCACCGTGGTCATCAGGCGGGCGAGCGGATGCTGGTAGCGGCGGCGGCTCATGGAACGGGGGCCTGTCTGTCATTGGTCGGGGCGGTGATACCGCGAAAGACAGTCCCGTGCAACGTTTGGACGAGGGATGGACAATGTTCGATCTGCATGAGCGCCTGGCGGCGGATACGGTCGCGGTTGTCGATTGGCCGTTGTGCCGGGTGCTGTTGATGAACGATTCCACCTATCCGTGGCTGATCCTGGTGCCGCGGCGCCGCTCGGTCACCGAGATCCATGAACTCGACGCCGACGACCGGCAGATGCTGATCGAGGAGGTGGCCGCGGCGGCGCACCGCCTGCAATCGGCCACCGGGGCGGTCAAGATGAACGTGGCGGCGCTGGGCAATGTGGTGGCGCAGTTGCACGTCCACGTCGTCGCCCGTTTCACCACCGATTCCGCCTGGCCGAGGCCGGTGTGGGGCGCGGTCCCGGCGACGCCCTACACCGACGCGGCGCTGGCCGAGCGACTGGTGGCGCTGCGCGCGTTGCTGGCCGAGCCTCCGGCTGGCTGTGACTAGGCTCAGTCGCGCGGATCCGCCTCCAAGGCCTTCACCCGCAGCAGATTGTCGGCGGCGCTGTGCAGGTAGGTGGGCGACAGCTCCATCGCGCGAACCAGGCGGCTGCGGGCGGCGGCGAGGTCGCCGCGGGCCAGGGCGCCGACGGCGACGTTGTTGAGCACCACCGGCAGGCGCGCCGCCGCCACCCCCGCCTCGGCCTCGCCGTAGCGGCCGTCCAGCGCCAGGGCCAGGCGCAGATTGGCGTCGGCCACCGCGTTGCCGGGCTCCAGCTTCAGCGCTTCGCCGAACAGCCGGGCCGCCTCGGCCGGGCGGCCTTGCAGCAGGGCGGAGAAGCCCATGTTGTTGCGGATCGCCGCCGCCTTGGGGGCCGCCGCCGTCGCCTGCTCGTAGGCGAGGCCGGCCAGCGCCCATTCGCGGCGCAGGTCGTGGAGTATGCCCAAGGCGCTCCACGCCCGCCACAGGTTGGGATCGGCGCCCACCGCACGGTGCAGCGCGGTGGCCGCCGCCTCGTCCTGGCGCAGGCGGGCCAGGGCCAGGCCGAGCCCCTGCTGGGCGCGCGGGTCGTCGCCACGACGCTCGGCGGCCTCGGCGAACAGGTCGCGGGCCCGGGCGGACTCGCCCTGGGCCAACGCCACCTCCCCCAGGCCGACGCGGGCGGCGACGCTGTCGCCGTCGGCGGTCAGGGCGGCGGCATAGGAATCCTGGGCCTCGCTCAGGCGGCCGTCGGCGAGGGCGGTGTCGGCGCGGCGCAGGGTCTCGATGGTCTTCGACGGTGCGGCGGGGGCCGGCGGCGGCTTGACCGCAAAGGCGGCCAGCAGCAGCACCAGGGCCAGCGGGGCGGCGCGCCTCATGGCCGCATCCCGGCGAGCTGGACGCCGGAGACCGCGGCTTTGCGGCCGACCCGCACCTCGACCTCGTGGGCCAGGGTGTCGGTGCGGCGACGTTCCACCGGACCGGACAGGGCTCCGGCGATGCGCGCGGCGGTGGCCTCGGCGCCGGGGCGGTAGCGGATCACCGTCGCTTCGGCGGCGGGGAGGGGCTCGTTGGCCAGGCAATCGACGTCGACGCCGCGGCCGGAGAGGCGGCTCCATACCCGCTTGGCGACCGGTTCGCTGCCGTCGAGGGCGGTCAGCATCACCGCACAGCCGGAAGCGCGGGCGGCGCCGAGTGGCGGGCTCGATTCGGCGACGGCGGCCACGGCGTTGGTGCTCACCACCGGGGTGCCGCGGGCCGCTTCCATGGCCAGCGCCCATTCGCCGCGGGAGGGCTGGGCGAGCGCCTGGGTGCGCCAGGTCTCGGCCATGCTGCGGTGCTGCATGCGGAAATAGGTCAGGGCCAGCGCCTCGTAGACATCGGGACGGCGGTCGCCCTGGCGCACCGCCAACTCGAAGAAATAGGCGGCGATGGTCAGCCGTCCGGCCGCCAGGTTGGCCTTGGCGGCGCGGTAGGACTCGGCGGCCGAGTCGGCCTCCGGCACCAGCGAGGGCGGCGCCGCGGCGGCCGGCGGCGGGGCCGCGGCGACGACGGCAGCGGCGGCGGCCGTGGCAGCGGGTGGATCGTCCTGCGCGAGGCCGATGAACAGGGCGATGGGGATCAACAGCAAGACGGCGAGCATGGCGGTTTCCCCTTGTTGGTCAGTTTGCGACTTGTTTCAACACCGGCCCCATGGTGCCGAGCAGGCGGATGGCGGCGGGCGCGGCGACGATCACCAGCAGCGAGGGGATGATCAGCCCCACCAGCGGGAAGGCCAGCTTGACCGCCATCTGCTGCGCCCTCTCCTCGGCCTTCAGCATGCGGTGGCTGCGCATGTCGTCGGCGTGGGCGCGCAGCGCGTCGCCGATGCTGGTGCCCAGGGCCACCGTCTGTCCGAGCAGCGTCGCCATCGCCCGCACCTCGTCGAGGCCGATGCGGTCGGCGAACAGCCGCAACGCCTCGTCGCGGCTCTTGCCGGCGCGCAGTTCGACCGCCATCAGGCGGAAATGTTCGCCGAGCAGGGGGCTGGCGGCGGAAATTTCCTCGCCGACGCGGGCAATGGCGGCGTCGATGCCCAGGCCGGCTTCGACGCACACCAGCAGCAGGTCGACGGCATCGGGAAAGCCGTCGCGGCAGGCGCGGCGGCGCTCCTCGCGGCGGCGGGCGACGATGGCGCCGGGCAGGATCCATCCGCTCGCCGCCAGGGCCAGGGTCAGCGACAGCAGGCGATTGCCGGCGGCGGGCTCGGCGAGCAGCGGCTGGACCAGCAGGAAGGCCAGCGGCAACGCCGCCGCCACCGCCAGCCGGGCGGCATAGAACGCCGACAGCGCATGCGGCGAGCCGTAGCCCGCTTGCAGGAGATGCAGCCGCAGCCGCTTCAGTCCCGCCGGGTCGTCGGCGAACAGCCGCCTGAGCAGCGGCGCCGACACCTTGCGCACCAGTTCCGGGGCCTCGGCATGGCGAAGGCTGAGGCGGGCGGCTTCCTGGGCCGGGGCCCCGCCCAGGCGGCGGCGCAGGGCGCGGCGTTCGGTGGCGAGGTGGTGCAGCCCAAGCGCCAGCACCGCCAGCGCCGCCGCCAGCAGGACCAGGATCAGGGGATCGGCGAGCAGGGCACGCATCGGGCCTCCGTCACGGCTTCAGATGGACCATGCGGGCCATCACCAGGATGCCGGTGACGATGCCGCCGAGCCCGGCGCCGATCAGCGGCACGAACAGCGGGTCCTCGGCCACCGTGCCGTAGTAGTCGGGATTGGTGGTGGCGACGATGCCGGCGACGGCGAAGGGCAGCACGGACAGGATCGCCGCCGACAGCCGCGCCTCGGCCGACAGGGCCTTGACCTTGCGGCCCAGCTTGTCGCGTTCGCGCATCACCCGCGCCAGCGAGGCCAGCACCTCGGCGAGATTGCCGCCGATCCCGGCCTGGATCCGCACCGCCACCACCAGGAAGTTGACCGCCGCGACCGGCATCCGCCGCATCAGGTGGCCGAGGGCCTCGCGCAGGTCGAGGCCGTAGGTCATCTCGTCGAAGACGACGGCGAATTCGCTGCCCACCGGGGGCGGCACCTCGCGTGCCACCATGCCGATGGCGGCGGTGAGGGGATGGCCGGCGCGCAGTGAGCGGACCATGGTGTCGAGCGCACCGGGCAACTGCGATTCGAAGGCCCGCACCCGCCGCCGCGCCATCGCGGCCACCACCAGCAGCGGCAGGCCGGCGGCCAGGGCGAGGGCAAGGACCAGCGCCGCGCCCAGCGGCAGGCCGGTGACCAGGGCAAGCAGCGGGAACAGCGCCGCGGTGGCGCCGCCGACGGCGGTCAAGGCCCGCTCGACCGGTAGCCGCAGGCCGGCGAGGCCGAGCAGGCGGGCGAGCGGGGCCAGACGGTCGCGCGGTCGCGCGGTGTCGCGCCGGTGCAGCAGCGCGGGGGTGGTGGTCCCCTCGACCGTCTCGGGTTGCAAGCGGGCGGCGAGCCGGCGCCGCTCGCTGCCGCCGCGGCGATTGGAGACCAGCCACCAGGAGCCGTGGACCAGCAACAGCACGCTGGCGAACACCAGGGCGAGGATCAGGGTGTCGGTGTCCATGGCCGTCACCCCAGCACCCGGTCGGGCGCGAACAGGTCTCCGGGCAGGACGATGCCCTTGGCGGCCAGTTCGGCGGAGAATTGCGGCCGCACCCCGGTGGCGCGGAATTCGCCGATCACCTGGCCGTTGGCATCGACACCGCGGCGGATGAAGCGGAAGATCTCGCTCATCGTCACCACCTCGCCTTCCATCCCGGTGACCTCGTGGATGCTGACCAGCCGGCGGCGGCCGTCGCTCATCCGTTCGAGCTGCACCACCACCTCGACCGCCGAGGCGATCTGCTGGCGGATCGAGCGCACGCTCATCTCCAGCCCGGCCATGCCGATCATCTGCTCCAGCCGTCCCACCGCGTCGCGGCAGGTGTTGGCGTGGATGGTGCACAGCGAGCCGTCATGGCCGGTGTTCATCGCCTGGAGCATGTCGAAGGCCTCGCCGCCGCGGACCTCGCCGAGGATGATGCGGTCGGGGCGCATGCGCAGGGCGTTCTTGACCAGATCGCGCTGGGTGATCTCGCCGCGGCCCTCGATGTTGGCCGGCCGGGTCTCCATGCGGGCGACATGGGGCTGTTGCAGTTGCAGTTCGGCGGCATCCTCGATGGTGACGATGCGTTCGGCGACGTCGATGGACGCCGACAGGGCGTTGAGCAGCGTCGTCTTGCCCGAGCCGGTGCCGCCCGAGACGATCAGGTTGAGCTTGCCCCGTACCGCCGCCTCCAGCACCACGGCCATTTCGGCGCACAGGGCGTTGCCGGCCACCAGGCGGGGGAGGTCGAAGGGCCGCTTGGAAAACTTGCGGATCGACACCAGCGGCCCGTCCACCGCCACCGGCGGAATCACCGCATTGACCCGCGAGCCGTCGGCGAGGCGGGCGTCGACCAGCGGCTGCGACTCGTCGGCGCGGCGGCCGACCGCCGAGACCATGCGGTTGATGATGCGCAGCAGGTGACGGTCGTCCTTGAAGCGCACCGAGGTCAGGTGCAGGCGGCCGTCGCGCTCGACGAACACCCGGTCATGGGTGTTGACCAGGATGTCGTTGACGGTGGGATCCTTCAGCAGCGGCTCCAGCGGCCCCAGTCCCAGCAATTCGTCGAGGATGTCGGAGACGACCTGGGCCTTTTCGCGGGCGTTGAGCGTCACCTGTTCCCGCGACAGCATGTCGCGCACCGCCTCGCCGACCTCGCGGCGGAAGGCCTCGGGCTCCATCTGGTCGATGACCGCCAGGTTCAGCGAATCGAGCAATTGGCGGTGCAGCCGCACCCGCAGGGCCAGCATGCGGTCGCCTTCGGGGTCGGCGGCGGGGCGGGAGAAGCGGTTCAGCATTTCGGCACCAGAAGGCGGGCGAAGGTGGCCAGCTCGCGGGCCGCCCGCCGGCCGCCGCGGCTGGATTCGAGGCGCCGGCCGACGTCGACGGCCTCGGCGACCGCCGCCCGGTGATCGCCGATGCGGGCATCGAGCTTGCGTCCCAGCGCCTTCTCGATCTCGCCGAGGGGAATGCCGCCGGCAAAGGGCCCGCGCTCGACCCGGTTGAGCACCAGGGTCAGGGGGGTTGCGGCCAGGCCCTCCTCGGCCAGGGTGTCGAGCTGGCGACGGGCATGGCGGATGCTCGGCACGCTCGGCAGCAGGACCAGCACGATGCGGTCGGCGGCGGCCAGCAGCGCCCGCGTCCACGCCGTCCAGGCGGCCGGCAGTTCGACGAACACGGCGGCATATTCGTGCCGTGCCGCCTCGAACAGACGCAGCGCCGCGTCGGCGGAGACGGCGTCCAGGGGGTGCATGGCGGTGGGCGCGGGCAGGACGTCGAGGCCGGAGGAATGGCGGACCATCGCCCCGCGCACCAGGCTGCCGTCCAGCCGTTCCCCCACCGCCAGGACATCGAGGACGGAGGTGGCGGCCGGCAGGTCGAGGTGGAGGGCGGCGCCGCCGAACTGGATGTCGAGGTCGACGAGGCAGGCATTGGCCTCCTTGCCCAACCGGCAGGCGGCCTGGGTGGCCAGGGTGGTGGCGCCGCAGCCGCCGCCGGCCTTGAGGAAACACACCACCGCGCCGGGAGCCTTGCGCGCCTCGGCGTCCTTGCCCAGGGCGGCGGCGATGGCCGCCCGCAACTCGTCGGGCGGCGGCGGCAGCGGCAGCACGTCGGCGACACCGGCCCGCAGCAGCGCCCGCATCCCCTCCAGCGAGGCCGAGGGCGAGGCCACCAGCACCGGCGTGCCGCCTGCGGCGCGAACGAAGCCGTTCAGCGCCGCCACCCGCGCCGGGTTGCCGAGGTCGGTCTCGACCAGCCACAGATCCGGTTTGGGACCGCCGGGCGGCGGCGTCTCGGCCAGCATGCGGGCGGTGCAGCCGGCCGCGGCCAGGGCGGCGGCCACCGCCGCCCGATGGGCGAGGGAGGGAACGACGGCGGCGACGCGGGTCATTTGCTCATCTCCGGCCCGCTCTCGGTCCCGGCGCGAATCGCCGAGGTGGTCACCGCGGTCGGGCGGAAGACCTTGCCGTCGCGGTAGCGGGTGAAGGCGGCATCGGCGCGCTTGCCGTCGTAGTCCGGGGCCGGCTCCTCGGCGGGACGGGGACGGGGATCGACGATTTGCAGCGCCTCGTTGACCCCTTGGGCGCGGCCGAAGCCGGGGGCGGTGGCCGCCCGCGGGGTACAGGCGGCGAGAAGGAGCAGCAGCGTCAGCAGGAGGCGCATCGCCGGCATCTCCCTAGCGGACCAGATAGCCGTAGGGGCCGGCGACGCCGCCCTCGGCCACCGGCGGCAGCGGCAGGCGCCCGGACTGCGGCGCCTCGGTGTTGCCCCAGAAGAACAGGTCGACATCCGCGGGCGGCAGGAAGGCGTCGGTGGGGGCGGCGAGGCTGCCCGTCGGGGCCGGCTTGACCAGCCGCGGGGTGACGATGATCACCAGTTCCGTCTCCTTCCTCAGGAACGCCGAACTGCGGAACAGCGCTCCCAGCACCGGGATCTCGCCGATGCCGGGAACCTGGCGCACGGTGTCGGTGAAGTCGCTTTGCAGCAGGCCGGCGACGGCGAAGCTCTGGCCGTCCTTCAGCTCCACGGTGGTGGTGGCCCGCCGCGTCGACAGGCCGGGCACCGAAAAGCCGGTGAAGGTCACCGCCGAGGCGCGGTCGATCTGGCTGACCTCGGGGCTGACGATCAGGTTGATCAGGTCGCCGTCGATCACCGTCGGCGTGAAGGCGAGGCTGACGCCGAACTGCTTCCACTCGATGGTGACGCTCAACGTGTTGCCGGTGGCGGTCTGGGCCACCGGAATCGGGAATTCGCCGCCGGCCAGGAAGCGGGCGGTATCGCCGGACACCGCGACCAGATTGGGCTCGGCGAGGATCTTGACCACCCCTTTCTCTTCCAGGGCGTCGAGGACCATGTCGGCGGTCATGAACTTGGTGGCGATCCTGAGCGTCGCCGTGGCGAAGCGGCTGGCGGCGACCGGATCGAGGGTGTTGAAGACGAAATCGCCGTTGCTGATGTTGAGCGACGGCTTGATGCCCAGTTCGCGGGCGGTGGAGCGGGCGATCTCGGCCACCTTGACCTTCAGCATCACCTGCTGGCTGCCCTTGACCTTGAGCAGATTGGTGACCCGGTCGGGGGCGAAGCGGTTGGCCAGCGCCACGGCGCGGGCGAGGCGGTCGGGAGCGGAGACGGTGCCCGACAGCACCACCGCCTCGTTGGCCAGACGCACTTCGATGGGCTCGCCCGGCAACACTTCGGCCAGTTGCGCCTTGAGGCGGGCGATGTCGTGGCTGACCACCAAGTCGAGCACCGCCATCAATTGGCGGTTGCGGTCGTAGACGGCGAGATTGGTCGAGCCCAGCCCCTTGCCCAGCACATACAGCGAGCGGTCGCTCAGGGCCATGACGTCGGCGATCTCGGGGTTGCCCACCGACAGGCTGCCGAACGGCTGATCGAGGCGCAGCACCTGCGACTTGTGCAAGGGCACCGCCATTTCGCCGGCATAGAGCCGCTGGCCGAGGGTGCGGTCGATGGTGACCTGCGCCCAGGCGGGGAACGACAGGAGGAAGAGGAGAACAAGAAGGACTCCCTCGCCCACGTGTGGGAGAGGGGCTTGGGGGACGCCAGCCGCCATCACTCTCCCCCGCGGATGGTGACGGTTTCGCTTTTCATGCCGCGCAGGATGACGATACCGCCGCTGCGGCGCGGGGTTTCGGCCGGGGCGGTGGACTTGAGGTCGATCAGCCGCACCGTCCGCGCCATGCCCGGCTCGCCGTCGAAGGCGTTGCGCAGGGCCAGGCTCAACGTGCCCACCGAGCCGGCCAGGGTCAGCTTCTGCGCCTCGTCGGGGCGCACCTCCAGGGTCACCGCGCGGGCGACCTGGGGCTTGTCCTTCTTCTCGCTGGCCTCCTGGTCGATGCCCAGCACGCGCACGTTCTGCAGCAGCAGGTCGGTGGTGCCGTCCTCCTGCCCCGGGGTGCCGCGGGTGAGCAGGATGTCGACCCGGTCGCCGGGCAGCACGAAGCCGGCGACGCCGAGCACGTCGTTGACGCGGATGGTCACCGCCCGCATCTCGACGCCGACGATGGTCGACAGGGTGGCGCGGCCGCCGGGAGACGAGACCTTGTCGGCCAGCAGCGGCTCGTTGGCGGCGATGGGGCGCATCGCCACGCGGTCGCCGCCGCTCTCGACCACCTGTTCGATGGTGGTGAAGGCCCCGGCGGGCAGATGGTCGGCCGGCCACGGCACCAGCTCCAGCTGCTCGCGGGCGATGCGGCCGCCGAAGGGCAGCGGCACCTTGGCCACCACCACGCCGACGACGGCCGGTGCCGCCGCCGGAGTCTCCGCCAGCCGCCCGCGCACCGCCGCCACCGCAACGGCGCCGAGGGCCAGGGCGGCGGCGATGCTGATCAAACCGCCGACACGCATGGTTGGGGATTCCGTTCGCGAGGAAAGGGGGGCCCAGGGCCGCATGGCCCCGGGACCCGGGTGTCGTCCTACTTGATGGAGCCGGCTTCGGTGGTGAGCTTGGTGCCGATGTTGGTGAACAGGCTGTTGAGCGCGGTCCCGGCCTGGGTGGCGCCGAGAATGATCGCCACCGAGATGATGGCGGCGAGCAGGCCGTACTCGATGGCGGTAGAGCCCCGCTCGTTCTTGACCAGGCGGGTGAGGGCGCGGGTGAAAGTCTTCATCGGAGTGCTCCATCGACGACAGGTGAGTCCGTTGGTGGCCCCCCCGGAGGGAGGTCTCATTCGACGCCAAGGGGGGCATCGAGCGAACGGTCGTCATTTTGGGCATCTCGTGAATGAAGGCACCTGTTTTTCTGTGGTAAAGCCGCTCTCGTTCGGAGAGTTGTTTTATCAGAGAGTGTTACCACAAAGAAATTACCCCGGTCGGTCCCCCAACAATGTCTTGGATATATTTATGCCGTTCTGTCGGAAGTCATACTTGTCCCCGCCCGGATGCCGCCCACCTCGTTTGGGCAGGACGGGCAACCCGAAGGATTCCGGATGACGAGCCTGTTGCGGTGCCGGCGCGGATCGGTGGCCCTGGAATTCGCCCTGGTGGCGCTGCCGCTGTTGACGCTGCTGGTGGGGATCGTCGAGATGGGGGTGCTGATGTTCGAGCAGGCGATGATGGACGCCGCCACCCGTGCCGCTGCCCGTCAGGTGCGGACCGGGGCGGTGCAAGGCGCCGACGACGCCGCCACCCGCTTCCGCGCGGAATTCTGCGCCAACCTGCTGGGGCCGCCGTGTGGCGAGTACAGCTTCGACGTGCGCACCTTTGCCGATTTCCCCCAGGTTGCCCTGCCGCCGCTCGCCCTCGACGAACACGGCAAGCCGACCGATACGGTGTTCGATGCCGGCGGCGCCGAGACGGTGGTGGTGGTGCGGGTGTTCCGCAGCTACCGCTTCCTCACCCCCTTTCTCGCCGCGCTGATCGGCGGCAGCGGCGGCCGTCTGCCGCTGCTGTCGACGGCGGTGATGCGCACGGAGCCGTTCGAATGAGGCTGGACCGCGACACGCGCGTGAGATTTGGGCGCGACACGCGCGGGGGACTTGGGCGCGACACGCGCGGGGGACTTGGGCGCGACACGCGCGGGGCGGCGGCGCTGGAATTCGCCCTCGCCCTGCCGCTGCTGATCACCGCCCTGCTGGGCACGGTCGAGGCCTTCGGGGTGCTGCGTGCCGCCGGCAAGGCGGTGACGGCGGCGTTCACCGTCGCCGATCTTTCGGCGCAGAAGGCGTCGCAGAACGCCGCCTCGCTGGCGGCGATCGTCATGGCGGCGCGTCAGGTGCTGGCCCCCCTGCCGGTCGGCGGCGGCACCCTGGCGGTGAGCATCACCTCGGTGGGTTACGATGCCGCCGGGCGGCCGGTGCTGCGCTGGCAATACGTCGAGGGCGGCGGGGCGGCGGTCGACCTCGGTCGCGCCCAGGGACTGGGGGTGGCCGGCGAAAGCGTGGTGATCGCCCGTCTGGTCTATCGCTACACGCCGATGGTCACGGCGGCGGTGGGGCCGCTGACCTTTACCGAAACCGCCATCGCCCGCCCCCGTCTGGTGGGCGAGATCGCCTACGGAGGATGAGGCCGATGCGACGGTTGGCGCGCTGCGAGCGCGGCGCGGTGGCGCTGCTGGTGGCGGTGGCCGTGGTGCCGCTGCTGCTGGCCATCGGCCTGGGCGTCGACCTCGCCCGGATCTATCTGGTGCGGACCCGGCTGTCCTACGCCATCGACGCCGCCGGGCTGGCGGCGGGCGCGGCGAGCGGCGACGATGCCGCGCTGGAGGTCGTGGCGCGGCGCTTCTTCGACGCCAATTATCCGGCCGCCGCGGTCGATGGCGTCGTCACCACCTTCCGCCTGGCAACGGCCGGCGACGTCATCACCGTGCGGGCGGCGGCGCGGGTGCCGACCACCCTGATGGCCCTGGGCGGCAGCGGTTCGGTCGACGTCGCCGCCGTCGCCGAGGTCACCCGCCAGGTGCGCGGCCTCGAACTGGCGATGGTCCTCGACAACACCGGCTCGATGCTCACCGACGACAACATCGGCGCCCTGCGCGAGGCGGCGCAGACCATGGTCGACATCCTGTTCGGCGCCGAGACGGTCCATCCCTATCTCAAGATCGGACTGGTGCCCTATTCGGCGGCGGTCAATCCCGGCGCCGCGTCGTCCGCCCTGGTGGCGGCGGGGGCGGCCTATGCGCCGACCAGCCTCACCGGCTGGAAGGGCTGCGTGATCGAGCGTGCCGCCCCCAACACCCTGGCCGACATCCCGGCGAGCACGGCGCGCTGGACGCGCTACGTGTGGGCGGCGGGGAAGAAGGACAATGACTACGACCCCTCGCGGCCCTCGACCATCCACGCCGCGCCCAGCTACGGCAATGCCTCGACCGGCCCCAATGTCGGCTGCCCGACCGCCATCACCCCGCTCACCAACGTCAAGGCGACGCTGACCGGCGCGGTGACGGCCATGGAGGCGTGGAGCCGCGGCGGCACCCTCGGCGACATCGGCATGGCCTGGGGCCTGCGCGTCCTCTCGCCCGAACCGCCCTTCACCGAGGGCCTGGCGTGGGGGACGCCGGAATGGACCAAGGCGGCGATCCTGATGACCGACGGCAACAACCAGATCTACAAATTGACCGGTACCGCCGGGCCGAACGAGGCGGACAACAGCGTCAAATCGGACTATACCGGCTACGACCGCCTCGACCTGCTGGGACGGGTGGGCACCACCAGCATCGCCACCGCCAAGACCATCGTCGACGCTCGGCTGGCCCAGGTGTGCGCGGCGATGAAGGCCAAGGGCATCCGCGTCTACGCCGTCACCTTCACCCCCGGCATCGACGCCGCCACCAAGGCGCTGTATGCCGGCTGCGCCTCGGATGCCGACGCGTACTTCGATTCCCCCAGCCAGAGCGACCTCAAGGCGGCCTTCCGCGCCATCGCCAACGAGTTGAGCAACCTTCGGATCAGCCGGTAGAGAAATCGTGCCCGGGGTTTTGCCCCTTGACCGAACCGTATTGGGGTTAGCTCCGCGCCTTTTCTTCCCATCCGCCGGTCTCGCCCTGCTGGTAGTACACCAGCTCGTGCCCGGCGGCCTTCCACCGCTTCCATCGTTCCCGTGCCGCGGCGACGGCGTCGGCGTCGGTGCCGTCGAACAGGTCGAGGCAGCGTTCGAAGGCGGCAACGTCGGCCGGTTCGCGGCCGTCGGCGAGGACCGCCACCTTGGCGCCGTTGGGAATGTCGTCGCCGTCGGTCAGCCACACCGGCTGCATCGGCCCGTCGCCGTCGGCGGCCGAGCCGTGCGGCAGCCACGAGGTCGGGTCGTAGGTCCACAGGGTGGCGCTGAGATGCTCGACCCGCTCGCGGCTGCCGGCCTGCACCACCACCCGGTGCCCGGCGTCGACCGCCTTCTGCACCAGCCGCGGCAGCGCCTGTTCCAGCGGCAGGCGGGTCAGGTGGTAGAAGCCGATGCGGGTCAGGCCTCAGCCCTCCTCGTAATGATCGGCGACCAGGCGGTCGAGCAGGCGCACCCCGAAGGCGGTGGCGCCCTTGGGGCAGGTGGCGGTGTCCTTCTTCGACCACGCCACCCCGGCGATGTCGATATGCGCCCACGGCACCTCGCCGACGAAGCGCTTGAGGAACTGGGCGGCGGTGATCGAGCCGGCCTCGCGGCCGCCGACGTTCTTCATGTCGGCGATGTCCGACTTCAGCTGCTTGTCGTAGGCCTCGCCGAGCGGCAGCCGCCATACCGGCTCGCCGACCGCGCGGCCGGCGGCGGCGATGCGCTCGGCCAGGGTGTCGTCGGTGGCGAACAGGCCGGCCTGCTCGTTGCCGAGCGCGATGACGATCGCCCCGGTCAGGGTGGCGAGATCGACGATCAGCGCCGGCTTGAAGCGCTCCTTGGTGTAGTGCAGGGCGTCGGCGAGGACCAGGCGGCCCTCGGCGTCGGTGTTGATGACCTCGATGGTCTGGCCGCTCATCGAGGTGACCACGTCGCCCGGCCGCTGGGCGCTGCCCGAGGGCATGTTCTCGACCAGCCCGACCACGCCGACGGCGTTGACCCTGGCCTGACGGCCGGCCAGCGCCTTGATGGTGCCGATCACCGCCGCCGAGCCGGCCATGTCCCATTTCATCTCTTCCATCCCGGCGGCCGGCTTGATGGAGATGCCGCCGGTGTCGAAGGTCACCCCTTTGCCGACCAAGGCCACCGGGGCGGCGTCCTGGTCGGCGGCGCCCATCCAGCGCATCACCACCAGCTGGCTCTCGCGATCCGAGCCCTGGCCGACGCCCAGCAGCGCCCCCATGCCCAGCTTGCGCATCTGCTTTTCGCCCAGCACCTCGACGTCGACGCCGATTTCCGCCAGTTGCTTGGCCTGCTCGGCCAGCGTTTCGGGGTGGATGACGTTGGCCGGCTCCGAAACCGCGTCGCGGGCCAGCATCACCCCGTCCGCCACCTTGTCGAGGGCGGCGAAGGCGGTCTTGGCGGCGGCATGGGGCTCGGTCAGCACTGTGAGCTTTTTGAGTGCCGGCTTGTCCTCTTTCTTTTCCTTGGTCAGGTATTTGTCGAAGCGATAGGCGCGCAGCCGTGCCCCGAAGGCGGCGTGGGCGGCCAGCGCGGCGGCGTCGAGCGGGGCGCCGGCGACGGTGTCGACGGCCAGCGCCAGTGCCGTCTCGCCGCTGGTCGCCACCTGGGCCACCGCCGTGCCGCCGAAGGCCTGGGCGGCGAGGGCATCGAGCCCGGCGGCCTTGCCCAGGCCGACGAGGACGATGCGCCCGACGGTGAGGCCGGCGGGGGCGAGGATGGTCAGCGTCTGCTCCTTCTTGCCCTCGAAGCGGCTGGCGGCCATGGCCCGGGCGAGGGTTCCGCCGCTCTGGGCGTCGAGGGCGGCGGCGGCGGGCGTCAGCACGCGCCCCTCCAGCACACCGACGGCGACGGCGCCCTCGGCGGGAACCTGGGGCTTGGCGAAGGCGATCTTCATGGGCGCGGAATCCTGCCTGGGGAGAGAGATATCCCCAATGTAGCGATCCCGGCGCGGAAGGGAAGGGGGCGAAGCCCAAACCGCCGGTCCATTCGGGCCTTACCCTGAGGAAGCCCGACGGGCCGTCTCGAAGGGCGAAGCCCGTGGCGCGGGCTCCTCAGCGCCTGAGACGTAATGCCCCCGGCTCCCAAAGTCGTTCCCGCGAAAGAGCGTGAGAAAATATGTCGCCAGTCCCGCGAACCGTCATCGCCGTGAAAGGGCGTGTGAAGGAATGTCTCCCGCACCAACTCAACCGTCATTCCCGCGAAAGCGGGAATCCATGTGTCAACGAAAACGCCATATATTTCAAGGCCAAGACCGCGTCACCATGGATCCCCGCCTTCGCGGGGATGACGATTGTGGGAGGTCCGCGCGATTTCTTCACACGCTCGCAAGCGGGAATCCATGTGTCGACGAAAATGGCTTGCCTTGCAAGAATCTGCTGCGTCGCCACGGGTCCCCGCCTTCGCGGGGATGACGAGATCAATTCTTGCTGATGGCGGAGATCAAGGGTGGAGGGTGAGGCATTTCCCACAGATGGGCCTGTCCACGGACCACGGGCAATTCATGCGAAGTGTCTATTTCCACCTATTTTATCTGCGTTCATCTGTGTTCATCCGTGACGCCGTCCGCGGTGAGGACGCGCTTGTAAAAGGCGGAGAATTGCCACAGATAGGCTTCCAGGCGGCGACCGCCGCCGCGGGCGAAGATCGCCGCGGCGATGGCGGGGTCTTGGCGGTAGAGGGTAGTCCATTCTTCAGGAGTGATGCCAAGTAGCCGCGTCAGCAGCCAGGCGGCGGCGAGGTCGGGATTGGTGCGCAACGCCTGGTGCGAGACGACGTGCCGCATCGCGTGGGTCCAAGCGCCGTCGGTGACGGCCTGGACGAGGGGATGGTCCTGGTTGAGATAGGTGGTGTCGCCGGGAGCCGCAACACCGACCAGGTCGGGGCGCTCCGGGGGGAAGGGGCAGCGGACGGGACCGGCGGCCAGGGTGGTTGGCCGGTGCTCGAACAAGACCGCCAGGTGGTTGTCCGCGGTGGCGACGATGCGACTGGGCACGGTGCCGGCGCCCCATGCCAGGACGTCAGCGCCTGCTGTCCACAGGGGCAGGATGCGGAAACCCGGCAAGCCTGATCGGTGCCTGGACAGGGGAACCAGGGCGGGAAAGGTTACCGGTTGCAGGGTTCCGTCGTCGTCAATCCACAGTGCGGTCGCGCAGGGAGGGGTGGTTCGTCGGCCCAGGTTTGCAACGAGGGACAAAGAGGCCTCCCCAAGGGGCGTCGCCGCCAGCCGGGCGGCAACGGCACCCAGCCGGTCGCCGGCTCGCACCCGAGCGACCGTCACCGCGTCTTCGCCCGGTTCAGCCACTCGCAAGGACGAGCGGTGGATTGCCGGTGTGGCCGCCCGCGGTGAGACGAGGTCGATTTCCATGACCGAACAAATTATTATCGATGATATGCCTGCCGCGTAGAAACTCATTTCGGCCGCCATCCCCTTCCAGGCGGCGACCTCCGCGGAATTCGCGGTGAGGAGGCGCGAGCCGGTTTCGTCGGCAAACGGCACGACCAGACCGGGGCCGAAGGGAGTGAGAAAGGTCGGCACCAGGACGCGCCAATAGCCGAGGCCATCGGCGAGGACGCCGTCCGCGGCGTCCTGCCACTGAATGCTCTCTCGCCGTGCCGCATTATGGCGCTCATCGGACCCGTAACCAATGTTTTCCGCCACCCGCCCGGTATAGTCCGCCCCGTCCCGCGTCCACCCCGGCCGCCAGTCGATCACCGGCGCCTCGCCGTCCGTGGCCAGTGCGAAGGTGCAGGGGATGCGGATCAGCGTCTCGCGGACATAGGCCTCCAGCGCCGCGAACCACTTTGCCGCATCGTCCCCCACCACCGCTTGGGTCAGCCGCAGCCGCAGGATGGTTCCCGGTTCCGCCGCCGAGTCGCTGCGCAATTCCCCGACCGCGCCGATGCCGTCGGTGGTGAAGCGCCAGCCGGTGGGCTCGCTCTGCGGGCGGGTGCGGATCTCGACCCGGTCGGCGAGCATGAAATAGCTCAGCACCCCGATGCCGAACTGGCCGGTGACCTCCGCGGCAAAGCCGGCGGCGGCGCAGCGTTCGTCGAGGTCGCGCTCGGCGTGGCGGCGGCCGGTGCCGCTGACCAGCAGGCGGTTCTCGATCACCGCGCGGTTCATGCCGATGCCGTCGTCGGCGCAGGACAGCCACCAGCGGGTGGCGCCGCTGTCGGCATCGACCGCGCGCTCCAGCGTCAGCCGCACCAGATAGCGGGCGCCGTATTCCAGCCGGTGTGCGGCGGCGTCGAAAGCGGGATTGCGGGCCTTCTGCTTGAGCAGGTCCTCGGCGATGCAGCGGCGGACGGCGTCGAAGGCGTTCTGGATCAGCTCGCGCACCGCCGCCAGCGGGTTGCCGTACAGCTCCAGCCCCGACAGCAATTGCAGCAGCTTGGCGGTGTCGGGGCGGAAGCTGCCGTGGATCGGCACATAGGCCTTGTCCAAGGGCTCGATGCGGGCATGGACGGTCGCCGGCAGGTCCCAGGCGTAGCGGCCGGCATCGGCGGGATTGAGGCCGGTGCCGAACCACGATTCGTCGGCCAGCATCCGCGCCAGGAACAATTCGGCGCCGATCTGTTCGGCGGTCTGGTCGAGGGCGTGATGGATTGCCGCCCGCTTCGGCCAGCCGGTGAACAGCACCTCCGGCACGGCGCGGCCGGTGCGGGTGACGGTCAGCGTGGCGTCGAGGTCCTTCTGCCAATAGAGGCGACTACCCGGGGCGATGCGGCGGTGCTCGTAGAGGATTGCCGGCACCCGCTTGGGATCGACGTCGAGGACGTCGGCGACCCGCAGCACCACCGCCAGATAGCGCAGGTTGACGGTGGGGGTGGCGATCAGGCCGTCGAGCTCGCTGCGCCCCCAATGGTGGCTGCGGCACAGGGCCTTGAGGTCGCTGAGCCAGCTGGCGTGGGGACGGGGCAGGGTCGCCAGGTGGCGGTCGATCCACGCCGCGCTCCAGTCGGTGTGGCGGTGGCGGCAGAACTGGGCGGCAAGGTGATCGTCGAGCGGCAGCGCCACCTCGTCGGCGAAATCGCCCAGCCAGGTCTTCAGCCGTCGCGCCTCGTCCTCGTCCAGTCCCGCCAGATCCGGCGAGCGCAGGGCCGCCCACAGGTTTCCGGGTGGGTGCATGCCGATATCGTGGAGATAGGCGGCCAGCAGCAGCAGGCCCAGTTCCTCGGCGGTGAGGACGACAGCGGCGGGGATGACCTCGCGCATCCGCTCGGTGACGCGAAACGAATGCTGGGAATCGTGGAGGGTGAAATCCTGAAGCAGACTTTCGCCCAGGGTGGTCTGGATCGGCGCCATCGCGGACTCGACAAACGTCCGCACGGCGCTTGCGCCCGCAGATTCGAGCCGTTGCCACAGCCAAGTGGCTTTCCAGTCCGACAGCACCGCTGGCCCTCCCCGCCCGCTCAACCCCTGGTGACGATCTTCACCAGTCTTGTCGCGTCGGTCAAGAAGTGCCGTCTCTACGCCGTCCCGGCTTCCTTCTCCGCCGCCGCCTCTTCGGCTTCGACATCGGCGAGGCGGACCTTGTTGCCGCCCAGCGTCAGCCACACCAGCCCGCCGGGCAGGGCGGCCAGGGTCAGCAGCAGGCCGAACACCACCGAGATCACCACCGAGGAATGATTGGCGACGCCGACGAAGCCGAGGAAGGTCTGCATCGCCGTCTCGCGCACGCCCCAACCGGCGATGGAAATCGGCAGGGTCATCAGCAGGATTACCGGCGGCACCAGCACCAGGCAGTCGAGCAGGCTCAGCTCGATCTGCATGCCGCGGGCCAGCACCCATACCATCATCGCCAGGTTGATGTGGCCGAAGATGGCGATGGCCATGGTGGTGGTCGCCCAGCGCGGGCGGAAGAACAGCCGTCTGGTGTCGGCGGCGAGATGGGCCAGGCCGCGGACCAGCCGCATGTGTCGCAGCCGTTCCGGCAGGCGGTCGAGCACCGTCAGCAGCAGGATGCCGAACAGGCCGGCGGCGGTCAGCAGCGGGAACACCCAGGTGCCGGGAATGTCGGGCACCCGGGCGAGCAGCATCGGCTGGGTGACGGCGACCAGGATGAACAGGGCGAACACGGTGGCCACCCGCTCCAGCATCACGCTGTTGATGGCACTCGACAGCTCCATGCCCTCGCGCCGGGCCAGCCACATGCGCACCGCGTCGGCGCCCACCGCGCCGGGCAGGACGATGGAGAAGAAGCACGAGACGTAATAGAGCCGGCTGCTGTGCGACAGCTTCATCAGCGTCTTAAGGGCCAGCAGCACCGAATGCCAGCGCACCGCGCCGACCACGATTTGCAGGAATCCCAGTGCCACGGCGGCGGCGAGCATGGCCGGATCGATGCCCTTGAGCTGCTCCCAGCCGGCGGCGACGTCGACGTCCTTGAGCGCCCACCAGATCAACCCGACCGACAGCCCGCCCTTGAGCGCCCAAGGAAACCACCGTTTCAGCATGTCACCGCGCACATTCATTGCCTGAAAGAGGGGGGAGCATTAGCACGAAATGGCGGGGTGTGAATACCCAGGCATTATCACCGGGCACTCATCCGGACCGGAACGCGCTTGCGCCCCCAGTCGCCGCGGGTGGGCTCGAACACGCCGGGAATGCGGGTGCCGCAGGCCTGGCAGCACCCGTCGGCGGTCAAAGCCCAGGTCGACAGCTCATACCAGTCGCGGCCGATGAGAAGGGCCCCGCATCCGTGGCACCAAGTGCTGCCGCCGCTCGGGTCGTGGACGTTGCCGGTATAAGTATAGCGAATCCCGTTGGCCAAGGCGATCGACCGGGCGCAGGACAGTGTCCGCGAGTCCGTGCGGGCCTTGTCGCGCATCCTCCAGTCGGGGTGGAAAGCTGAGAAATGTAACGGCACGTCGGGGCCGAGAGACTGGACAACCCAGCGGGACAGCGCGTCGATTTCGTCCCTTGAGTCGTTCTCGCCGGGAATGAGAAGAGTGGTGATTTCGAACCATACGCTGGTGTTCCGCTTCAAATAGACCAGTGTTTCCTTGACGGGCTCGAGATGCCCGCCGCACAGAGTCCGGTAGAAGTCCTCGGTGAATCCCTTCAGATCCACGTTGGCGGCGTCCATGTGGGCAAAGAATTCCTCGCGGGCGGCGCCGGCGACATAACCGGCGGTCACCGCCACCGTCTTCACGCCGCGGGCGCGGCAGGCCTTGGCCACGTCGACAGCATATTCGAGAAAGATGACCGGATCGTTGTAGGTAAAGGCCACCGACCGGCAGCCCAACTTCACCGCCGCCGCGGCAATGGCCTCGGGATCGGCGCGGTCGTTGAGCCGGTCGATCTCGCGCGCCTTCGAGATATCCCAGTTCTGGCAGAACTTGCAGGTCAAATTGCAGCCGGCGGTGCCGAACGACAAAATCGGCGTGCCGGGCAGGAAGTGGTTCAGCGGCTTCTTTTCGATCGGGTCGACGCAGAATCCCGACGAACGGCCGTAGGTGGTCAGCACCAGTCCCGCGCCGGGGGCGTGGGCGCGTACGAAGCACAGGCCGCGCTGACCGGGCGCCAGTTTGCACGCGCGCGGGCAGACGTCGCACTGGACCCGCCCGTCGTCGAGGCGCTGCCAATGCCGGGCGGGGAAGTGCGAACCCTGAACGTCCTCTGCCATGGGAGGGAGCGTATCGCCTTCGGGCAGGGCGTTCAACCGACGCATGCCTGCCCCTCCTCCCTCGAAGGGTAACGCCTCCAACGATGAGTCTTTACACGAAGGGGTTAGGGCTGCTTAACCTATCGGTGCGTTCTTCGTCCGCCCAACGCGACGCGAAACCTGGAGGCCGCTCTTGACCGCGATCCGCCCCACCGCCGTGGCCGGCGCTTTCTATCCCGCCGATGCCACCGCATTGACGGCCGCGATCGAGCGCTTCCTGGCGGCGGCTTCGCCCGGGGACGGTCGGATTCCCAAGGCGCTGATCGTCCCCCATGCCGGTTACGTCTATTCCGGCCCGGTCGCCGCGTCGGCGTATGCGCGCCTGTTGCCGGCGCGCGGCCGCATCGAGCGGGTGGTCTTGATCGGCCCCTCGCACCGGGTGGCGTTCCGCGGTTTGGCGGTCGGCTCGGCGGAGGCGTGGGCCTCGCCGTTGGGCACCGTGCCCATCGACCGCGCCATGGTCGAGCGCCTGAAGCGCCTGCCGATGGTCGGCGAACTCGATGCCGCCCACGCTCAGGAGCATTCGCTGGAGGTGCACGTTCCCTTCCTGCAAGCGGTGCTGGGGCGCTTTTCGCTGGTGCCGGTGGTGGCCGGCGATGCCCGGCCGGAGGAGGTGGCGGCGGTGCTGGATGCCGCGTGGGGCGGGGCGGAGACGCTGATCGTCGTCTCCACCGACTTGTCCCATTACCTCGACTATGCCACGGCGCGAACCACCGATGCCGCCACCGTGGCGGCGATCGAGGCCCTCGACCCCGCCGGACTGGGGCGCGACGGCGCCTGCGGGCGGGTGCCGGTGGGCGGCGTGCTGGTGGCCGCCAAGCGTCGCGGCATGACCATCGCCACCCTCGACGTGCGCAATTCCGGGGATACCGCCGGCCCCAAGGACCGGGTGGTCGGCTACGGCAGTTGGGCGATCTATGAGAACGAATCTGCCTCCGCCACCGACGATGCGGCGGTCAGGGCCGTCGGCCCCACCCTGGTGGCGCTGGCGCGCGCCTCCATCGAGCACGGCCTGCGCACCGGCAGCCCGGCGCGCGGCGTCGTCGAGGACGGCCAGCCGGCGATGTTCGGCGCTCCCGGGGCGGTGTTCGTCACCCTGAAGGCGAGGGGGCAACTGCGCGGCTGCATCGGCTCGCCGCTGGCGTGGCGGTCGCTGGTCGAGGATATCGCCGACAACGCCTTCAAGGCCGCCTTCAAGGATCCGCGCTTTCCGCCGGTGACCGCCGCCGAGTGGCCGGATCTGTCGCTGTCGGTGTCGGTGCTGACGCCGCCGATGCCGATGGCCTTCTCCGACGAGGCCGATCTGCTGGCGCGTCTCAAGCCGGGAGTCGACGGTTTGATTATCGAAGACTTGGGGCGCCGAGCCCTGTTCTTGCCCAGCGTGTGGGAGCAACTGCCCGATCCGCGGCAGTTCCTCGCCCACCTCAAGCAGAAGGCCGGGCTGCCCGTCCATCACTTCTCCAAGACGTTCCAGGCCAGCTTGTTCCGCGCGGTGGAAATCAAGGGCTGAAGCCGGGTGCCAATCGGCGCTGCCGCTTTTTGCCGGTTCCTTCCGTGCCGCCACAGCCATCGCTTGCATCCATGCGCCGGGCCGGCAGCGAACGCCGTCGAAATCGAGGAATCCTGCCAACTCGCCGATTGCGGGTTGGCGTGTCTTCGTCACATTTCGATACAATTCCGACCGAAGCCGATGAATTCAGCATGAATTGTTTCGTCGAGATTATACCGAAGGACAGCGTTTGAAAGCGCAAACGGAGATTGATGGCATTTTACGAATAATGTTAACATGATGTTTGTGGAGAGCTTATGGAGGTTAAGGTCATGCCCGTAGCCGGGCTGGGCAAGGCTGGCGATATGTGGGTGTCCGCGGCCAACCGGCGCGACGCCCGGTACGTGTTCCTCGCCTCGGTGGCGCTGAACATCCTGGCGCTGGCGCTGCCCCTGGCGCTGCTGCAGGTCTACGACCGCATCATTCCCAACAGCTCCCGCGGAACCCTGTTGCTGATGATTGCCGGTGTCGCCGGGGTGGTGTGCCTGGAAGCGCTGATGCGGGTGGCGCGGGCCGACATCATCAGCTGGATGGGCTCGCAGATCGAGCATCGCGCCGGCACCAAGGCCTTCGGCCGCCTGATGGGGGCGCCCGCCGAGGAGTTGGAGCGCACCGGTGCCGGCGAACTGATCGAGCGCTTCTCCGGCCTGCCGATGGTCCGCGAGGTGTTCACCGAGCATTGGACCCTGGTCGCCTGCGACCTGCCGTTCGCCGTCATCTTCATCGCCACCATCTGGTTTCTCGCCGGCTGGCTGGTTCTGGCGCCGCTGGTGATGATCGCGGTGATCGTCGCCGTCGCCGCCTCGGGGTCGAAGAAGGCCGAGCAGGCGCTGACCGAGTTCAACACCATCCGCGACCGCCGGCAGAACTTCACCATCGAGGCCATCCACGGCATCCACGCCATCAAGTCGATGGCCATGGAAGGGCAGATGATCCAGCGCCTGGCCCGCCTGCAGGAGGCGGTGGCCAAGGCCTCGCACCAAGTGGTGCTGGCCAATTCCAGCGTGCTGTCCAACGGCGCCACCTTCTCGCAATTGTCGACGCTGGTGGTGGTGGTGCTGGGCGCCGCCCTGGTGGTCGACAACGCCCTCACCATCGGCGGCCTGTCCGCCTGCACCCTGCTGACCGGCCGCGTCCTGCAGCCGGTGCAGAAGGCGGTGTCGATGTGGAGCCGCTACCAAAGCGCCGAGATGATGCGCGAGCGCTTCGAGACCCTGTTCGAATTGCCGCCCGAGCATCCCGAGGGCACGCCGCCGCTGCAGATCGGGCAGGGCGGCATCGAGCTCAAGGGCGTGTCCTTCGCCTACGGCGACGCGGACCCGGTGTTCGCCAACGTCAACCTGCGCATCGGTGCCGGCGCACGGGTGGCCATCGCCGGCGACAACGGCAGCGGCAAGTCGACCCTGCTGCGCCTGATGTACGGCAGCATGGCCCCGACCACCGGCGAGGTGCTGATCGACGGCCAGCCGGTGGCGTATTACGACCGCAATGGCCAGGAGACGGGCGGCATTGCCTACGTGCCGCAGCGGGGCGAGCTGTTCAAGGGCACCATTCTCGACAACCTGACCATGTTCCGGCCCCGGCTGCGGCGCGAGGCGATTCAGATCGCCAATGATCTCGACCTCGACGACGTGGTCTATCGCCTGCCCAACGGCTACCTCACCCGCGTCGGTGAAGGATCGTCCGAGGCGCTGCCGCGCGGTGTCGCCCAGCGCATCGCCGTGGTGCGTGCCCTGGTCTGCCGCCCGCGGGTGCTGCTGTTCGACGAGGCCAACGCCGCCATGGACAATTCCGGCGACGAGCATCTGCGGCGTTACTTCGAGGCCCTCGACCGCACCACCACCCTGGTGATGGTGACCCTGCGGCCGTCGCTGCAGAAGCTGGCCGACCAGGTGCTGCAGATCGAGCGCGGCCGCCTGGTTCCTGCCCGGCCGCGGGAGGCCGCGCCGCTACCGACTCTGCAGGACGCGGTGGCCGGTCTCGCCGCCGCGGGCGAATTGGGGAAGGTGTCATGAGCGGCGGCGGCACCTACGGCTCCGGGCCGGTGCGGACGCCACATCTCGGCCCGATCGGCTGGGACCGGCCGTCGGCGACGGTCGAACTGTCCGAGGCGCGGGCGGCCGACGGGGCGCTGGGCGGCTTTCACGCCGTCACCGACCTCGCCGCCTGCATCCTGCCGATGTTGTCGGCGTTGAACTGGGAAGGCGATCTGGTTCACGTCGCCGAATCGCTGCCCCATTTCGCCGAGAAGCTCGATCTCACCGATCTGCTCAACGTGATGGCCAACCTGGGCTATGCCAGCCACTCGCTGGCCGCCCGGCCGTCGGAGCTGGATCTCCGCCTGCTGCCGTGCCTGTTCCTGCCCGACGGTCCGGGCATGGCGCTGGTGCTGGTCGCCCCGGTCGGGAACGGCACCGTCAAGGTGTTCGATGCCGAACGGCGGGCCTATCGCACCATCCCGCTGCCGACCGAGACCGGATCGGTGTGGATTTTTCGCGTGCTCGACGACGACGAGCGGGCGCAGGTAGAAGAGAACCCGCGCGACTATGTCGGCGTGGTGACGCGGCGCTTCCGGCCGCTGCTGGCGCGGATGATGGTCGCCAGCATGCTGTCGAACGTGCTGATCCTGGCGACGCCGCTGTTCATCATGTCGGTCTACGACCAGTTCCTGCCCACCGGCTCGTTCCCGTTGCTGGCGACGCTGCTGATGGGGGTGGTGATCGCCCTGGCCGGCGACCACGCCATCCGCTCGTTGCGCTCGCGGATGATCGCCTATGTCGGCGCGCGGCTGGACCACCTGCTGGGTCTGGCGGTGTTCCGCCGCCTGATGCTGCTGGCCCCGCCCTATACCGAGCAGGCCAACTCCAACTCGCAGATCGCGCGGATGCGCGATTTCGAGCTGATTCGCGAGTTCTTCACCGGCCCGATGGCCACCTCGCTGGCCGAGGCGCCGTTCGTGGTCATCTTCCTGGTGATGATGGCCTTGCTCGGCGGGCCGCTGGTGCTGGTGCCGCTGGGGGCGATGGTGCTGTTCGTGATCATCGCCGCTGCGGTGCGGCCGCTGGTGGTCGAGCGCATCAACGCCTCCGCCCGCGCCGCGTCGCGCCGCCAGGAGTTCCTCGTCGAGGCGCTGTCCCATCCCCGCGTCATCAAGGAAGCCGGCGCCGCCCAGGTGTGGCGCGAGCGCTATCGTCACCTGTCGGCCGACGCGGTGATCAAGTCGCATGCCTCGTCGCGGATCAATTCGGCGATCGCCGCGCTGTCGCAGGCGCTGGTGACCATCACCGGCGTCGCCACCCTCGGCTGGGGCGTCGAGCGGGTGCTGGGCGGACAGATGACCGTCGGCCAGTTGATGGCGGCGATGATGGTGGTGTGGTGGGTGCTGCGGCCGTTGCAGACCGGCTTCTCGCTGGCCGCGCAGATCGAGCGCGTGCAGTCCTCGGTGGGCCAGATCAACCGTTTGATGCAGATCAAGCCCGAGCGGGTGGCGGCGCCCTCGGTGCAGGCGCTGCCGCGCTTCAAGGGCCGCATCACCGTCGCCAACGTCTCGTTGCGCTATTCGGCCGACGCCGATCCGGCCCTGCTCGGCGTGTCGTTCCAGGCCGAGCCCGGCGAGCTGGTGGCGGTGGTCGGCCCCAACGGCTCGGGCAAGTCGTCGGTGCTGAAGCTGCTGCTCGGCCTCTATCGCCCGCAGACCGGCTCGGTGGCGCTGGACGACATCGACATCCGCCAGGTCGATCCGCTGGAGCTGCGCCGCATCATCGCCTACGTGCCGCAGCGGGCCGAGCTGTTCTTCGGCTCGATCGCCCAGAACCTGCGCCTGGTCAGCGCCGCCGCCTCGGACGAGGAACTGCGCTGGGCCTGCCACGAGGCGGGGATGCTCGAGGAGATCGAGGCCCTGCCCGAAGGCTTCGACACCCGGATCGGCGATGCCCGCACCGACCGCCTGCCGGCCTCGGTGCGCCAGCGCCTGTCGCTGGCCCGCGCCTATCTCAAGCGGGCGCCGGTGACCCTGTTCGACGAGCCGGCGGCGGGGCTCGATTTCATGGGCGACCGCCAGTTCATGAAGACCCTGGAGCGGATGAAGGGCCACAGCACCGTGCTGCTGGTCACCCACCGTCCCAGCCATTTGAAGTTGGCCGACAAGATCGTGGTGCTGATTCAGGGCCAGGTGCGCATGGCCGGTCCGGCATCGCAGGTGGCGAGTCGCTTGCCGCCCGGCCTGTTCTGAGCAGAGGAAGAGAGCGATGTCGCAAGCGACCGTCATGGACTCCAGACCCGAGAAGGCGTCGCGCCATGTGCGCCACCTCGCCCAGTACGCCATCGTCGAGGAGGGCGGCATCTCCACGGTGTCGCGGGCGATGGTGGTGGTGATTTCGGTGGTCCTGGCCGTGTTCATCGTCTGGGCCAGCGTGCTCAAGATCGAGGAGGTGGCGGTCACCTTCGGCACCGCGGTGCCGTCGCATTCGGTGCAGGTGGTGCAGCATCTCGAAGGCGGCATCGTTCGCGACATCCTGGTCGAGGACCGGGCGATGGTCGAGGCCGGCCAGGTGCTGTTGCGCTTCGATCCCATCCAGGCCTCGGCCGAGATGGAGCAGGCGCAAAGCCGCCGCGCCGCCCTGACCGTGCGCGCCGAGCGCATCCGCGCCTTCGTCGAGGGGCGCAAGCCCGACTTCTCGGCCACCGCCGACAAGTTCCAGGGCTTGGCCAACGACCAGTCCGACATCCTGCGCGCCAATTCCGAACGCTGGACCTCGCAGCGCAACGTCTTCGCCGAGCAGATCATGCAAAAGCGCGAAGAGGTCAACGCCGTGCTGCAGCAGCAGAAGGCGGTGCGCGAACAGCTGAAGATCCTCGGCGAGGAAGAGAGCATCCGCGAGAACGCCTTCAACCAGGGCATCTCCAGCAAGGTCGACTTCTTCGCCGTCCGCCGCCAGCGCGCGGCGATGGATTCCGAGCTGTCGCGTCTGCAAGGCCAGGAGCGCACCGCGCGCAAGGCGCTCGACGAGTTGGAAAAGCGCATCGCCGATCTCGACGCCAACCTGCGCCAGGACGCCTTCAACGACCTCGGCACCGTTACCGCCGAGCTGTCGCAGGTGGAAGAATCGGTGGCCCGCCTGGAAGATCGCGTCAAGCGCCTGGAAGTGATCTCCCCGGTCAAGGGCTTCGTGCAGAACCTCAAGGCCAAGACCGTCGGTGCGGTGGTGCCGGCGGGCGGGATGATCATGGAGATCGTTCCGGTCGACGACGACCTGCTGGTCGAGACCAAGATCAGCACCCGCGACGTCGGCCATCTCCACGAGGGGCAGAAGGTGGTGGTCAAGGTGGCCACCTACGACTTCGTCCGCTATGGCTCGGTGTCGGGCACGCTGAAGCAGATTTCGGCGACCACCTATATCGACGAGAAAGACAACTCGCCGTACTACAAGGGTTGGGTTTCGCTGCCTCAGGCCTGGGTCGGCGATCATCCGGACGAGAACCGGATCCTTCCCGGAATGACGGTGCAGGCCGACATCATCACCGGCGAAAAGACGCTGCTTCAGTATCTGCTGAAGCCCATTCACGTTTCACTCGCCCAGGCTTTCCGCGAGCGCTGAGGAAACACGGGACGGCGCGCGGATACGGACTAGGAGGACGCTATGGCTGACGACGATCGCACCCAGATGGACAATGGGGCCCCGACACCGGACAACGGTGGCACGACCGACGGCAGCGCCGACGTCACCACCTTGGACGCCCTGCATGTCGACGGCAAGGGGCAGGACCGGCTGGAGGATGCGACCGAAAGCGAGCTTCCCGATACCTCGGAGGCCGAAGGCGACGACGTCGCCGGCCACGCCAACGTGCAGTCGGCCGGGCGGTCGACCTTCGAGCAGATGATCGGCGACGGCCTCAAGGAAGGCCCGGCGATGCCGGTGGGCGACGAGGTCGACGTCGACGTCGCGCCGCCGAGCGAGCCCGACAACAACGTCGCCGCCAAGTTCGAGAACCCGCATCCGCAGGATACCTCTCCGGTCCAGGCGCAGGAGTTCGGTGCCGAAGCCGACGGCGCCGCGGCGGCAACCATCGAACGCCCCCAGGAGCCGGTCGACGCGCCGAAGCCCGATCCCGAGGGCGAGGCCGAGGACGGCGGAGACCCGGATCTCGCCCGTCAGGCCGCCACCACCGGCGGCGCGACGACCACCGCCGTCGAAGCCCCGGTCGCACCGCCGCCGCCGCCGTTGCCGCCGGAGGATGCGCTGCCGGAGTTGCCGCCGGAGAAGGTTGCCCAGGCACCGACCGTGGATTTGTTCCTCAGCGACAGTCCCGAGGACATGAACGGTGCCGTGTCCGGCGACCGCAAGATGAAGCTGAACTTCGATATTCACACCAATGACAGCGATGGTGGCACCGAGACCCTGACGGTGTCGCTCAAGGGCGTGCCGGACGACTTCTCGTTCTCGGACGCCGATGGAACCCCGCTGGGGACCAAGCTGAGTGATGGCACCTGGACCTTCACCGTTCCGCCCAGCGACGTTCCCGACGTCTATCTGGTTCGGCCGGAGCATTACAGCGGCGATTTGACCTTCGAGGTAACCGCGACCGCACACGAAGCGACCGGCAGCACCACGTCGGTGACCAAGACCGCGACCCTGCATATCGAGGCCATCGCCGATGAGCCGACGTTGCTCGTCGACGACGTCGCCGGGATGGAGAACACCTGGATCCCGCTGGCCGACAAGATCACCACCCAACTGGTCGATGCCGACGGCTCGGAGACGCTGGCCGTCTACATCGACGGCGTGCCGCCGGGCGGGGCGCTCAACCACGGCACCGT
>JACRFY010000173.1 GCA_016212565.1 Magnetospirillum sp. | reverse complement strand
GGCTCTGGCCGAGCTGCTGGAGCTGGCCTACTCGCTGCCCGCCTTTGTCCGCCTGCTGCGCGCCTGGCTGCGCCATCGCCCCGATTTGGTCTACGAGCGCTACAACCTGTTCTTCCTCCCCGGCCGCTGGCTGAAGGCGGTGACCGGCTGCCCGCTGCTGGTCGAGGTCAACGCTCCGCTCGCCCACGAGCGCGAGGCCCGCTTGCGCGCCGTGGCGGCATGGTCGGAGCGCACGGTGTGGCGGGCCGCCGACGCGGTGCTGCCGGTCACCGCCGTGCTCGCCGGGCACCTGATCGCCGCCGGGGTGGCGCCGGCGCGGATTGCGGTGATCGCCAACGGCGTCGCCCGCGAGCGCTTCCCCGCCGGTCTCGACGGCAGCGCCACCCGGCGGGCGTTGGGGCTGGAGGGCAAGGTGGTGCTGGGCTTTTCCGGCTTCCTGCGCGCCTGGCATGGATTGAGTGCCGCCATCGAGGTCATGGCGGCGCTGCCCGAGCGGCCCGACCTGCACCTGCTGGTGATCGGCGACGGTCCCGCCCGGGTGGAGTTGGAGGAGCGCGCCCGCGCCCTTGGGCTGGAGGGCCGCCTGACCGTCCTCGGCGTGGTGCCGCGCGACCGCATCGCCGCCTGCCTGGCGGCGGTCGACATCGCCTTGCAGCCGCAGGCGGTGGCCTATGCCTCGCCGCTGAAGCTGTTCGAGTACATGGCCCTCGGCCGCGCCATCGTCGCCCCCGACCAGCCCAGCATCCGCGAGGTGCTGCGTCACGGCCACGACGCCCTGCTGTTCCCTCCCCAGGACCGCGCCGCCTTCCGCGCCGCCATCCTCGCCCTGTGCGGCGACGAGGCCCTGCGGCGGCGCCTGGGCGAGGCGGCGTCGCGGACCATCGACGGCGGCTATACCTGGGACAGCAACGCGGCGCGGATCGAGGCGCTGGCCCAGGGTCTCGTCGTCCGCCCCCAGCCGCTTTCGGAGACCACGCCGTGATCGACACCGTGAAGACCCTCGACGCCCAGTCCCGGCCGCGCTGGGAGAGCTACGTTCTCGCCCATCCGCAAGCGACCTTCTTCCACCGCGCCGGCTGGCAGCAGGTGACCGAAGAAAGCTTCGGCCACGACACCTACTACCTCTACGCCGAGCGCGACGGGCGGGTGCGGGGCGTGCTGCCGCTGGCCCACTATCGCAGCCGCCTGTTCGGCAATCGCCTGATCGCCAACGGCAACTGCGTCGCCGGGGCCCCGGTGGCCGACGACGAGCGGGCCTACCGGGCCCTGGACCAGGCGGCGGAGGCGCTGATGGAGCGGCTGGGGGCGCAAAGCCTGGAATACCGCCAGCCGATCCACCGCCATCCCGAGTGGACGGTCAACGACAGCCTGTACGCCAATTTCGCCGGTCCCGTCGACCCGGATGCCGAGGCGCATTTCAAGCGGATTCCGCGCCGGCAGCGGGCGGTCTTGCGCAAGGCCCTCGCCGCCGGGCTGACGGACGAGATCGACGACGGCGTCGAGCGGCTGTATCCGCTCTATGCCCTCAGCGTGCGCAACCTCGGCACCCCGGTGTTTGCCAAGCGCTACTTTCGCACCCTGAAGGAGGTCTTCGGCGCCGACTGCGAGGTGATGACCGCCAGCCATGGCCGCACGCCGCTCGGCAGCGTGCTGTCCTTCACCTTCCGCGACCGCATCATGCCCTATTACATCGGCGGCAGCGGCGCGGCGCGCGAAATGGGCGGCACCGACTTCCTGATGTGGCGGCTGATGCGCCGGGGCGTCGAGCGCGGCTTCCCGGTGTTCGACTTCGGCCGCAGCAAGGTCGGCACCGGTCCCTATCACTTCAAGCGCCATTGGGGGTTCACCCCCGAGCCGATCGTCCACGAATACCGCACCCGCAACGGCGCGCCGGCACCGGAGATCAACCCGCTCAACCCCAAGTACCGGCTGGCCATCGCCCTGTGGCAGCGCCTGCCGCTAGCGGTGGCCAATCTGCTCGGGCCGCACATCGTCCGCAACATCGGTTGAGCGCCGCCGCCGGAGCTGCCGCCAGCCTTCGCGGGCGGCGGCGCTCCACGCCCGGGGCAGCAGGCTCAGGGCCAATTCGGCCACCACCCGCGGCTGACGCGGCCGGTAGCGCAGGCTGTGGACATAGTGGCGCCGGCCGGCGGCGCCCGCGCCCTCGGCGACCGACACCTCGGCGATCCAGCGATGGGCATCGGCGAAAGCGGCGGCGATCATCGACGGCGGCAGGGCGATGCGGGCGCCGTCCTGCGCGACGGTGCGGGTGAGGGTGGCGAGGAAGTTCTCCGCCATGGTCCGTCGCTTGCGGGTCAGGCGATCCTCGGTGCCGACCTGATAGCGGATGGTGGCGGTGTCGACGAAGGCCACCGGGCCCTGGCGGCAGGTGCGCAGGTGGAAGTCGTAATCCTCGCCGCAGGGAGCCAGCCGCTCGTCGAACGGTCCCACCGCCTGGAGGCGCTGGCGGCGGATCAGTGCCGTCGAGGTGTGGACCAGATTGCCCATCACCATCGGCGAGAAGATGTCGCCGCCGTAACCGGCCACCGGGCCAATTCCGCGCGGACCGGCGATCGTGCGACGCTCGGGGAACAGATCCTCGGGGCGGGGAAACCAGCGGTAGGCGCAGTAATAGTCGTGCAGGTAGCGTGGCCGCACCGTCGCGCCGTGGGGATCGATGGCCTCCATGTCGCTCCACACCATGCCGGCGGCGGGGAAGGCGGCCAGGGCGGCCAGTTGCAGTTCCAGCTTCCACGGCTGCCAGATGTCGTCGGAATCGAGAAAGGCGACATAGTCGCCGCGGCTGACGGCGAGGCCGGCGTTGCGGGCGGCGGCAACGCCGGCATTGGCCTGGCGCAGCACCCGGACCCTGGACTCGCCGCCATAGCGCCCGGCGAGCAGGGCGGCGGTGCCGTCGGTGGAGCCGTCGTCGACCACCACCACCTCGACGGCGGCATGGCTTTGGGTCAGGGCGCTGTCGAGCGCGCGAGGCAGGCAATAGGCGCGGTTGTAGGTGGGAATGACGACGGTGACGAGGTCGGCCACGGTGGCCCCTCCGTGGAAGCGGCGCGGGAGCCGACTGTGCGCGATTCCGTCCGTCGCGGCGCGGGCGTGGAAGTCGTGCCGGACCGAAGGCGGCGGTCGGCGCCTCGCCATAGGCCGCCGCCCCGACCGAATGCGGGGATTTCGAAATCGCCGCGGCTCGCCAAATTCTCCGCATCGTCACCGAACGGAGCAGGGGCATCCCCATGCATCACCCACTGCCGATCTTTCAGACCCCCGGCGTTGCCACCTTCGCCCCCGCCACGCCACGTCGGCGCCCGGAACCGCGGGTCGAGGAGGTTCTCGACGCCTGGCTGCGGCCGATGACCCGGCTCGATTGGGCGGGGCGGCTGGACCTGCTCGAGGAAATCGACCGCCTGCTGGCCGCCGATCCCGGCATGGCCCAGGCCTTCACCGCCCGGCTGATCGATGCCCTGGGCGGCGAGGCGGTGACCTGCAACGATCAGGCGGTGATCCATCTCTATTCCAGCGACGCCCGCCACCGCCAGGACGGGCGGGCGTGGCTGGCGGCGCATCGGGTGCGGTGAGGCGACTCATACCGGCGGCATGGATGTTCCATTCATGCCGCGAGGGTTTCGCTCAAGCGCCGCGCCGGCTTAACCAACGGCCGATGAGTCAACCTCATCGGCCGTTGGTATCAGCGGCGCAGGAACGCCTCGAACATCAGCAGCAGCCACAGCACCGCGCTGTGGTCGCTGCGCCCCGAGCGGTGCCGGTCGACCAGTTCGCGGATCGCCGCCGGCTCGAACAGCCCGCTGCCGGCGAGAACCGGCCCCTCGGCCATCGCCGCCAGCCGTCCGGCCAGGGGGCCGCGGAACCAGCGGGCCAGCGGCATGGAGAAGCCGCGCTTGGGGCGATAGAGGATGTCGGCATCGACGTGGCGTTCCATCGCCCGCTTCAGCACCCGCTTGCCGGCCAGGCCGTCGAGCTTGAGCCGCGGGGCGAGACGGGTGCTCCATTCCAGCAGGGTGTGGTCGAGCAGCGGCGCGCGCACCTCCAGCGAATTGGCCATGCTGGCGCGGTCGACCTTGACCAGGATGCCGCCGGGCAGCCAGGTGGCGAGGTCGGCGGCCTGGACCTGCAGCAGCGGGTCGTCGCTGTCGCATTGGGCCATCGCCGTCCGCACCGCCTGGCAGGGATCGTAGCCGGCGAGGGCGCGGTGCAGCGCCGGGGCGAACAGGCGTTGCCGCATCGTCTCGCCGGTGACCGCGACGACGGCGAAATAGCCGGCGGCGGTGTCGGCGGCCAGTTCCGCGAAGCTGGTCTTGGCCCGCAGCCAGCGCGGCGCCCAGTCCAATTTGGGATAGACGCGGCCCAGGGTGCCGAACAGCGGCCGGCGCCAGGAGTCGGGCAGCAGCCGGCGGCCGCGCTCGACCGCGGCATGGAAGGCGTAGCGGCGATAGCCGGCGAACAGCTCGTCGCCGCCGTCGCCCGACAGGGCCACCGTCACCCGCTCGCGGGCCAGGGCGCAGACGCGGAAGGTGGGCATTGCCGAGGAATCGCCGAACGGCTCGTCGTAGATGGTCGCCAGGCGGTCGAGCAGGGCGAAGTCGTCGGGAGAGACGCCGCGGCAATGGTGATCGGTGCCCCAGCGCGCGGCGACGCGGCGGGCGTAGTCGGATTCGTCGTGCGAGGCCTCGGCAAAGCCGATCGAGAAGGTTTTCACCGGTTCGGCGGCCAGCGCGGCCATCGTCGCCACCACCGCGCTCGAATCGACGCCGCCGGAGAGGAAGGCGCCCAGCGGCACGTCGGCGATCAGGCGGTGGCGGGTGGCCTCGCGCAGCCGGTGCTCCAGGTCTTCGGCGGCGTCGTCGAGGCGGTGGAGGTCGGGACTCGCCGCCGCCAGCCGCCAATAGCGTTCCAACCGCATCGCCTCGCCGCGCCGCCACACCAGGCGATGGGCCGGGGGCAGCTTGCGCACCCCGGCATGGATCGAGCGCGGGTCGGGCACGTAGCCATAGGCGAAGAAGTCGGCCACCGCCTGCGGGTCGAGGTCGCGCGACACCGCCGGATGGGCGGTCACCGCCTTCAACTCCGAGCCGAACACCAGCACGCCGTCGCCGAGGAGTGCGGTGTAGAGCGGCTTCTTGCCCAGGCGGTCGCGGGCGAGAAACAGGGTCTCGCGGCCCTCGTCCCACAGGGCGAAGGCGAACATGCCGGCGAAGCGGGCGACGCAGTCCGCTCCCCATTGCTCCCAGGCGTGGACGATCACCTCGGTGTCGCTGCGGGTGGCGAAGACGTGCCCGGCCGCCTCCAGCTCGGCGACCAGGGGGCGGAAATTGTAGATCTCGCCGTTGAAGACCACCGCCACCCGGCCGTCCTCGTTGAACAGCGGCTGATGTCCGCCGGCCGGGTCGATGATCGCCAGGCGGCGGTGGCCGAGGCCGATTCCCGGGGCGAGATGCAGCCCGCCGCCGTCCGGTCCGCGGTGAACCTGCGTCTCGTTCATCCGCTGCAACAGGGCGCCGTCGAGGGGCCGCCGGCCCCGCGAATCGAACAGGCCGACGATGCCGCACATGGCCTTACCCTCCGCCCTGAAAGACCCTGTCCATGCGGTCCCAGGCGAAATCGGCGACCAGCCGGCGCAGCCGCGCTTCGGTGCGGTCGAGGTTGAGGGTGTGGCGCAGGCGGGCCTTCAGCGCCAGGCCCTTGACGCGCGGCTGCCCGGGATCGATTTCCCACGGATGGATGTAGAAGATCGCCGGGCGCCGCTCGACCCGGTTGACGCGGGCGATGGCGGCGCGGCTGATGGCATAGGGCAGCAGGCGGAAATAGCCGCCGCCGCCGCACGGCAGGGTGCGGCCGCCCACACGCACGGTCGAGATCGGATACTCTTCGAGCGGATGGCGCAGATTGGGGCGGAACCGCCCGCGCGGCGCCTCGGGCATGCCGTAGAGATCGTGGCGGATCGGATAGACGCTCGACGAGTAGCGGTAGCCCTCCTCGGCCAGGATGTCGAAGGCCCACAGGGTCTGCCGCCCGATCGAGAAGGTGGGGGCGCGGTAGCCGACCACCTTGACCCCGCCGATGTCTTCGAGCCTGCGCTTGGCGCGGCGGATGTCGCGGCGGAAGCTGTCGGGGCTCTGTTCGTCGACGCGACGGTGTTCGCTGCCGTGGCTGGCCAGTTCGTGGCCGGCGGCGACGATGCGGCGGATCAGGTGCGGATGGCGCTCGGCCACCCAGGCGAGGGTGAAGAAGGTGCCATGCACCCCGGCCTCGGCGAACAGGGCCAGCAGGCGTTCGGTATTGGCCTCCACCCGCCACGGCAGCAGTTCCCAATCGGTGCGCTCGATGACCCCGGACAGGGCCTGGGCGTGGAAGTAGTCCTCGACGTCCACCGACAGGACGTTGACCGTCGCCCGCTCGCGAACCACGCACACCATGGATGCCCCCCGCCGCTAACAAGAAAACAGCCCTCGCCGGGCGCTCGCTCCGCTCGCTTGGCCGCGGCCTCAATGGCCGCTGGTTTTCATCCAGGGCGGATCGGACTTTGGCCGGTGGCGAACTCAGAACGCCTTGCGTCCCGCCAGCGATAGCATGTTCTCCCGCACCGAGGCCCCCTGGTCGGGACGGGTATCGACGTAACGATACCCGGCCAGGGCGGTGGTAGTCGGATTGATCTGGTAGCCGAGGTCGAGACCGGCCCGATAGGCGAAGCCCTTCTCCGCCGCGGTGGGGGCGCGGAAGATGTCGTCGATGCCGAGCTGCGCCGTCGCCGCCAGATCCTCGCGCAGTTCGTGGACCAGGCGGAGGGTGACGCCGGCCGCCGAGGTCTCGCCGCCGCCGACGGCGGTCCGTCCGAGATCCCTGCGGGTGGTCAGGGTGGCGGCCAGGGTGGCGGTGTCGCGGTCCCCCTTGAGGTTGGCGGCCAGATCGGTGCGCCGGTACCTGAACACCGAATTGGAGCGCGCGAACGGCGAGGCGGTCGGTGCCGCCGCCAGGCGCGAGAACGGATCGACGAAGCGGCCCTCTTCGTCGCGCTGGACCCGGTCGAGGGCGTCGGCGAACGCCTCTTCCTCGGTCTCCAGGCCGGAGCGGTGGGAGACGGCGACGGTCAGCACACCGTCGATGGCATGGGTGCCGAGGACCTGGACGTCGAGGCCGCCGTAGCGCACGCCGGCTTCGGCCATCACGTCGGTGACCTTCGAGGGCGCCCAGTGCAGGCCGCCGCCGCCGAACACGCCGCTGACCTTCCCCCCGTCGATGCCGGGGTCGTCGACGCGGTCATGCCCGACATGGCCGAGAACCGCGACGTCGGCCTCGACCTTTTGCCCGACACGGACGAGGTGGGAGACGTGGGTGAACACCTGCGAGCCGCGGTCGACCCGTCCGGCCTCGGCGGCATAGCTGGCCTGGGTGTTGGCGTAGCCCTCGCCGGTGCGCACCATGAACCGGCCGCGGTCGCCGACGCTGTCGGCGGGCTCGGCGGTGTCGGCCACCTCGCCGACGGTGGTGGCGCTGGTCTGGTCGTGGCGATAGGACAGCTCGGCCAGCGCCTCGGAGCCGAAGGCATGGCGCAGGCTGGGGCCGATGCTGGTGGTGAACAGCCGCAGCCGGTTGCGGGCGGCGGTCCGGTCGCCGGCCACCGCCGCGTTGACCGCGCTGCCGTTCTGCTCGGAAACGCTGGCGCGGGCGTCGAGGAACAGCCAGTTCTCGATCACTTCCGCGGTGCCGATCCCCAACCCCTCGTGGCGCCAGCCGTCGAGGTCGTCGCGGGCGGCATAGTGGTCGTAGCCGGCGGCATAGGCCAGGCCCAGCTCCAGCCCCGCCCCCTTGGCCTGGACCGTCAGGCCGGGGCTGACCGAGGTAATGAAGTCGGCCTCGCGATCGGTGGCGGTGGACAGCACGTTGTCGGTCCATTTCTCCGCCACGGCCAGCGACGGGACGATGTCGACCTCCGCCGCCCACGCCGAGGGCGCGGCAAGCGTCATTATTGCGAAAAGCCGGATGAGATGCCGATGTCTATCCATACCCTCTCAGTCCCTGTACGTCGCGGTCCGCCATGTTGACGATACAGTCGACGTTCGGGCAATCCTGCAGCATGGATAGGGTGTGCCTTAGCGCACGCCTAGGAGTTCTGCGGTTTTCAACCACAACCACCACCCTGTCCGCATGGCCGGCAAGAATTATTGCTTCTGCACTTGCCAGGACTGGTGGGGTATCGACGATGGTGGTGCCTCCCTGGCCGAAGCGGGAGGTCAGGACCGTCAAAGCCGCCGTCAGCCGCTCGCCCGACGGGGGGGCGCCCGGACCGGCGGCGCGACGTCCGGAGGGCAGCAGCGACAGGCCGGGCAGCGTCGTCTTGCGCACCAAACCGCCGGCGTCGAGCCCCGCATCGCCGAGGGCGTCGCTGAGTCCCGTCTGGCCGCGCAGGCCGAGCGGCGCCGCCAGCCCCTGGCGATAGGGATCGGCATCGACCAGCAGCACGCGGGCCCCCGGTTCGCCACACAGCGACAGGGCCAGATTGAGGGCGAGGAAGGTCTTGCCTTCGCCGGGCAGGGCGCTGGTGACGACGATGATCGCCGCCCGCCCGGGTTCGGCGGGTTCGGTCTCCAGCACCTGGCGGCGAAGCGGCCGCAGGGCTTCGCCCAGGGCGCTGAAGCGCTCCGAGGGGACGGCGAACCCGGCCCGCTCCAGGGCGGCGAGGTCGAGGGCCAGGGGGGGGCGCTTAGCCATGGGACACCAGGCTCTGCCAGGCCAACACCGCCACATAGGCCGCCAGAAGTCCGGTCGCCGCCGCGGCGAGGCGGCGCGTCTCGACCCTGAGCGCGGCATCGCCGGACTCGCTGGGCATGCGCGGCACGCTGGCGACGACGCGGATGCCGAACTCGGCGGCCACCGCCTCGGCGGCGCCCACCGAATCGTCGACCTTAACGAGGCCGAACCCGACCGCGGCGGCGGCGGCCACGGCCAGCAGCAGTACCGCGCTCGACAGCAGCGGCCGCATCGGCCAGGCCGGGGTCAGCGGCACGTAGGGCGGCTCGATGATGCGGAAATGGACCTTGTCGCCGCTGGTCTCGACCGCGGCGCTGATGCGGGCCGATTCGCGGCGGCCGAGCAGGTCTTCGTACTTGGTCTTCAACACGCCGTATTCGCGATTGAGGTCGGCCAGGTCGGCCTCGACCCGCGGCGCCACCTGGGCGAGGGCGGAGAGGCGCTTGACCGTCTCCTCGGCGCGGCTGAAGCGGCTTTCCGCGGCGGCCAGATCCGCCTCCGCCTGGACTAGGCGCAGCGACAACTGGTCGTAGACCACGTTGGCGGCGCGGCCGCGGCTGGGGGTGGCGGCATTTGCGGCCGGTTGCGCGAGGTCGGAGCGCGCCGCCTCCAGCGCCCGCCTGGTGGCGACGACGTCGGGATAGCGGTCGGTGTACTGAGCCTGCAACTGTGCCAACTGCACCTCCAACTGCCGCACCCGGACGGCCGGCGACACCGCGGAATTGGCCCCGCCGATCACCAGCGGCATCGGCGAATCGACGTCGAGGAATTGGGGAACCCGGCCCAGCCCGGCCCGCAACTGATCGCGGGTCACCGCGGCCTCGCGGACCTTGGCCTGGGCGGCATCGCGCTCGTCGCGGGCGGAATCGAGGCGCGCCGAAAAGCTGGTGCCGGTGGCGGCGAGCACGTCGACGTGGCGGGTCTTGTAGTCGGCGAGGCGGTGTTCGGCGTCCTTGAGCTTCTGCTCGTACTCGCCGATCTGGCTGTCGATGAAGGTCCGTGCGTCGTCCATGTTGGCGCGGCTGTGGCCGACATTGGTCTCGACGAAGATGTCGAGCAGCGACGCCACCACCTTGCGCGCCACCTCGGGGTCGCGATGGCGGTAGGTGACCGAGAACAGGTTGCGCCCCTCGGCCTTGACGGCGATCTTCTCCTGCAGGCGCTGGTATTGGCGCTCGATCTCCAGGGCACCCCGGGCCTCGGCTTCCAGGCCGGCGGTCTTGACCACCTGGGCGATGTTGCCGCGGCTGAGAAGGGTGCGCTGCATGACGTCGAGCCGGTTCTGCAGGTCGGTGTCGACGGTGATGTTGCGCAGCAGCGGCGTCAGCAGGTTGTCGGTGTCGACGTAGATGCGCGTCGCCGCCTGGTACTGGTCGGGCATCAGCGCCACCACCAGCCAGCCGAGCAGCGCCACCGCCCACGCCGTCGCCAGCATCGGCCAGCGCCAGCGCCACGCGCCGCGCAGCCGTTGCAGCAGCGGATAGGGAACGTAACGAAGAATCAGCTCCACTCCGCCCTCCACCATCGCGATCAGAACCAGCGCTGCGGAATCATCAGCACGTCGCCGGGGGCGACCTGGGCATTGGCGGTCATGTCGGCCTTCTTCATCAGGTCGCCCAACCGCACGCGCAACGGGCTCTGTCCGTCGGCATTGCGGCGGACGATCACCGCCATGTTGCCGTCGGCGAACGGGGTCAGCCCGCCGGCGGCGATCACCACGTCGAGCACCGTCATGTCCTTGCGGAACGGAATCGCCTGCGGCTTGGCCGCGGCGCCGACGACCCGGACCTGGCGTTCGGCGGGGCCGATGAAGTCCTGGACCACCACGGTGACCTTGGGCTCGACGACGAACTCGGCCAGCCGGGTCTCGATCTCGCGGGCAATGGCGGTGGGCGACTTTCCCGCCACCTCCAGGTCCTCGATCAGCGGCGTCGAGATGCGACCGTCGGGACGCACCCGGACCGAGGTCGACAGCTCCGGGCTGCGCCAGATGAACACCTGCACCATGTCGCCGGGACCGACCAGATAGCCGGTGGTCATGTCCTCGGCGACGGTCACCAGCAGCGGGGCCTCGGGGCCGCGGGGGCCACCGCAGGCCCCGAGGCCGACGGCGATCGGCATCACTATCCACAGTCTCGAGAGCATTCGGGCATTACCGCGACAGAATTTCCGATGTAGCGCGGCGGACCATAGCACCGCGGCGGCGGCGGCCGTCACCCGACGCCGGGACAGGCTGCCGTCGGGCATGGAGGTCCCGCCGCACCGCCGGTTCCGCCTATGCTCCGTCGGCCGGTCTCCCTCCGCCGCCGGCTTCCCCGCCGCCTTCCCGCCAGATGTGCGGCGACGGCCGCCGCGCCATCTGTGCGGCTGCATCCGGGCTGCGGAGGGGCGGATATGTTTCGCGTGTTTCGGCATTACCTTTGTCGGTCATCCGTATTTCTTGCCGCCTGCGACGTCGTCCTGTTGTGTGTTCTGTTCAATACCTTCGGCCGCGTCGTCGCCCCGGACAGCACGCCGGTCACCGCCCTGGCGATGGCGTTGGCCGCGGTGGTCGGGATGGCGTCCGTGGGGCTGTACAACCGCAAGAACCTGTTCCTGATCCATCAGGTGGTGTCGCGGGCGCTGGTGGTGCTGCCGCTGGTGCTGGTGGCCATCGTCGGCAGCGTCGGCGTCCACGACTGGCTGTTTCCCGAGGCCGCCGTACCCGGTTTCGCCCTTTTGGGCGTCGTCGGCCTGACCGGCTTCTTTCCCGTCGCCGTCGGCCTGCGGCGGACCTTCATCGCCGCCGTCGACCGCCTGGAGGGCTTGCGCCGCCGCGTCGCGGTGATCGGCGCCGGCCGCCATGCCGACCGCCTCGACGAGCTCAGTCGGGCCTTGGACGGGCGGACCTTTTCGGTCGCCGCGGTGGTCGAGCCGGGCCAGTTCACCACCACCGCCGCCTTCGTCGACTTCTGCCAGCGGCGGCGCATCGACGAAGTGGTGGTGGCCGGCGCCGAACGCGCCGACCTGCCGCTCGACGACCTGCTGCAATGCAAGCTCGGCGGCGTCGAGGTCACCCCCTACCTGACCTTTTGGGAACGCGAGACCGGGCAGGTCGACCTCGACGCCGTCAGTCCCAGCTGGCTGGTGTTCTGCGACGGCTTTCGCGGCGGTGCGTTGCGGGCGGCGGTCAAGCGCGGCTTCGACATCGCCGCCGCCGCCGCGCTGCTGGTGGCCAGCCTGCCGCTGACCCTCGTCGTGGCGCTGCTGATCCGGCTGGAGAGCCCGGGGCCGGTGTTCTATCGCCAGGAGCGGGTCGGGCTGGGCGGGCGCCGCTTCGCCATCCTCAAGTTCCGCAGCATGCGCCAGGACGCCGAGCGGGCCGGGCCGCAATGGGCGGCGCAGAACGATGCCCGCGTCACCCGCGTCGGCGCGGTGATCCGCACGCTGCGCATCGACGAGATCCCCCAGGCGATCAACGTGCTGCGCGGCGAGATGAGCTTCGTCGGCCCGCGTCCGGAACGGCCGGTGTTCGTCGATGCCCTGCGCCAGTCGATCGCCTGGTACGACGAGCGCCACCGGGTCAAGCCGGGCATCACCGGCTGGGCGCAGATCAACTATCCCTATGGCGCCACCGAGGAGGACGCCCGCAACAAGCTGGCCTACGACCTCTACTACGTGAAGAACGCCAGCATCTTCCTCGACGTCGTCATCCTGCTGCAAACCGCCAAGGTGGTGCTGTGGCGCGAAGGGGCGCGATGATGGGCCGCCGCCTGCGGGTGCTGACCGTCTCGTCGCTGTTTCCCAATCCGCGCCAGGCGGTGCACGGGGTGTTCGTCGAGAACCGCCTGCGCCACCTCGCCGCCTCGGGGGCGGTGGACATCCGGGTGGTGGCGCCGGTGCCGTGGTTTCCCTCCGCCGCGCCGCTGTTCGGCCGCTGGGCGGCCTTCGCCGGGGTGCCGCCGTTCGAGACCCGCCACGGCCTGCCGGTCTGGCACCCGCGCCATGCGGTGATCCCCAAGCTGGGGATGAGCGCGGCGCCGGCGCTGATGGTGCTCGGGCTGCGCCGGCTGGTGCGGCGGCTGTGGCAGGAGGCGCCGTTCGATCTGATCGACGCCCACTACTTCTATCCCGACGGCGTCGCCGCCGCCTGGCTGGGTCGGGCCTTGGGCGTGCCGGTGGCGATCACCGGGCGCGGCACCGACCTGACCCTGATCCCGCGCCATCCGGCGGCGCGGGCGCAGATCCGCTGGGCCGCCGCCCGCGCCGCCGCCTGCATCACCGTCTGCCGCGCCCTGGCGGCGCCGTTGCAGGCGCTGGGGGTGCCGGCGGAGAAGGTGCACGTGCTGCGCAACGGCGTCGACCTCGACCGCTTCCGTCCCGGCGACCGTGCCGCCGCCCGGGCCCGTCTGGGGCTCGACGGGCCGGTGCTGCTGTCGGTGGGGCTGCTGATCGAGCGCAAGGGCCATCACCTGACCATCGACGCCCTGGCCGGGCTGCCCGGCCTCACCCTGCTGATCGCCGGCGCCGGACCCGAGCGGAATGCGCTGGAGCGGCGCGCCCACGGCAACGGCGTTGCCGACCGGGTGCGCTTCCTCGGCGAGGTGCCCCACGCCGACCTGGCCGAGCTCTACACCGCCGCCGATGCCCTGGTGCTGGCGTCGAGCCGCGAGGGCTGGGCCAACGTGCTGCTGGAGGCGATGGCCTGCGGCACCCCGGTGGTGGCGACCGACATCTGGGGCACCGCCGAGGCGGTCGGCGATCCCGCCGCCGGCCTGCTGGTCGGCGAGCGCTCGGCCGTCGCCCTGGCCGAGGCGATCCGCCGCCTGCTGGCCGCGCCGCCCGACCGCGCCGCCACCCGCCGCCATGCCGAGCGCTTCGGTTGGGAGGCGACCACCCGGGGCCAACTCGATCTGTTCGCCGCCCTGGTGCGGCCATGACCCGGGACGCCGAGCACAACTACGCCTCCATCCAGGGCCACATGGCCCGCGGCGCGGCGTGGATGGTGGCGATGCGCTGGTCGCTGCGGCTGGTCGGGCTGGTCAACACGGTGATCATCGCCCGCCTGCTGACCCCGGCGGATTTCGGCGTCGCCACCATGGCGTGGATCGTCGTCGAGTTCCTGATGACCCTGTCCGAGGCCAATGTCGACCTGGCGCTGCTGCGCGGCAACCGCTTCAGCCGCGCCTATCTCGACACCGCGTGGACGGTGCGGCTGCTGTGCGGCATCGCCACCACCCTGGCCCTGGTCGCCGTCGCCCCGCTGGCTGCCGCCTATTATCACGACGAACGGGTCGAGTGGGTGATCCGCATCATCGCCCTGCGCGCCCTGGTCACCGGCTTCGAAAACATCGGCGTGCTGGAGTTCCGCCGCCAGTTGGCCTTCGCCAAGGAATACCGTTTCTGGATGTGGCGCCGGGTGCTGATGTTCGGGGTCGGGCTGGCGCTGGCGTTCGGCTTCCGCGACTACCGGGCGCTGGCCATCGCCGCGCCGGTGTCGGGACTGATCACCGTCCTGGTCAGCTACACCATGAGCGCCTACCGCCCGCGGCTGTGCCTGACCCATTGGCGCGAGCTGTGGGCGTTCTCGCAATGGGTGATCCTCTACAACACCGCCCGCTTCCTCAACGGCCGTGTCGACCAGTTCGTCATCGGCGGGATCGGCACCGCCGCCGATGCCGGCAACTACTATGTCGCCTACGACACTTCGGGCCTGCCGACCCGCGAGGTGATCTGGCCGATGGGCCGCGCCTTCACCCCCACCCTGGCCAAGATCGCCCACGATCCGGCGGAGATGAGGAAGGCGTTGATCGGGGTGCTGGGGGTGGTCGCCGCCATCGCCCTGCCGGCGGGAATCGGCACCTCGATGGTCGCCGAGGACACCACCCTGGTGCTGCTCGGCGAGCAGTGGACCCAATCGGTGGAGTTCTTCCGCTGGCTGGCGATCTGCGGCGCCTTCGAGGCGGTGCTGCTGGCGATGGAGACCCACTTCATCGCCGTCGG
>JACRFY010000178.1 GCA_016212565.1 Magnetospirillum sp. | reverse complement strand
CTGCATCGCCTCGGCGATCTTCGAGCCGATCTCGGTGTCGCCATTGGCGGAGATGATGCCCACCTGGGCGATCTCGGCGTTCGAGGACACCTTGCGCGAGCGGCTCTTGACGTCCTCGACCACCGCGGCCACGGCGACGTCGATGCCGCGCTTGAGGTCCATCGGGTTGAGGCCGGCGGCCACCGCCTTGACGCCTTCGCGGACGATCGCCTGGGCGAGCACGGTGGCGGTGGTGGTGCCGTCACCGGCCAGATCGGCGGTCTTCGAGGCCACTTCGCGCACCATCTGGGCGCCCATGTTCTCGAACTTGTCGGACAGCTCGATCTCCTTGGCGACGGTGACGCCGTCCTTGGTGATGCGCGGGGCGCCGAACGACTTCTCGATCACCACGTTGCGGCCCTTGGGGCCCAGGGTGACCTTCACCGCATCGGCGAGGATGTCCACGCCGCGCAGCATACGGGTGCGGGCGTCGGTGGAGAACTTGACTTCCTTAGCAGCCATGTCTTTGAAATCCTTGGTTACCGTGGCGGGAGGACGATCAGGCGAGGATGCCCAGGATGTCCGATTCCTTCATGATCAGCAGCTCCTGGCCGTCGAGCTTGACCTCGGTGCCGGACCACTTGCCGAACAGGATGCGGTCGCCGGCCTTGACGTCGAGAGCGACGATCTTGCCGTCCTCACCACGCACGCCGGAGCCAACGGCGACCACTTCGCCCTGCATCGGCTTTTCCTTGGCGGTGTCGGGGATGATGATGCCACCGGCAGTCTTCTCCTCGGCGTCGAGGCGCTTCACCAACACGCGGTCGTGGAGCGGTCTGAACTTCATGCAAGCCTCCGTCAAATCGGTTCAGTTCTCTTCAATGGGATCGGCGCGAGAGCGTGTTAGCACTCAGGCGCCGTGAGTGCCAACGATCTAGGTGGGGGAAGGGCATCTGTCAAGCGCGAATGGCGTTTAGGGTGGGCCGTCCCCATCCCTCACCGCACGGCGGCGAGCGCCGAGCCGGCGAAGTGCACCGAACCAAACGAAAGACTCGCTCTCGCCTCTGCTCGTCATGGCCGGGCTTGACCCGGCCATCCACGCCGGTCCGCAGGAAAATCTGCGAAAACAAGGAGATGGGCGGCTTCCGCGTGGATGCCCGGATCAAGTCCGGGCATGACGGTATCCTCACCACCCATCACGTTGCAGGCCCAACCGGAAAGGAAAGTGATGGATGGTGAGTGACGGTGTCTGGGGTGACTGTATCTTTTGAATGAATTTATGCGCTAGATGATCTTGCCCTCGTCGTCCTCGACCACCCCGGCAATGCCGGCCAGCCAATGACGCAGGGCCCGGCGTTCCATCAGCTTGTCCTGGGCTGCCGAGGGCAAATCGGTCAGGGTGAGGACATTCTTGCGGATCAGCACCTCGACCACGTCCTCGATGACCCGGATCAGCCGCAGGTCCGACAGCAGGAAGGGATCGCCTCCCTCGGCCCCTTCGGTGGCAAGGGTGGCGATGAAGGTCGAGACCTCGTCGTCGGAGGCGGAGAGGAATTCGGCGTCCTCCTCCAGCGCCATTTCGGAGAGGGCGACGACGCGGCCGTCGCCGTCACGAGTCACGAATGGCATGACGCATCCTCCCCAACCGCCGGATCCCGACCCCGGACCATGATAGCCACGATCGGCCGGGGGCGGAACCCCGAAGGCCGCCTCCCGCCGGCTTGATCGCCGCGGCCGTCATGACCACCTGTCGGCCCATCCCGCCGGATGGAGGTCGCCATGAGTCGTGCCGACAGAACCGTTACCGCGCGCGAGGCGGCACACTGCCTGCCGCGGCTGCTGGCGGTGGTCGAGGACGGAGGCGAGGTGGTGATCGTCGATGGCGGCCGGCCCGTCGCGGTGCTCAAGGCCTATCGCGAGCCGCCGCTGCACGACGCGTGGCAGGCGGCCGTCGACCGGGGCATCGCCCGGCTGACGGCCGAACCCGACCCTAATGCAACTTCCCGGACAGATCCGTAATCGCCCCGTCGACCATCTTGGCCGCCTGATCGGCGGTGATGGTCTCGGCCAGGACCTGACGCGCCGCGGCGATGGCGACGTCGACGGCGACGTTGCGCACGTCGCGCAGGGCCTGCGCCTCGGCGGTGGCGATGCGGTCCATGGCCATCTGTTCGCGGCGCTTGACGCTTTCCTCCAGGTCCTTGGCCGCCTGGATCGCCAGACGCTCGGCCTCGGCCTTGGCGTGGGCGATGATCGCCTCGGCCTCCTTCATGGCATCGCGCTGCTTGCGCTGGTAGGAGCCCAGGGTCTCCTGGGCGTCTTCGCGCAGCTTGACCGCGTCGTCGATGCGGGCGCGGATCTGGAAGGCGCGGGCGTCGAGCGCCGCACCCAGGGCCCGCGACACCGGGCGGAAGGCGAAGGCCACCACCATGACGAAGGACAGGCCGACCCAGAAGGCCGGGTTTTCGTAGAACGCCAGCGGGGCGTGATGGGCGGCGTCGGCGGCGTAGGCGACGGAGATCATGACCCCTGCTCCTTCAGCGCGACGGCAATCGCCGCATCCAGGCGTGCCCGGTCGGGGGCGGCGCCGATCAGGCGGGCGACGGTGGCACCGGCCACCTCGTCCGCCACCTGGCGAACATTGGCCAGCGCGGCGGTCTTGGCGACGGCGATGCGCGACTCGCCGGCCTTGATCTGCGCGGCAAGATGGGCGGAAATCTCGCGGTTGCGCTCTTCCGCCTGCTGGGCGACGCGGTCCGAGGCTTCCTTGATCACCCGATGCGCATGGCTGCGGGATTCGGCCAGCGCCTTCTCGTAGGCGGCGACCGCCGCTTCGGCCTCGGCCTTCAACGCCGTGGCCTTGGCGAGGTTGTCGTCGATCTTGCGCTGCCGCTCGTCGAGGACGGCACCGATCTTCGGCAGCGCCACCAGGGCCATCAGCGCATAGAGGGTAACGAAGGTGACCAGCAGCCAGAACAGCTGAGGCGCAAAGAACGCCGGATCAAATTGGGGCATCCCGGGGCTCCAATCGTTCGGAGCGGCGGCAAAAGACGCGGCGGAGAGCGATACTGCCCGCCGCCGCGTCCTCCAACCGTTCCGAAGGAGGGTTGCGCGGTGTTAGAACCAGAACAGACTGATCAGCGCCACCACCAGGGCGAACAGCGCGATAGCCTCGGTCACCGCGAAGCCGATCCAGCCGTACAGCTCGACATTGGCCTTGGCGGCGGGATTGCGGCCGACGGTGGCGATCAGGTTGGCCCAGATGTTACCCACGCCGATACCCGAACCGATCATGCCGATGGCCGCCAGGCCCGCACCGATCAACTTAGCAGCATTCGCTTCCATCACTTCGACTCCTTGGGACAATTAGCTCAGTGCATGTGAATGGCGTCGTGCAGGTAGATGCACGACAGGATGGTGAAGACATAGGCCTGGAGGAAGGCGATGCCGAATTCCAGCACCGTCACCCCGGTCAGGAACGCGAAGGGCAGGATCGCCGGCACGACATAGAGGCCCAACAACGACACCACGAACCCGCCCATCACCTTGAGGATGATATGGCCGACGGTCATGTTGGCGAACAGTCGCACCGCCAGGCTGAAGGGGCGCGAGAAGTACGAGATCATCTCGATCGGCACCAGGATCACCGCGGTCAGCAGCGGCGCGCCTTCGGGGAAGAACATGCGCAGGAAGTGCAGGCCGTGACGGGCGAAGCCGATGATGGTGACGCCGACGAACACCACCGCCGCCATGGCGAAGGTGACGATGACGTGGCTGGTGAAGGTGAACGAGCCCGGCATCATCCCCATCACGTTGCCGAACAGGACGAACATGAACAGGGTGAAGATGAAGGGGAAATAGGGCCGCCCCTCGGCGCCGACGTTGTCGCGCAGCATGTTGGCGATGAATTCGTAGAGGATCTCGGCCACCGACTGCCAGCGCCCCGGCACCAGCGCCCGCGAGCGCACCGACAGGGTCAGCAGCATCGTCGCTCCGATCACCGCCGCCACCATCCACAGCGCCGAATTGGTGAACGAAATGTCCACCCCGCCGACATGGAGGGGAATGATCGGCTTGATCACGAATTGCTCGACAGGACTGGCCACGCTCGCCTCTCTCTCAATCGTCTTTCGACCGCTCGGCCCGCCGTTGAGCCTCGCCATCCGCTCGCCTCTGGGCTTCGCCATCCGCTCGTCTCTGGGCTTCGCCCAGGCCGACCGTCTCGTCCAACCCCTTGGCGGCGCGGTAGGCATTGGATATGCCGGCGCCGGCGCCCAGGAGCAGAAACACCACCATCAACCACGGCACCGTGCCCAACCAGGCATCGAGCGCATAGCCGATCCCGGCCCCGACCAGGGTGCCGACCACGAACTCGACCGCCAGACGGAACCCCAGCCCCATCCCCGCCGAGGACGGCGGCTGATCGAGACCCCGGCCCGTCTTCTCGTCTTCCCGGGCGCGCGCCGCGCGCAGCCGGGCTTCGAGTTCGTCGAAGGAGGGAGGTTTGTCCTGCTCGGCCATGAGTATGAGCCTCGGGCGCCCCCTTCCGGCCACGATGGTGCCAAAAGCGCGGGCACCATAATGGGGTGTGGCCATCGGTGTCAAGGGCCGAAACAATGGCACACAACCCGTTGTCAATCAACGATTTTTTGCCATGCTGCGGCGCGACTTCGCACTGCGAAGCAGCAAAAATACCGCCCGAACGGGTGGCTGACATCCTACCGTTGTGTGTAGCGCATTGCCGGCCGCGCCGCCGCCGCCCCACTCCGGCGGGGGTGGCGCCCCCTGCCCGAAAGACACCGGGGCTCTCCCCGGGCGGGTGTTCCGCCGGCTGCCCGCGCCGCGGCATCATCCTAACAGCCATTCGTGGGTGTGCGGATGCCGGGAGGAAAGCAGCCATGAGACAGCGGATCAAGTCGGCGCTCAAGTTTACCTTTGCCCCCAAGGCGCGGGCGGAGAAGTTCCACACCGGCATGTTCGTGCGCTACACCGGCCGCCATCTGTCGGCCGACGCCCAGCGGCACATGAAGGGCGCCCGTCTGGTGCGCGGCGGCATCTACACCGTGGCGCGCACGCTCGACGACGGCACCAGCCTGTGGCTGTTCGTCCAGGAGCTTCCCGGGGTGCGCCTGCACGCCGAAGCCTTCGTGCCCACCCCGCACCTGGCCGAAGATCACTGGGAGCTGGGCAGCTTCCACCACCACGCCGCCGTGGCCGAAGGCGAGCGGGCCTGAGCCTCCGCCTGTCGCATCCCGCACGCCCCCTGCCATCGCCTCGTCGCGAGCGCTTCGTCTTGGCGCCTGGACGGGGCGATGCCCGCTCCTGACGATCGTCAATCCCCGCTGCGTCGTTATGCCCCATGGTGGCGCTCTTCCCGAGGGCCGCTCGGACTCCGCTGGAAATGAGCGCCGAACGACGGTATTAACCAAAGCATGCACCGCTTCGCCAATCCCGCCCGCTTCCTCCGGATGGCCAACGCCGTCCTTCCCTATGCCGCCGCCGCCGCCGCCGCGCTGCTGGCCGCCGGACTGTGGTTCGCCCTGATCGCCTCGCCGCCCGACTACCAGCAGAAGGACAGCGTGCGCATCATGTACATCCACGTGCCCTCGGCATGGATGGGCATGGTCTGCTACGCCGCCATGGCGCTGTTCTCGGCCATGGCCCTGGTGTGGAAGCATCCGCTGGCCGACCTGCTGGCCCGCGCCACCGCACCGGTCGGCGCCGCCTTCACCTTCATCTGCCTGGTCACCGGCGCCCTGTGGGGCAAGCCGATGTGGGGCACCTGGTGGGCATGGGATGCGCGCCTCACCAGCATGTTGATCCTGTTCTTCCTCTATCTCGGCCACATGGCCCTGGCCAACGCCTTCGACGATCCGGCCCGCGGCCACAAGGCGGCGGCCATCCTCGCCCTGGTCGGCGCGGTCAACCTGCCGGTGATCAAGTTCTCGGTCGATTGGTGGAACACGCTGCACCAGCCGGCCAGCGTCGCCAAGATGGGCGGGCCGTCGATCGATCCGTCGATGCTGGTGCCGCTGCTGCTGATGGCCGCCGGCTTCAAGGCCTATTGGCTGATGGTGCTGATCCTGCGCGCCCGCGCCGAGATCGCCGCCGCCAAGGTCCATACCATCCGCATGGCCCAGGTCCACGCCGCCGGCCAGGGTGAGTGACGACAACCATGGAATCCCTATCCGCGTTCTTCGCCATGGGCGGCTATGCCGGCTATATCTGGCCGGCCTACGGCCTGGCCCTGGTGGTCATGGTCGCCGTGCTGGTGCTGTCGTTCCGCGACGCCCGCGCCCGCGAGACGGAACTCGACCTGTTGCAGCAAGCCCGCGGCCGCCGCCGCCCCTCCGCCGGAGAGTCCAAGTGACCCGCAAGCGCCAGCGACTGTATTTCCTCCTGCTCGGCATGTCGGCGCTGGGCATCGCCGTCACCCTGGTGCTGATGGCGCTGAAACAGGACGTCATCTACTTCTACAGCCCGTCGCAGCTGACCGAGTTCAAGGTCCCGGCCAACAAGCGCATCCGCATCGGCGGCTTGGTCGAGGTCGGCAGCGTCGCCAAGGAGGGGGCCATCACCCGTTTCCGCGTCGTCGACAAGCAAAGCGGCATCGACGTCGCGTTCACCGGCCTGCTGCCCGACCTGTTCCGCGAGGGCCAGGGGGTGGTCGCCGAGGGCAAGCTGGGCGCCGACGGCGGCTTTGCCGCCGCCGAGGTCCTGGCCAAGCACGACGAGAACTACAAGCCCAAGGAAGTCGCCGACGCGCTGAAGAAGTCCGGCGAGTGGCAGCGCGAAGAGGGTCCCGCCCGATGATCGCCGAGCTCGGTCACTTCGCCCTCATCCTCGCCCTGGCCGTCGCCCTGGTCCAGGCCACCCTGCCGATGGTGGGGGCGGCCCGCAACCAGCGCCAGTGGATGGCGGTCGCCGGGCCGGCCTCGGCAGCGCAGTTCCTGTTCATCGCCGTCGCCTTCGCGGCGCTGACCCACGCCTACGTCACCTCCGACTTCTCGGTGCTGAACGTGGCCCAGAACAGCCATACCGACAAGCCGATGCTCTACAAGGTGGCCGGCGTGTGGGGCAACCACGAGGGGTCGCTGCTGCTGTGGATCACCATCCTGGCCCTGTTCGGGCTGGCGGTGAGCGTCTTGGGCCGCAACCTGCCGCCGGGGCTGAAGGCCCGGGCGCTGGGCGTGCAGGCGATGATCTCGGTCGGCTTCCTGCTGTTCATCCTGCTCACCTCGAATCCGTTCGCCCGCCTCGATCCGGCCCCGTTCAACGGCAGCGGCCTCAATCCGCTGTTGCAGGACCCCGGCCTGGCCTTCCACCCGCCGCTGCTCTATCTCGGCTATGTCGGCTTCTCGATGGCCTACAGCTTCGCCATCGCCGCCTTGATCGAGGGCCGGGTCGATCCGGCCTGGGCGCGCTGGGTGCGGCCGTGGACCCTGGCGGCGTGGATCTTCCTCTCCGCCGGCATCGTGCTGGGCTCGTGGTGGGCCTATTACGAGCTGGGCTGGGGCGGCTGGTGGTACTGGGACCCGGTGGAAAACGCCTCGTTCATGCCCTGGCTGGCCGGCACCGCGCTGCTCCACTCGGCGGCGGTGGTCGAGAAGCGCGACGCGCTGAAGAGCTGGACCATCCTGCTGGCCATCGTCGCCTTCGGCTTCTCGCTGCTCGGCACCTTCCTGGTCCGCTCGGGGGTGCTGACCAGCGTCCACGCCTTCGCCACCGATCCGGCCCGCGGCGCCTTCATCCTGCTGCTGCTGGTGGTGTCGATCGGCGGCTCGTTCTCGCTCTATGCCGCCCGCGCCCCATGGCTGAAGATGGGCGGGATGTTCGCCCCGGTGTCGCGCGAAGGCGCGCTGCTGTTCAACAACGTGCTGATGGCCACCGGCGCCGGCACCGTGCTGCTCGGCACCCTCTACCCGCTGTTCGCCGATGCCCTGTCGCTGGGCAAGGTCTCGGTGGGCCCGCCGTTCTTCAATTCGGTGTTCCTGCCGCTGATGGTGCCGATGGTGGTGGCGATGGGCATCGGGCCGATGCTGGCATGGAAGCGCGGCGATCTCGCCGGAGCGCTGCTGCGCCTCAAGCTGTCCATGCTCCTGGCGCTGGCCGCGGCGGCGGCCACCTGGATGCTGCAAGGCGGTTCGGCCGGCCCGTGGTGGGCGGCCGGCGGCATGGGCCTGGCGGTGTGGCTGGCGCTGGGCACCCTGGCCGAGTGGGCCGAGCGGGTGCGGCTGTTCCGCGCCCCATTGGCCGGCCTGCCGCACCGGATCGCGGTGCTGCCGCGCTCGGCGTGGGGCATGACCCTGACCCATTTCGGCCTGGCGGTGTTCATCGCCGGCATGACCGCCTCCTCGGCGTGGAAGTCCGAGAGCGTGCAGACGCAGAAGATCGGCGAGACGGTGACCGTGGCCGGCTACGCCTTTACCCTGACCGATGCCCATGAGGTGGCGGGGCCGAACTACTCGGCCCTCGAAGGCACCTTCACCGTCGCCAAGGACGGCCGGCCCTTCGCGGTGATGCGGCCGGAGAAGCGGGCCTATCGCCAGCCGCCGCGCCCGACCACCGAGGCGGCGATCCACGGCACCGTCCTCGGCGACGTCTATGCGGTGATCGGCGATGCCGACGGCAAGGGCGGCTACGTCACCCGGCTGTACTTCAATCCGCTGGTGCCGTGGATGTGGGCCGGCGCGGCGATGATGGTGCTGGGCGGGCTGGTGTCGCTGTCCGACCGCCGCCACCGCATCGGCGCCCCGCAACGCGCCCGTGCGAAAGCCTGAGGAAGGAAGAGCGATGCGCCGTTCGCTGTATCTGTTGCCGGTGGCCCTGTTCCTGGTGCTGGCCGGATTCTTACTCGGCGGCCTGTTCCTCAACCCGCGCGACATCCCCTCGGTGCTGATCGACCGCCCGGTGCCGGAGATGAACCTGCCGGCCCTGGCCGGCCGGCCGGCCGATTCGGGTCTGGCGAGCGCCGATCTCAAGGGGCGGGTGTCGCTGGTCAACATCTTCGGCTCGTGGTGCATTTCCTGCGCCGACGAGCATCCGACCCTGATGCGCATCAAGGCCCAGGGGGTGGTACCGATCCACGGCATCGACTGGCGCGACGATCCGGCCAAGGCGCTGGCCTGGCTGCAACGGAACGGCGACCCCTACGACCGCGTCGGCGTCGACCCCGCGCCGGGTCGGACCTCCATCGACTTCGGCGTCACCGGGGCGCCGGAATCGTTCATCGTCGATAAGGCCGGGGTGATCCGCTACAAGCATGTCGGCCCGATCACCCCCAAGGTGTGGGAGGCGACCCTGCTGCCGATCATCGTGGAGCTGAACAAATGAGCCTGCCCCGTCCGGCGGCACTGGCCGTCCTTCTCGCCCTCGCCGCCCCGGCCTTCGCCGCCGACCCCGACGAGATGCTGAAGGATCCGGCCCTCGAAGCCCGCGCCCATGCCCTGGGCAAGGAACTGCGCTGTCTGGTGTGCCAGAGCGAATCCATCGAGGATTCCAACGCCGACCTGGCCAAGGACCTGCGGGTGATCGTCCGCGAGCACATCGCCGCCGGCGAGAGCGAAAGCCAGATCAAGAAATACGTCGTCGACCGCTACGGCGACTACGTGCTGTTGCGGCCGCCGGTGAAGGCCTCGACTCTGGTGCTGTGGCTGGGGCCGTTCGCGCTGCTGCTGACCGCCCTGGGCGCCGCCTGGCTGGTGTTCCGCCGCCGCGGCGGCCAACCCGCCGCCCCGCCGCTGACGGCCGAGGAGCAGCGCCGCCTCGACGTCCTGTTGAAGGATCAGGCCAAGTGATGATTTGGGTTCTCTTCGCCGTCATGGCCGCGGTGGCGGTGGCCTTCCTGGTGGTGCCGCTGCTGCGTCCGGCCGGCAAGGCCGCCGAGCGTTCCACCTACGATCTGGTGGTCTACAAGGACCAGTTGGCCGAGATCGCCCGCGACGTCGAGCGCGGCGTGCTGACCGCGGATCAGGCCGAGGCGGCCAAGGCCGAGGTCGGCCGACGCATGCTCGGCGCCGCTCAGGAGGGCAAGGGCGCCGAGCCGCGGCCGCCGGCACGCCGTCGGCCGGCGGTGGTCGTCGCCGTGGCCGCCCTGGTGCCGCTGCTCGCCTTCGGTCTCTATGCCGGGCTCGGCTCGCCGTTCCTGCCCGACCAGCCGGCCGGCGAGCGCAGCGGCAAGATGCAGCAGCAGGCGGCGATGGTCCAGGACATGGTGACCAAGCTGGCGGAACGGCTGGAACAGAACCCGGCCGACGGCAAGGGCTGGTTCATGCTCGGCCGCTCGTACCGGGTGCTGGGCGACATGGAGCGGGCCAAGACGGCGCTGGAGACGGCCATCAAGCTGCTGCCCGGCGACGTGGCGGCGCGCATGGAGTATGCCGCCGTCCTGCTGGCCGGAATCGAGCAGGGCGCGAAGCTGCCGCCGGCCTTCGTCGCAACGATGCGCGAGGTGGTGGCGCTCGACGCCGGCAATGCCGACGCCCTGTACTTCCTCGGCGTGGCGGCGGCGCAGGCCGGCAAGCCGGCCGAGGCGCGCGCCCTGTGGACGCGGCTGCTGCAACAGATGCCGCCGGACTCGGCGGAACGGGCCGAAATCCAGCAGCAGATCGACGCGCTGGGCCGCTAGTCCCTCTCTTTCGCTTGCTCCCCATGCCGTCTGTGGTATTTAGTCCGGCCATGCACATACTCGACTTCGAAAAGCCCATCGCCGAGCTGGAAGGCAAGATCGAGGAGCTCCGCCACCTCGGCGACGGCGGCGACGTCAACATCGCCGACGAAGTGGGCCGCCTGCAGGTCAAGGTCGACAAGCTCCTGCGCGCGACCTACGCCAAGCTCACCCCGTGGCAGAAGACCCAGGTCGCCCGCCATCCGGAACGGCCCCATTCGCTCGACACCATCAAGGCGTTGATCGAGGAATTCACCCCGCTGGCCGGCGACCGCTGCTTCGGCGAGGATCGCGCCATCGTCGGCGGGCTGGGCCGCTTCCGCGGCCGCTCGGTGATGGTGATCGGCAACGAGAAGGGCTCGGACACCGAAAGCCGCGTCACCCACAATTTCGGCATGGCCAAGCCCGAGGGCTATCGCAAGGCGCGGCGGCTGATGGAGATGGCCGACCATTTCGGCATCCCGGTGGTGACGCTGATCGATACCGCCGGCGCCTATCCCGGCGTCGACGCCGAGGCGCGCGGCCAGGCCGAGGCCATCGCCCGCTCCATCGAAGCCGGGCTCAATCTGCGCGTTCCCTTCGTCGCCGTGGTGATCGGCGAGGGCGGATCGGGCGGGGCCATCGCCCTGGCGGCGGCCAATGCGGTGCTGATGCTCGAACACGCCATCTACTCGGTGATCAGCCCCGAAGGCTGCGCCTCGATCCTGTGGCGCACCGGCGACGCGGCCAAGGATGCGGCCGAGGCGCTGAAGCTGACCGCTCAGGACCTGCAACGCCTGGGAATCATCGACGTGGTGGTCCCCGAGCCGCTGGGCGGCGCCCATCGCAACCTCGATCTGGCGATGCGCAACCTGGGCGATGCCCTGGAAGCGGCGCTCAAGGGGCTGGAGGGCCTGGACGGCGGCGTGCTGCGCGCCCGTCGCCGCGAGAAATTCCTCGAAATGGGACGCCAAGGGCTGGCGTGAAGCAAGGGTTCGATCATGTCCGCGCCTGAGGTGGAACTGGCCGTCGTCGTGCCGGTCAAGAACGAGGCCGACAACATCCGGCCGCTGCTGGCCGAGATCCATGCCGCGCTCGACGGCAAGCTGGACTTCGAGATCGTCTACGTCGACGACGGCTCGACCGATGCCAGCCCGGCCATCCTCGCCGAGGCGCGGCGGGCCGATCCCCGTCTCACCGTGGTGCGCCACCGCGCCAGTTGCGGCCAGAGCCAGGCCATTGCCACCGGGGTCCGCATCGCCCGCGCGCCGCTGATCGCCACCCTCGACGGCGATGGCCAGAACGACCCCGCCGACATCCCCGCCCTGGTCGAGCGCTGGCGGGCCGCCCCCGCCGGCGAGCGCGACACGCTGATGATCGCCGGCTGGCGGGCACGGCGCCAGGACACCGCTTCGCGGCGCTGGGCCTCGAAGGCGGCCAATGCCATCCGCGCCGCGGCGCTCAAGGACGACACCCCCGACACCGGCTGCGGCACCAAGCTGTTCCCGCGCGCCCTGTTCCTCGACCTGCCGCGCTTCGACCACATGCATCGCTACCTGCCCGCCCTGACCATCCGCGCCGGCGGACGGGTCGAATCGGTGACGGTCAACCACCGCCCGCGCGAGCGCGGCGCCTCCAACTACAGCAACCTGCGCCGGGCCCTGGTCGGCATCCCCGACCTGCTGGGCGTGATGTGGCTGATGCGCCGCTCGCGCAATCCGGTGGTCGAGATCCCCAAGTGAGCCGCAAGCGCCATCCCCTTCTCGACCCCGCGGTACAGATCCGCGGTCTGGTGCTGATCGCCTCGCTGGTCGCGGTGGGAGTCCTGCTCGAAGGCCTGGGCATCAAGAGCATGCTGGAAAAGGGCTGGGTCGACGCCGAGGTCCGCGGCCACGGCCTGGCCGGCGAATTGCTGTTCGTCCTGGTCGGCGGTGCCTTCACCGCCATCGGCCTGCCGCGCCAGGTGGTGTCGTTCCTCGGCGGCTACGCCTTCGGCTTCCTCGCCGGCAGCTTCTGGGCGGTCACCGCGACGGTGGCCGGCGCGGTGGCGACCTTCGTCTATGCCCGCTTCATG